>DATFQO010000038.1:0-72526 GCA_035264245.1 Solirubrobacterales bacterium
TGATCAACGGCTCCCGCCGCAAGCGGATCGCGGCCGGCTCGGGGACCAAAGTCCAGAGCGTCAAACAGCTGGTCAAGCAGTTCGACCAGATGCGGGTGTTGATGAAATCGATGGCCAACGGGCAGATGCCGACGCCGCAGCAGATGGCCAATCTGGCGGGTGGCGGACAGCGCACGCCGCGCCCCAAGGCCCGTAGACGCTAATCTGCCCGACCCTATGGCAGTCCGAATCAGACTTAGACGTGTGGGTTCGAAAAAGAACCCGATCTGGCGCATCGTCGTCGCCGACAAACGTTCGCCGCGTGACGGGCGCACGATCGAGACGATCGGCCAGTACAACCCGCAGACCGAGCCCTCGACGATCAACATCGACGAGGAGCGCGCAAAGCACTGGCTCGAGCACGGCGCCCAGCCGTCGGAGACGGTCGCGACCCTGCTGCGGACCAAGGGCATCAAGGCCACCGGCAGCTAGCCGGTCCGCTCGATGACCGAGCTGCTCGAGTTTCTCGTCAAGGCCCTCGTCGAGGACCCGGAGGCGGTTGTCGTCGAGGAGCTCGAGGAGGACGGCGATCTGATCTACGAGATCAGCGTCGCCGAGGGCGACCTCGGCCGCGTGATCGGCAAGGGCGGGCGGATCGCCAACGCGATCCGGACGATCGCCAAGGCGGCCGCGGTGCGGATCGACCGCCGCGTGATCGTCGACATCCTCGACTGAGCGCGCCCGCCGCGTGCGCCTGGACGTCTTCACCCTCTTCCCGGAGGCCTTCGATTGGTTCCAGTCGCAGCGCTCGGTCCAGAACGCCGTCCGCGAAGGCAACGAGCTCCGCTTCTTCAACTACCGCGACACGACGCCGCTGACCGCCGGCCAAGTCGACGACTCCCCCTACGGCGGCGGCGCCGGGATGGTGCTGCGGGTCGACGTCGTCGACACGGCGCTGCGGGCGGCCTACGGCGACGGGCCTCGACCGCGGATCGTCCTCCTCTCGCCGACCGGGCCGGTGCTCGACGACCCGATCGCCGACGAGCTGGTCGCCGAGCCGCACGTCGCCCTGCTCTGCGGCCGCTACGAGGGTTTCGACGACCGCGTCCACCAGCACCTCGCCGACGACGAGCTCTCGATCGGCCGCTACGTCCTCGCCGGCGGCGAGCTGCCGGCGATGGTCGTCGCCGACGTGCTGATGCGCAAGCTGCCCGGCGCCCTCGGCCACGCCGATTCCGCCGTCGAGGAGTCCTTCAGCCACGCCCTCGAGGGTATGCCCGAGTACCCCCATTTCACCCGCCCGCCCGACTACCGCGGCTGGGGCGTGCCCGAAATCCTCCTATCCGGCGACCACGAGAAGGTGCGGCAGTGGCGGCTCGAGCAGAGCCGCCTGCGAGCCGAGCAGTTCGAAAAAGACGCGGAATAGCTACCATTCCGCGACCGCGCGGTTCCCGCACCTGGGTCCCGGCGGTTTTTTCTCGCAGCGATTCTTCCTATGAGCTCCGTAATCGACAGCATCGAGCGCGCCCAGCTTCGGCCAGGGTTGCCCAAATTCTCCCCTGGAGACCGCGTCCGCGTCCACTTCCAGGTGATCGAGGGAACCCGCAAACGGACCCAGGTCTTCGAGGGTGTCGTCCTCAAGCGCCAGGGCTCCGGGGTGCGTGAGACCTTCACCGTGCGCAAGCAGTCCTTCGGTGTCGGGGTCGAGCGGACGTTCCCCCTGCACTCGCCGAAGATCGAGAAACTCGAGGTCGCGGCGCGCGGCGCTGTGCGCAGGGCGAAGCTCTACTACCTGCGCGGCCGGATCGGCAAGGCCGCCCGCGTCGCCGAGCGGCGCTGGGGCATCGACGACGACGTCGTCGCGGTCGCCGGCACGGCTGACGGCGAGTCCACCGCCGTCGACGCCGAGGGCGTCAGCCAGGAGGAGGTCGTCCCGGTCGAGACCCCTGAGGAGGCGGTTGGTGCTGTGGCCGACGAGAGCGTGGCCGATGCGGCCACCGCGGCGGAGCCGGAGACGGCGGCGGAGGCGGACGCGGATGCGCCCGAGGCAGGGGAGACCGAGGACACTTCAGCGCCCGAGGATGCCGAGGACGAGAAGCCGGCAGAGGCCGGCGACTCCGACGAGGACTCGGCAGCCTGAACCCCAAGATCCCGAAGCCACAGTCAAAAGGCGGCGGGCTCATGGAGTTGGTCGTCATCGTCGTGCTGGCGTTGGGCCTGGCGCTGGCGATTCAGGCCTGGATCGTCAAGCCCTACCAAATCCCCTCCGAATCGATGGAGCCGACGCTGGACGTCGGCCAGCGGGTCCTCGTCAACCGCTTCCTCTACCACTTCAAGGACCCGAAGATCGGCGACGTCGTCGTCTTCCACCCACCGGCCGGCGCCGACGGCGGCCCGCGCTGCGGCGTCACTGCGGGCCCGCGCGAACCGTGCCCGGAGCCGACCCCCGAGCGCTCCGACCAGAACTTCATCAAGCGGATCGTCGCCGGCCCCGGCGACACCCTCACGGTCAAAGACGGCCACCCGGTCGTCAACGGGGTCGAGAAGAGCGACGAGCCCTACATCAACCCCTGCGGCGGCGCTCCCGCCTGCAATTTGCCGAAACAGATCACGATCCCGCCCGACCATTACTTCATGATGGGCGACAACCGTGGGGCAAGCGACGACAGCCGCTTCTGGGGACCCGTACCCCGAGACTGGATCATCGGTGAGGCCTTTGCCACCTACTGGCCCCCGAACCGCGTCGGCGGCCTCTAAGCCGGGCAAGCACCACCGCCGCCGGCTGGCACGCAGCCGCCGCCTGTTCGCGTTCGATCGCGGCCTGCAGAGCCGCTACGTCGCCGGCACCGACGAGGCCGGTCGCGGTTGCCTGGCCGGGCCGCTGGTCGCCGCCGCGGTCCTGATCGACTACGAGCGCCTCTCCAACTCAGACCGTCGCGCCCTCAGCGGCCTGTACGACTCCAAGCAGATGACCGAGACCCACCGGCTGGAGATGTATCCGTGCGTGCTGCGGGCGGCCGAGCGGGTCAGTGTCGTCGTCCGCTCCGCCCCCGGAATCGACCGCCGCGGCCTGCACGTGACCAACATCGAAGCGCTCTCGCTGGCGCTGGAGCGCCTGGCGCCCGCGGATGACGCGATCTGCCTCGTCGACGGCTTCCGCCTGCCGCGCTGCGCGGTCGCGCACCGATCAGTCATCCAGGGCGACGGGACCAGCGCGGCGATCGCCGCCGCCTCGGTCATCGCCAAGGTGACCCGCGACCGCTACATGCGCGAGGTCGCCGCTCTGCATCCCGGTTGGGGCTTCGAGGAGCACGTCGGCTACTCGACCCCGGAGCACCGGCAGGCGATCGAGGAGCTCGGCATCTCGCCGCTTCACCGGCGTTCGTTCCAGTCGGTGGCCTACGCGCAGCTCGAGCTCGGCTAGAACGCGCCGATCACGTACTCGACCTCTACCGGGCGCCCGTCGCGGTCGAGGGTGACCCCGGCCGCGTCGCAGCGAATGTCGTCGTAGCGGGGCTGGTCGCGGCGTTCGGCCATCCAGGCGGCGGCGAGGCGGCGGACTCGGCGCTGCTTGCGGAAGTCGATCGAAAGGATCGGCTTCTCGGGGCCGAACCCGGTCCCCACCCGCGCTCCCTTGACCTCGACGAAGACGAGCACGTTGCCATCGCGGGCGACGATGTCGAGCTCGCCGTAGCGGGTGCGGGCGTTGCGCTCGACGATCTCCCAGCCGTCGCCCGTCAGGCGCTCGGCGACGAGGTCCTCGGCGATCTGGCCGGTGCGGCGTCGGGCGTCGGTCATGTCCCTATAAGGGCCTGAAGTCGCGAACTCTCCCCACCTCCGAGGGAGAAATTTTCCGAACTGCGCACAACGCGTCAATTCGAGCCGCCTAGCGTCCCCAACATGCTCGCCACCGCCCGCACCTTCACCCTCGACGGCATCTCCGCCCGCCCGGTCCGGGTCGAGGTCGACGTCCACCGCGGGCTGCCGAATTTCACGATCGTCGGCCTTCCCGACGCGGCGGTTCGGGAGGCGCGCGAGCGGGTGCGGGCGGCACTGGTCAACTGCGGCTTCGAGTTCCCGCTGAAGCGGATCGTCGTCAACCTGGCGCCTGCCAGCCTGCGCAAGGCGGGCCCGGGGATGGACCTGGCGATCGCGGCGGGGCTGCTCAGCGCCTCCGGTCAGCTGGAGTGGGAGGGGCTGGCGCGGGTGGCGCTGGCGGGCGAGCTCGCCCTGGACGGCTCGACCAGGGCGGTGCAGGGCGCGCTGGCGATGGCCGAGGCGGCACGGGAGAGCGGGGCGGAGGCGATCGTGCTGCCGGCCGAGAACGGCCCCGAGGCGGCGCTTGTCGAGGGGATCGGCGTGATCGCGGTCGACAGCCTCGGCCGCCTGCCGGGGCTGGTCGAGGGCAGCTGGGACCCGCCGCGCCCGCAGCCGCTGGCGCTGCGGCTGGACTCATCGCCGGCCGCGCCCGACCTGGCGGATCTGCGCGGCCAGCCGCACCTGCGCCACGCGCTGGAGGTCGCGGCCGCTGGCGGGCACAGCCTCCTGATGGTCGGCCCGCCCGGGGCGGGCAAGTCGCTCGCCGCCAGCCGGCTGCCCTCGATCCTGCCGCCGCTGGCGCCGGCGGAGGCGCTCGAGGTGGCGCGGATCGCCAGCGCCTGCGGCCGGCTCGAGAACCTCCCGGCCGGCCGGCCCCTGCGCGCACCGCACCACACGATCAGCGCCGCCGGGCTGATCGGCGGCGGCTCGCCGCCGCGGCCGGGGGAGGCGACGCTCTCCCACCGGGGGGCGCTCTTCCTCGACGAGCTCTGTGAGTTCCGCCGCGACGCCCTCGAGGCCCTGCGGGCGCCGCTGGAGTCGGGAGAGGTCTCGATCGCCCGCGCCGGTGGCCAGCGCCACCTCCCCTGCCGGTTCATGCTGGTCGCCGCTGCGAACCCGTGTCCATGCGGCAGGGGGGAGACCGACCCCGACTGCGCCTGCGCGCCGTACGACGTCCAGCGCTACCAGGGCAAGCTGAGTGGCGCCCTTGCGGACCGGATCGACATCCTCGCGGCGGTCTCCCAGCCGAGCGCCACCGAGATCGGCGGCCCGCCTGGCGAGCCCTCCGCCGCGGTCAGGGAGCGGGTGTGCGCGGCGCGCGAGCGCCAGGAATGGCGCCTGGGAGCCGGGCGCTCCAACGGGGAGATGACGCCGGCCGAGGCGCGGGCCTGCGCTCTCAGCGGCGACGCGGCTGCGCTCCTCGCCGATCTCTACGCGCGGCAGCGGCTCAGCGGCCGCGCGCACGATCGCGCCCTGCGCCTCGCCCAGACCCTCGCCGACCTGACCGGCGTCGAGGAGATCGGCGAGGAGCAGATGGCGCAGGCGCTGCAGATGCGGAGGCGCGGACGTGACTGAGCCACGTGCCTGCCCCGACTGCCTGCGGCGCTCCTGGCTGCTGGCCGCGCTCGGGCCGTACATAGAGAAGATCGCCACCGGCGAGGTCGGATCGCGCTCGCCGGAACTGCTGCGGCTGTCCAACGAGGAACTGGTCGAGGTCGCTGCCCCCAAGGTCGCGGCGCAGCTGCTGGCGCGGGTTGCTGCTCTGTCGGAGGCCAGCATGCTCGAGGACCTTGCGCTTGCCAGCTGCTGGGCCTGCTGCCGCCACGGCGATCTCTATCCGGAAGGGCTACGCGACGCCGACGACGCCCCATGGACGCTGATCGGCCGCGGCAACCCCCCTTTGCTCGACGGGCTCGAGGCCCACGGGGCGGTGACCGTCGTCGGCGCCCGCCGCGCCACTTCCTACGGGCGCGAGATAGCCCGTGAGCTGGGGCGCGAGCTGGCGGCTGCCGGGATGGTCGTCGTCAGCGGCCTCGCCTTCGGGATCGACGGTTGCGCCCACCGCGGCGCCCTGGACGGCGGCAGAACGATCGCCGTGCTCGGCTGCGGCCCCGACGTCGCCTACCCGGCCAGCCACCGCACGCTCTGGCGGCGGATTTGCGAAACCGACCTCGTGATCTCCGAGTTCCCTCCCGGCGCGACCCCGTGGCGCTGGACCTTCCCGGCCCGCAACCGGATCATGGCCGCGCTGGCCGGGATGACGGTGGTGGTCGAGGCTGCCACCCGCTCCGGCTCGCTGATCACGACCGACCTCGCCGCCGACCTAGGCCGCGATCTCGGGGCCGTGCCCGGCCCGGTCACCTCCCGCGCCTCCGCCGGCCCCAACGCCCTGCTCGCCAGCGGCGCCCACGTAATCCGCGACGCCCAGGACGTCCTCGACGCGATGCTCGGGCCTGGGCGCCGACCGCTGGCCGCCGGCGGCCCCGACCTGGACCCGGATCTGGAAGCCGCCCTCGCCGCGGTCGAGGCAGGGGAGTCGACTTGCGACGCGGTGGCCACCGCCACGGGTCTCTCCGCGCCGGTCGCCGCCGCTGCGCTTTCGCGTCTCGAGCTGCTCGGCTACCTCCGCTGCTCCAATCTGGGTAGCTACACGCGCACTTTGACGTCACCTCCGACCTGTCGCGCTCTCTAGGCTGCGGATATGGACTTCGAGCGCATTCCCGCCGTTCTCTCGATCGCCGGTTCGGACTCCGGCGGCGGTGCCGGGATCCAGGCCGACCTGAAGGCGTTCGCGCGGGTCGGTGTGCACGGGATGACCGCGATCACGGCCATCACCGCTCAGAACACGATGGGGGTCGAGGCGATCGAGTCTGTTTCGGGCGAGATGCTTCTGGCACAGATCGCTGCGGTGGCAGAGGACGTCGGCGTGGACGCGGTGAAGGTGGGGATGGTCGGAAGCGCTGAAGCCATCGAGGGTGTGGTTGCAGCCCTCGCGCTCATCCTGGATGACAACCTTCCGGTGGTGGTTGACCCAGTGATGGTCTCGGAGAGTGGTGGGGTGCTGCTCGAGCCCGACGCCCAGGAAACGCTGCGGGTCCGGCTCCTGCCCATGGCAACGGTGGTGACCCCCAACATTCCCGAGGCGCGGGCGCTGACCGGACTTGGGGAGGAGGCGAACCAGGCGAGGCTGGCCTGGGCCTTGGTCGAAATGGGCGCTAAGGCGGCGGTCGTCACCGGCGGCCACAGCGATGAGATCGTCGACGTCTTCTACGACGGCAGCGACATGACCGAAATCGAGGGCGAGCGGTATCCCGACGGCGCCGCGCACGGGTCCGGGTGCACGCACTCCTCCGCGCTTGCCGCCTTCCTCGCTCTCGGCCACACCCCGCTGGAAGCGGCGGAACGCGCTCGTGAGATCACCTCGGAAGCCGTCCGCGACGGGCTGCGGGGAATCGGGTCCGGACCAGGTCCGGTGGACGTCTTCAATCTCGCCAGGCGACGGGCCGATGACGTCCACTTTGCTCGCTGATTAGATTGCCTCCATGAGCACGAACGGCGACACCGCGACCAAGCTGCCCCGACCCCGCTCGGCGACCGTCTTCGACGGACCCGACCGCGCCCACTCGCGCGCCTACATGAAGGGGATCGGGTTCAGCGACGACGACCTCAGCCGGCCGACCATCGGGATCGCCAACACCTGGACCGAGGCGATGCCCTGCAACTTCCACCTCCGCGGCCTGGCCGAGCACGTCAAGGCCGGCGTCCGCGCGGCCGGCGGGACGCCGATGGAGTTCAACACCGTCGCCGTCTCCGACGGGGTGACGATGGGGACGCAGGGGATGAAGGCCTCGCTGGTCAGCCGCGAGGTGATCGCCGACTCGATCGAGTTGATGGCCCGCGGCTACCAGTTCGACGCGATCGTCGCCCTCTGCGCCTGCGACAAGACGATTCCCGGCTGCGCGATGGCGCTGGCCCGCCTCGACGTGCCCTCGGTGCTGCTCTACGGCGGCTCGATCGCTCCCGGTCACTGGCACGGGCGCGACGTCACCATCCTCGACATCTTCGAGGCGATCGGCGCCCACAACGCCGGCGATATGACCGACGAGGAACTGCACGAGCTCGAGGGCGTCGCCAGCCCCGGTGCCGGGGCCTGCGGCGGTCAGTTCACCGCCAACACGATGGCCTGCGCCTTCGAGGCCCTGGGAATCAGCGCCGGCGGCTCGGCGATGGTCCCGGCCGAAGACGACGACAAGAACACGGTGGCGGAGAAAATCGGCGAGCTGGTGATCAACGTCCTCGTCGAAGACATCCGGCCGAGCAAGGTCATCACCCGGGACTCGCTGGAAAACGCGATCGCCTGCGTCTGCGCCTCGGGCGGCTCGACCAACGGCGTCCTCCACCTGATCGCGCTCGCCCACGAGCTCGGGATCGAGCTGACGATGGACGACTTCGAGCGGATCTCGCGCAACACGCCGCTCTACGCCGACCTCAAGCCCGGCGGCCGCTTCGTCGCCACCGACCTCTACGCTGCCGGCGGCGTGCCGGTGATCCTCAAGCGCCTGGCCAAAGCCGGGATCCTCCACGGCGAGGCGATCACCGTCACCGGCAGGACGGTCGGCGAGGAAGCCGCCGCCGCGACCGAGGCGCCCGACCAGGAAGTCGTCCGCCATGTCGAGAACCCACTCAAGCCCGAAGGCGGCCTGGCGATCCTGCGCGGCAACCTCGCTCCGGAAGGATCGGTGGTCAAGGTCGCCGGCACCGAGCGCCGCCAGCAGACGGGCCCCGCGCGGGTCTTCGAGTGCGAAGAGGACTGCTTCCGCGCTGTCAAGGACCAGAAGATCAACGCCGGCGACATCGTCGTGATTCGCAACGAGGGGCCGGTCGGCGGCCCGGGTATGCGGGAGATGCTCCAGGTCACCGCCGCGATCGTCGGCGAGGGTCTCGGCGAGAGCGTGGCAATGGTCACCGACGGGCGTTTCTCCGGCGCCACCCGTGGGCTGATGATCGGCCACGTCGCCCCCGAGGCGGCCAAAGGGGGCCCGATCGCGGCGATCCACGAGGGCGACGAGATCACCGTCGACATCGACAACCGCAGCCTCAGCATCGCCCTCTCCGACGAGGAGATCGCCAAGCGCGTCGCCGAGTACGAGTCGCCCGAGCCGCTCTACACCCGCGGCGTGATGGCCAAGTACGCGGCGACCGTTTCGTCCGCTTCCAAGGGCGCGATCACTTAGTCATTGGTGAGTTATGGGCGCTATGGCGCCCATAATTCACCAAGCGCTAACCGACTGCCGTGTCCTGTGCGGCTCGCAGTGGCCGCGAGGACTCGATGAATCCTTCGAGCAGCGGGTTGAACCGCTTCGGCCGCTCCAGCATCGGCAGATGGCCGGTGCGCTCGAACATCTCCAGGCGCGAATTCGGGATCAGGCGGTGGTACCCAAGCGCGGCCTCGACCGGGACGATCTGGTCGTTCAGGCCCCAGACGACCATCGTCGGGATCTCGATCTCCTGCAGGCGGGCGCGGGTGTCATAGCCCCAGATCGCCGCCAAGGCGTCGGAGAACCCGGGCGCCTGCAGCCCCGGCCGCACCTGCTCGGCCAGCAGCTCCGGCCGCAGCTTGTTCGGGTTGCGGAAGAGCCGGCCGAAGGCGATCTTCCGCCCGCGCGGACGGGTCCAGAACGCGCGGCGGTCACCGCTCATAAAGGGGATCGCCGCTTTGAAGATGCGGCGGCCGGCGTCGAAGGAGCGGCCCTGCCATTCCGCGAAGCTGATCCCGGCGGCGGAGATCAGGACCAGACGGTCGAAGCGCTCCGGCTCCTCGATCACCGCCTCGGTGCCGACGAAGCCGCCCATCGAGTTGCCGACCAGCGCCGCCACGCGGTCGATTCCCAGCCGCTCGCAGAAGTCATGGATCACCCGCCCGTAGTCGCCCATCGTGATCTCCCATGACGGCATCGGGCTGTCGCCGAAGCCCGGCAGATCGATCGCGATCGCCCGATAGCCCTGCGCGGCGAAGTAAGGAAGGTTCTCGAGCCAGTTGCGCCAGCAGCCGGCAATCCCGTGGACGAAGATGATCGGTTCGCCCTCGCCGATCTCGACGTAGTTGACTGCCTGGGCACCGGGAAGATCGACCTGGCGCAGGTGCTCCCGCCAGTCGATCTTCAGCCACTCCGGGTCCGGGTCGCCGTAGTCGGCGGCGGGAAAGAGCGGGGAGGTCGGGCTCTGCTGTTGATCAGGCATACCCCATCCTTTCCAAGACCGGGATCTCCCGGATCTGCGGCGGCTGCAAATGGTCCCAGAGGATGCCGCGCGGGCGGTCGTGCTGGCGCTCGATCTCGATCACCGCCCGCGGCGTCGCGATCAGGTCGCAGGGGAGGTCGTGGTCGGTGACCATCAGATGCTGGCGCAGGATCTGGATCGGGTGGACGGTGGTCGCGACTGTGGTGTGGACGTCGATCTTGCCGGCGTCGGTGAGGATCCCGTACTCGAGGTCGTGGTAGCCGCCGCCTTTGCCGATCCGGGCGCCGCTGAGGTTGACCGCGACCGAGCCGCAGAGGACGAAGTCGATCTCCGGCAGGTCGTCGAGGGCGACGACGCGACCGTGCTTGAGCGCGCCCTTGATCGTCGCCGCCTCTTTGACCGCCGCTTTCGAAAGTCGTTTCGGTTCCAGCACCCGGAAGGGATGTGGGTCGCGCAGGCGCGGCACCGCCATGATCATCGTCTTGCCCTCTTCCAGCGCGATCCGCCGCGCGTGGGTCTGCGGCGAGTCGGGGTTGGCCTTGATCACCCGGGCCCGCTTCCAGAGCCGGTGGCCGGCCAGCTTCTCGGCCGCCAGCTTGGCCCCGGCGAAGTTCGGGATCCGGCCCTCGGCGCCGGGAAAGCGGGAAACGCCCTCGCGTTCCATCGCCTTCCAGACCTCCGCCCTGACTTCGTCCTTGGTGCGCACGCAGCGAAAGATATCCGGCCGCGCTGCCGATAAGACCGAGGCACATGCGAAATTGCAGGGAAGAGCGCCAGCGAAGGCGAACCAGGCGAGTGCCTAGACTTCTACCAACCGGCAAAGCGACGCACTGAGGGTTACTCCAGTTCAGATGGGAACGAAGACTTCGATAGCGGTGTTGATCGCCGCCGTGCTGCTGGTTCTCGTCGTCGGCGGCGCTTACGCCTACGACAGCTCGCAGAAGGACAAGATCGCTGAGGGCGTGACGATCGGCGGCGTCGACGTCGGCGGTCTCGACGAAGAACAGGCGAAGGCGAAGGTCCACCGCAAGCTGGTGGCGCCGCTGAAGACCTCCCTCGGGGTCAGCTTCGAAGGCAAGACCTGGAAGCTGACCGGCGAGCAGCTGAAGATCCGCGCCGACCTCGACACCGCTGTCGAAGAGGCCGTCGAAGACAGCCAGGAGGGTGGCCTGCCCGGCCGCCTGGTCCGCTACGTCAGCGGCGGCGAGGTCGAAGAAAGCATCCGGCCCGAAGTCGCCTACTCCGAGCGGGCGGTCAACCGCTTCGTCCGCCACGTCGCCGAGGAAATCAACCGCGAACCGGAGAACGCCGACGTCGAAGCGAGCGGTGACTCGCTCGAAGTCGTCGCCGGCCAGGACGGCCGCAAGTTGCGCGACAACCTGCTGGAGAAGGACCTCAAGGCCGCCGTCCTCAACGCCAACGCGCCGCACACGGTCAAGGCCGAGGTTCACTCGATCGCGCCGGAAGTGACCAAGCAGGAAGTCGCGGCCGAGTACCCGTCTTACCTCACCCTCGATCGCTCGACCTTCACCCTGCGGCTGTGGAAGCACCTGAAGCTGGCCAAGACCTACACGGTCGCTGTCGGCATGGAAGGGCTGGAAACGCCGGAAGGCCTCTACGCGATCCAGGAAAAGGAAGAAAACCCGGTCTGGCACGTGCCGCTTTCCGACTGGGCGGGCTCGCTGGCTGGGCAGACGATCCCGCCGGGACCGTCGAACCCGATCAAGGCGCGCTGGATGGGCATCTACGAAGGCGCCGGCATCCACGGCACCGAAGAGACCTACTCGCTCGGCAGCGCCGCCTCCCATGGCTGCGTACGGATGGCGATTCCCGACGTGGAAGAGCTATACGACGAAGTAGAAGTAGGAACGCCAATCTTCATCGGGTAGCCATCCCGCAAAGGACGAACCCCGCCCGGGGCGAATGAAGCCTCGATGAACTGGGAGGCCGCCCTCAGCGCTTATGACCGCGACCTGCGCGCCCGTGGCTCCGCCGAGCGCACCCGGCGCGCCTACGGGGTCGACCTCGGCGGCTTCTCGGAGTGGGCGGGGGAGCAGGGGATCGGCCCCGGCGAGGTGCGTCATCGCGACGTCCGCCGCTACGGCGCCGGGCTCTCCAGCGCCGGTGCCGCGCCGGCGACCGTTGCCCGCAAGCTCGCCGCGATTCGCGGCCTCTACGCCTTCCTCGTCCGCACCGAACGGGCGGGATCGAACCCGGCCGAGCTCGTCTCCAGCCCGAAACGCTCCGAGAAGCTGCCCCACGTCCTCAGTACCGAGCAGATGCGGACCCTGCTGGAGCGGATCCCCGCCCGCATCCCGCTGGAGTTGCGCGACCGGGCGATGCTGGAGCTCGCCTACTCCTGCGGCCTGCGCTGCGAGGAGATCGTCAACCTCGACGTCGGCGCACTGGATTTCGAGACCGAGCAGCTGCGCGTCCTGGGAAAGGGCTCGAAGGAGCGGCTGCTGCCGGTGGGCGAGCCCGCCCAGCGCGCCCTGCGCCGCTATCTCGACAAAGCCCGCCATGCCCTCGCGGTCGATCCGCGCGAGGGCGCCCTCTTCCTCTCGAAGAGCGGCCGCCGACTTTCGAATAGCGATGTGACCCGCCGCCTCGGCCTCTGGACCCGCGAGGCGGCGCTCGCCGCCGGAGTCTCGCCGCATTCACTCAGACATTCCTTCGCAACGCATCTGCTCGAGGGCGGTGCCGATCTGCGTACGATTCAGGAGTTACTAGGTCACGCGTCGATCTCGACCACCCAGGTCTACACCCGAGTCGACGCCGCCAGATTGCGTGACACCTACGCCGCCAGCCACCCGCGCGCATGAACCAAACCCCCGCAAACGAACGTAGACTCGCCTGATGGAAACGGGCGTGAAAGAGGTTGAGCTGCGCGATCTTTGGCGCCGCTACAAGAGCGACGGGGACGAGGGCGCCCGCGAGCGGCTGGTCGTCGCCTACTCGCCGATGGTCAAGTTCGTCGCCGGCCGGCTCGGCGCGGGGCTGCCCTCGCACGTCGAAGACGCCGACCTGATCTCCTACGGCCTCGTCGGCCTGATCGGCGCGATCGAGCGCTTCGAGCCGGAGCGGGGGATCAAATTCGAGACCTTTGCGATGACCCGCATCCGCGGCGCGATCATCGACGAACTCCGCTCGCTCGACTGGGTCCCGCGCTCGGTCCGCTCCCGCGCCCGCGAGATCGAAGCCGCCCAGACCAAGCTCGAGCACGAACTGCAGCGGGCGCCGAGCGAGGCCGAGCTGGCGGCGAAACTGAACATGACCGAAGAGGAACTGCAGAGCGCCCTGCTGGAGATCGCCAATTCCTCCGTCTACGCGCTCGACGAGCTATGGACCGTCTCCGACAGCTCCGGCGACCAGGTCTCGCTGCTGGACACGATCGCCGACGAAAGCGCCGCCGACCCGCAGGAAGCGCTCGCCTCGACCGAGGTCAAGGACCTGCTGACCGAGGCGATCGGCGGCCTGCCCGAGCGCGAGCAGCTGGTCGTCGCCCTCTACTACTACGAGAACCTCACCCTGCGCGAGATCGGCGAGGTTCTCGGCGTCACCGAGTCGCGGGTCTCGCAGCTGCACACGAAGGCCGTGATGCGGCTGAAATCCTCGCTCCAGCAAGGGTGATGGGAGCCACCTGCGGGATCTGCGGCCGGACGATCCTTGCCGGCGAGCGCGTGCACGGGTACTTCGACGCGGAGGAGGAACGATCGGTCTGCGAGCTCTGCGTCGCCCGGGCGGAGCGGCTCGGCTGGCGGGACGGCGCCGGGCCGGAGCCCGAGCCGGGCCAGAGCAGGGAGCACGAGGGCCGTGGGCGCCTGCGTGGCCTCCTGCGCCGCCGCGACCGCCGGCCGGGAGCGCCCTCGCCACCGCCGTCCCGCCGCCCGGCGCCGCCGCCCGGCGACGCAAGCGGATTCACACCCTTCGAGCAGGCCGCCGCCCGCTTCAACTCGAGCGAGGCGGGGCGCTCGGTCGTCGGCCTCACCCGCACCTTGGGCCTGCCGCGCGCCTCGGTCGGCGCCTCGGCCGGCAACCCCGGCGAGGTCCGGATCACGATCGCCTGGGATCTCTCCTGGTACCAGTGGGGAGTGGATCTCGGCGACGAGCTGCGGCCGGTCTTCGAGCTCGGCAAGGGCGGCGAGATCGACCAGCTCGACAACCCCGCGAAGCAGTGGAACGCCGTCGTCGGCGAGGACGGCAGGCTGCGCATGGCGGGAGACCCTGCGGCGAGCCGATGAGCCGCTACACGGTCAACGTCGACGGCGGCGCCCGCGGCAACCCGGGGCCGGCGGCGATCGGGGTGGTGCTGCGCGATGGCAGCGAGGTCGTCGAGGAAGTCGGCGAGGCGATCGGCGAGGCGACCAACAACGTCGCCGAGTACCGGGCGCTGCTGCGCGGGATCGAGCTCGCCTCCGCCCACGGCGCCAGCGACCTCGAGCTGATCGGCGACTCCGAGCTGGTCGTGCGCCAGGTCGAAGGTCGCTACAAAGTGAAAAACGCCGGCATGAAGGAGCTGCACGAAGCGGTGAAGCGGGCGCTGCGCGACTTCGACTCCTGGTCGATCCGCCACGTCCGCCGCGAGAACAACTCTGACGCCGACCGCCTCGTCAACCAGGCGCTGGACGGTGCCCTCGATGGCTGAGCCGATCGATCCCGGCGTCGACATCGGGCACGTCCACCTCAAGGTTGCCGACGTCGACCGGGCGCTGGAGTTCTACTGCGGCATCCTCGGCTTCGATCTGATGCAGCGCTGGGGAGCGGACGCCGCCTTCATCTCCGCCGGTGGCTACCACCATCACATCGGCCTCAACTCCTGGAGCTCGAAAGGCGGCTCGCCTCCGCCACCAGGGACCACGGGCCTCTTCCACACCGCTGTCCGCTACCCGACCCGCCGCGCCCTCGCCGACGCCCTGCGCCGGGTCAGCGAGGCCGGCTGGCCGCTGGAAGGTGCCTCCGACCACGGCGTCAGCGAGGCGCTCTACCTCTCCGACCCTGACCACAACGGCGTCGAGCTCTACTGGGACCGTCCCCGCGAGGAGTGGCCGCGGCCGGCCGAGGGCGAGGGCGTCGAAATGGGCACCACGCCCCTCGACCTCGACGACCTGATCTCCGAGTTGCGCGGGTAAAGCGTCCGGCTCAGACGCCGGGCGAGTGGCGTCCCGGCGCCGCCGTCAAGCCGACGCAGAGGCAGGGAGGAGCATCAGGGCAACCGTGGCCAGGGAAACGACGGCGCCGATACCAATTCTCTGCACGCTCCTCCTCTGCCTCTCGTCGGTGGGGGATGGATCAATGGGAACAGCCATGGGATACCCATTAATAAGTAGCACAAACGGACACTATTCGCTGAAATTGTCACCCGGGAGGTTCTAGCGGTGCCCGCGACCCCTGTGTGGGCCACCGCCCTCCGACCGCTCGCGCCCATATTGTTGCCGGCCCTTGTACGACGCCTCGCAGCAACTTGTCGGTGGCGGGGCGCGCGCCCGATCGCTCCCGGATTGGCCCGATGCCCGGCCCCTTCGCTCCTGGCAGAAGGAGGCGACCGAGGCTGTGCGCGCGCACTCGGACGCCAGCTTCCTGGCCTCGGCCACGCCGGCGGCCGGCAAGACCACCTTCGGCCTGCACATCGCCCATCGGATGCTGAGCGCCGGGTTCGTCTCCCGCGTGGTCGTCGCCGGCCCGACCACCCACATCTGCCGCCAGTGGGCCGCCGACGCGGCTCGCTACGGCATCGACCTCGAGCCGAACAGACCGAACGCCGCCGGGCCGGAGTCGGTCGACTTCCACGGCGTCGCCGTCACCTACCAGACGATCGCGTCCGGGCCGGATACCCACCGGCTGGCCGCCGGTCGCCGGCCGACCCTGCTGATCGCCGACGAGCCGCACCACATGGGCGACCTGGCCGCCTGGGGCCTGCAGACCCGCAAGGCCTTCGACGGCGCCCGCTTCCGGCTGCTGCTCTCGGGCACGCCCTTCCGCTCCGATAATTCAGCCATCCCCTGGGTCAGCTACGACGAGGACGGCCTCAGCCGCGCCGACTACGCCTACGGCTATCCGCAGGCGCTGGTCGACCGGGTGTGCCGCCCGATCACCTTCCTGCCCTACGACGGCGAGATGGAATGGGTCTCGGACGGGCGGCCGCGGAGCGCCGACTTCGACCTCGTCCTGCCCGCGGCGGAGTCGGCCCGGCGCCTGCGGACGGCGCTCAGCCCGGAGGGCGAATGGATGGGTGAGGTGCTGCGCGACGCCGATGCCCGGCTGAGCGAGGTGCGCGCCGACGGTCACCTCGACGCGGGTGGCCTGGTCATCGCCTCCGACCAGGATCACGCCCGGGCGATCGCGGCCCGGCTCGGGTCGATCTCGGGGGAGCAGCCCGAGCTGGTGATGAGCGACGAGCCCGGCGCCAGCCAGCGCATCGCCGACTTCGCCTCCTCTGATCGCCGCTGGCTGGTCTCGGTCCTGATGGTCTCCGAGGGCGTCGACATCCCCCGCCTGCGGGTCGGGGTCTACGCGACCGCGGCCCGGACCGAGCTCTTCTTCCGCCAGGTGGTCGGCCGCTTCATCCGAGCGACCCCGCGGCCGCGGCGGCAGATGAGCTACCTGCTGATGCCGGCCGACCCGCGGCTGAAGGCCCTTGCTCACGAGATCGAGCTGGAGCGCCGCCACGCGCTCGACCTCTCGCCGACTGGCGAGGAGGAAGAGCTCGAGGAAATCGACGAGGGACCGGAGCAGCGCAAGCCGGGTGAAGGCTTCGCCGTCCTCAGCTCGGGCGACGCCGAGCTGGACGAGGCGATCATGAGCGAAACCACGCTGCAGCTCTTCCCGACCGAAGACCCCGAGCCGCGGGCGAGGAAGGCGGCCTCCCCCGCCAGTCCGGAAGCCGCGCCAGAGGACGCCGAACCCGAGCGGGAGTCGGCCTACGCCGCCCGCGAGCGACTGCGCGCCGAGCGCAGGCGCCTGGTCGGCGACGTCGCCCGCCGCACCAAGAAGTCACACCGAGAGGTCCAGGCCCGCATCAACCGTGCCACCCGCACCCGCTCGGTCACCAGCGCCACGATCGAGCAACTCGAGCGCGGCAACGCGATGTTGCGCCGCGAGCTGTGGGGCTGAATCACGGATTGTCCCTGCGGAGAACATCACCCCAAAATGGCGAGAGCTTTTAGTAAGGCGAGAATGGGAGCGGCTGCTTCGCCGGTCTTGACTACCGTCGCCTGAAGCTTCGATGCGAAATTTCCAACCTTTTTCAGAAAACCTGGACCTCCCTCTGGTTCACTGGCTAGCGTCATGGCTTCGGCGACCAGTTCCTGCCGCTCCTTTTCAGGAAGTTCGATCTCAGCAAGGGCGTCCGGAATCTCCCGAAGGACGTTGCGGGCATGGGTCTCGATCCGCGTCACGGTCTCTACTTGTTGATTCACTGAGTTGACTGCATCCGCCTGATTCTTGATCGTGACCCCCGCAGGCTGCAAGGCCTTGCGTACGCTGGTGTAGAACTCTTGAAGCTCCCTTTCGGTCTCCTCAAGACGATCACGTGCTTGTTTCTCACGATCGAGACGTCGCCGGAATTGAACCCCCCAGATGAAACCGGCGTTCAACATTCGTTCCTGAGCAACCCTAGCGACCGGAAGCACGCTCACCAAGCACTTTTTACTGGCCTCGTCGTATTGGTGCCCCGCCTCCTTTGCATGGTCAATGGCACGAGGCCAATCGCCATGCTCTAAGGCGATCTCCGCCTCGCACTCTTGGGCTTTGGCGAAAAGTTCGTTCCCCAGTGCGCGAAGTATTGGCGCTATTAGCGTCTTTGAAAGCGGATCCTCTTTGACCATGAGATCAGCAGCTGCATTGAATCCAGCCGCTGCGGATCGTGCCGTCTCGGCAGCTCCCCGGTAATCGTTGGCTTGTAGAAGCTGGGCGAGCTTGGCCCGCAGCGAAGCCGCTTCTGCGTACCTGATCGGATTTTCGGCTGGGGTGGCGTCGGGATCGTCCTCCACGATCATCTCAACAGCACGTCGATACAGGGACGCTGCGCGATCAAAGGCGGCGCGAGCCCCGCTGTAGTCCTGAACGGCTGACCGGATCTCCCCGGCCAGGGATTCCCCGGACGCTGCGGCAATTAAGGCCAATAGCGAGACCTCGTAGGCGTCGTCCGAGTGCTCCGACACCATTTGGCCCTGCTTGTTAAGTGCTTCGACCGCCAAGGCCCATTCGCCTCGCCGGAACCGTCTCAGCGAATCGGTGAGTTCAGTAAGCCATCCCAGGAGCGACTGTTGCGTGAGGGCAAACTGCCGCAGCTTGCCAAATTCATCGCTTAGGTCGTGGCGAGTATCCGTGGAAGCCGAGTCCAGCAATTCAAGGTACTTAGCTCGTAGCTCGTTGGCTTGGTTCAGGAAGTTGGCCGCATCCTCCGGTTGAATCTCTCGTATAGAGGCCATGGCTTGGTCAACGTACTGCGCCTCCAAGAGATCAACGGCTTGATCGTAAGTGAGCGTGAAGTCTGATGGGTTCTTGGTGGACTCAACGATCGAAAACGCTGCGGCGGGGCTCAAGGGCTCCGGCTCTCTATCCGACTCCACCAATTCCGAACCTTTTGTATCCCTCGGACCACTTGCATCGCCGGTGTTAGTCATGGTTCACATCCTCCTGAAGTGTGATGACCTATTTGCGGACCATACATCCAGGGGTTAGGTGATGTGCGCGGAAGCGGGCCGGGGGACTCAATAGCTGGCTTGCTGGGACCGACTTCTTTGGCGCGCTGTTTGGCAGCGACGGCCGGAGTCAGACGTCACCAAGAGTCTGGGCAAACGAGCATTGCGACCTACCTCCTGACTGGCTTCCGAGTCGGCGCCTCTCATGGGTGGTTGTTGTCGCCTTGAAGCGCGATGGTTATAGACGCGGCCTTCGAAATATCGGCGCATCGAGGATGATCGCGAGAGTTCACCATCCAGAGACAAGCGGTAGGAGGCAGCAAGGCTGGGCGGCAACGTGCCGCGAGACAGCGAGTCGAGGCATGGCATCGACCTAGCACTCACTGACATAAAAGCCCCGCCGGAGAGGCTGTCGCACAAACCCCCGGGCGCGAGCCGCATTCACGTCCGGGGCGCCCTTGAGCATTGACCCGTCCCCGAGCGCGGAGGTGGGAGATGGCGCAGAACTTCATCGAGTGCGAGCGCGACCAGGAGCTGCTCTTGCCGCCGAGCATGCGCGAGTGGCTCCCCGAGGACCACCTCGCCTGGTATGTGGCCGACGCAGTGGGGGAGCTGGACCTCGCCGCCTTCTACGGCGCCTACCGCGAGGACGGCTGGGGCCGCGCCGCCTTTGAGCCGCAGATGATGGTGGCGCTCCTGCTCTACGCCTACGCGGTCGGCGAGCGCTCCAGCCGAGGCATCGAGCGCCGCTTCCGCGAGGACGTTGCCTTCCGCGTCCTCGCGACCAACCAGATTCCCGACCACGCGACGATCGCCCGCTTCCGCGCCCGCCACGAGCAGGCCCTCGCCGACACCTTTACTCAGGTGCTGGCGCTCTGCACGAAGGCGGGGCTGGTTTCGGTCGGCGTGGTCGCTCTCGATGGCAGCCTGATCTCCGCCAACGCCTCCCCGGCGGCGACCCGCACCTACCCGGAGATCCGCGCCGAGGTGGAGCGGATGCTGGAGGAGGCAGCCGCGACCGACGAGCGCGAGGACGCCGAGCTGGGGGAGGCGCGAGGTGACGAGCTGCCCGAAGGGCTCGGGCCGCTCCCGCCGCGAGCGCCTGCGTCGCTGCCGCGAAGAGCTCGAGGCCGATCACGCTGCCGAGCTGCGCTCCCACGAGGAGCACCTGGCCCGCCGCGCGGCCTGGGAGGCAGAGCATGGGCGCAAGCTGGCCGGCCGCAAGCCGCGCCACCGGCCGAGGACGCCCTGCAGAAGGCCAAGATCAACACCACCGATCCTGACTCCCGCCCACTGCAACACGGCTCCGCGTCGGTCCAGGGCTATAACGCCCAGGTGCTGGCGGCCGAGGGCCAGGTCATTCTCGCCGCCGACCTCACCCAGTCCCCGGTCGAATCCACCGAGCTAGAGCCGATGGTCGCCAAGGCCGGCGAGGAGCTTCAAGCGGCGGGCGTCGAGGAGCCGATCGACACCCTCCTGGCCGACGGCGGCTACTGGAGCGCACCGCAGATCGTCGCGATCCGCGACCAGGGAACCGAGGTGATCATCCCCACCCGCAACGCCCGCAGGACGGCGCCACGGAAACTCGCCGCCAAGCAGGGGCCCGAGGCTGAGCGGATCGAGAGGATCCTCGCCACCCCCGCAGGCCAGGCGCTCTACCGACGAAGACAACAGATCGTCGAGCCGGTCTTCGCCAACACGAAGTTCATCCGTGGCGCCACTCGCTTTCAGCGGCGCGGGTTAGCCGCCTGCCTGGCCGAATGGAAGCTCCTGGCCGCCACCCACAACCTCCTGAAACTCTGGAGGGCGGGGTTGGCCCGGCCGTTGCCGGCCTGAGGGGGACGGCCGGCCTTCGCCCCCCTCCGGGACCACCCAAAGGCGATCAACCGCACCCCGATCATCCTACCCGCCTGCTGCCGCACGGTTTGCGCGACAGCCTCCGGAGCGGGGCTTTCGTGGGAAGCGGCTGAAGGGATTCGAACCCTCGACCTTCTGCATGGCAAGCAGACGCTCTAGCCAGCTGAGCTACAGCCGCACGGGGGGCATTCTAGCTGTGGCGGCGCGGTGGGCGCGGTAGCCTGCTCGGCAGGTCGAAGATGCTTTTCCGTCAGATCATCCACGAGGACCTTGGTTGCGCCTCCTACTTCGTCGCCGACCGGGAATCCGGCGTCGCCGTCGTGGTCGATCCGCAGTGGGACATCGACCCCTACCGGCGGCTGGCGAGCCTGCATGGGGTGCGGATCGGGCATGTGCTGGAGACGCACAATCACGCCGACCACGTCTCCGGCCACGCGCGGCTCTGCCGCAGCACCGGGGCGACGATCCACGTCCACGAGCTGGCCGAGGCCGAGTACCCGCACGAGCCGTTCTCCCACGGTTGGAAGCTGGAGCTGGGCGACCTAGTGGTCGAGGCGATCCACGCCCCCGGCCACCGGCCCGAGCACACCTGCTTCCTGCTCTCCGACAAGAGCCGCGGCGGCGACCCCTGGGCGCTGCTGAGCGGCGATTCGCTGTTCATCGGCGACGTCGCCCGTCCCGACCTCGCGGTCGAACCCCGCGAGGGCGCCGCCGACATGTTCCGCTCCCTGCACGAGCGGCTGCTGGCCCTGCCCGACGAAGTCGAGGTCTGGCCCGGCCACCTCGGCGGCTCGCTCTGCGGCGGCTCCGGCCTCGACCTCAAGTCCTCCTCGACGATCGGCTTCGAGCGCCGCCACAACCGCGCCCTGCAGATCGCCGAGGAGGCCGAGTTCGTCGAGGACCAGGTCGGCTCGCTCGGTGACAAACCGCCGAACGTCGAGCGCATCGTCGGCCTCAACCGCGGCCCGCTGGTCGAGGACTTCGGGACGCCGGCGCCGCTCAGCACCCACCAGGTCGAGGAGCTGGTCGAGCAGGGCGCCGTCGTCATCGACGGCCGCACCAACGAGCAGTTCGACGAGGCCCACATCGAGGGCGCCCTCAGCGCCTCGGCCTACGACACCGGCTTCGCGACCAAGGTCTCACGCGTCGCCCCCGCGGGCAGCGACATCGTCGTCGTCGCGGCCTCCAGCGGCGACGAGCGCCGCGCCGCCCAGATGCTCAACGCGGTCGGGCTCGCGGTGCGCGGCTACCTCGAGGGCGGGATGACCGCCTGGCGCACGGAGGAGCGGCCGGTCCACCGGATCGAGCTGATCGACCCCGACGAGCTCGCCCGCCGGGTCGATGGCGACGGCGGGCCGGTGATCCTAGACGTCCGCAACGCTTCCGAGTACGCCGGCGAGCACATCCCCGGCTCGCTCCACATCCCCTACGGCGACCTCGCCGGCCGGCTCGACGAGCTGCCCCGCGACCGCCAGATCGCGACCATCTGCCGCGGCGGCAAGCGCAGCGGCCTCGCCGCCTCGATCCTGCAGCGGGCCGAGTTCGACGTCGTCCACGTCGGCAAGGGCGTCGGCGTCTGGCGCGACGGCGGCCACCCGGTGCAGAGCGGCGCGCCGGCAGCCGCCTCGGCCTCTTAGGCCGGGGACTCGCTCTCGCGGGACTCCCGTCCCGCCTCAAGGTGCCGGGCGATGATCGCCGCCACCACCGGCGCCGACTGGCCCGAGACCATCCCCACGTGGGGGCCGGGGACGCGCTCGATCTCGATCGTCCCTGCGGTCACCCGCCGCCAGACCGGCAGTGGGTCGGCAAAGAGGTGGAAGCGGCGGATCGTCGGCAGGAAGTAGGTCATCGAGCCGCGGTAGCGACGCGGCCGGTAGTCGGCGGCGAGCTGGAGGAAGTGCGTGGCCAGTCGCCGGTGCTGGGCGGAGGCGCCTTCCATCCAGGTCGCCTCCGATTCGGCCAGCGCCGCGTCGCGGTGGAAGCGGGAGAAGCCGCGGTGCAGAAGCCGGGGGACGACTCCGAGCCCGGCCCGAAGCGCCGCTCGTGGTTGGCGCAGCGCCGCGCGGGCGTAGTGGTAGGGGAGGGCCAGCCGGTGGCCCCAGCGGCGCACCGGGGAGTGGGCGGCGATGCTCAGCTCGGCGTCGATCAGGCCGAGCCAGGCGATCTCCTCACCCTGCTCGGCGAGCAGGCGGGCGATCTCGAAGGCGAGCAGGCCGCCGAAGGAGTGGCCGGCGATCCGGTAGGGCCCTTGCGGCTGCTGGGAGCGGATCACCTCGACGTAGCCCGCCGCCATCTCCTCGACGCTGCCCTGCGGCTCTTCGCCTTGCAGGCCGCGGGCGCGCAGCCCGTAGACGGGGACGTCGCCGCTCATCGCCACCGCGATCTGGCGCATCCCGAGCACGTCGCCCCAGATCGAGTGGACGAGGAAGAGCGGCGGTCCGTCGTCACCGGGGCGCATCAGGACCAGCGGTTCGAAGTGCTTGCCGGGGTCGTCCACCGCCACCGCCAGCTCGGCGACCGTCGGCGCCTCGAGCAGCACCGAGAGCGGCAGGTCGATGCCGAGCCGGTCGCGGATCTGGGTGAAGACGCGCACCGCCTGCAGCGAGGTGCCGCCGAGCGCGAAGAAGTCTTCGTCCTTGCCGATCCCGCCGACGCCGAGCACCGATTCCCAGATCGCCCGCACCTTCTCCGAGGTTGCCGCGCCGGCCGGCAGCGAGGCCAAGTCCCGCGCCGCCAGCGCCGCCTCCGCCTCGCCGACCGCGAGGCGGATCTGCTCCAGCGAGCCGGGATTGGCGAGCGCCCGCCGGTTGGCGGCGGCGCGGCCCTCGACCGCGTCGCGGCCGGCGCGCTCGGAGCGCTTGCCGCTGTGGGTCACCGGCAGCTCGGCGACCGCGGCCACCAGCTCGGGCACGTGCAGCGCGGTGGTCTGGCCGCCGATCGTCCGGCGGATCCGCAGCGTCAGCTCGGTGTCGAGCCGCGCCCCCTCGCCGAGGACGACGAGCAGGACGAGGCGGACGCCGTCCTCGAGCCGCTGTTCGACCGCCATCGCCTCCCGCACCTCCGGAACCGCGCGCAGCGCGGCGTAGATCTCGCTCGGCCCGATCCGGACCCCCTGGATGTTGAGGACGCCGTCGGAGCGGCCGTGGATCCGCGCCCGGCCCTCGGCGTCGAACTCGATCAGGTCGCCGTGGGTCCAGAGGCCCTCGTTCGCGGCGAAGTAGGCGTCGTGGAAGCGGCTGCCGTCCTCGTCGCCGAGAAACCCGAGCGGCCGCGACGGGAAGGGGTTGCGGCAGACGAGCTCGCCGACCGGCGAATCGGTGGGCGTCGCCTCCGTCGCCAGCGCCTGGACGTCGAGGCCGAGGCTGCGGCTCTGGATCGTCCCGCGCTCGACCGGCAGGTCGGGATGGCCGAGGACGAAGCAGCCGATGATGTCGGTACCGCCGGAGATCGACTGCAGCTTCACCGGGCCGACCTCCTCGGCGACCCAGTCGTACTGCCAGTCGCGCAGGACCGAGCCGGTGGAGAGGACCGCCCGCAGCGCTCGCGGCGGTGCCTGCCGGCGCGGCGAGTAGCCGCTGTCCTGGCAGAGCTGCAGGTAGGGCGGGCTGGTGCCGAAGACGGTGACGTCCTCCTCGGCGGCGATCTCCCAGAGCGTTCCCGGACCGCTCAGCGGGCCGTCGAAGACGACGATCCGGGCGCCGCAGGCGAGCGCCGAGAGCTGCCAGTTCCACATCATCCAGGCGGCGCTGGTCTGGAAGAAGAGGGTGTCCGCGGGGCCGAGGTCGCCGTGCAGGCGGTGCTCCTTGAGGTGCTCGAGCAGGGTCCCGCCGGCGCCATGGACGATGCACTTCGGCGTCCCCGTCGTGCCTGAGGTGAAGAGGACGAAGAGGGGATGGTTGAAGGGGAAGCGCTCCCATCCTTCCGCCAGCGGCTCGGGCGGGGGAGAGGCGAGCAGGTCGCTGAGGTGGTGAGCCGGGACACCGGCATCGCCCGGCACGGCGCCGTCGTCGAGCGCCACCACGGCTCGGAGCGAGGGAAGCGAGGCGACGACCTCCCCGACACCCTCGCCGCTCGTGACGGTGAGGAGCAGCTTCGGCTCCAGCTGCTGAAAGCGGTTGAGGATCGCCGCCGCTCCCATCTCCGGGGAGGCGCTGGAGAAGGTCGCGCCGAGCGTCGCGGCCGCGAGCGCCCCGATCATCGCCTCCGGGTTGTTGGCGGCGACGGCGACGACCCGGTCGCCGCTCCCGATCCCCAGCCCGCGCAGGTGGGCGGCCAGGTGCCGGACCTGCTCGCGCAGCTCGCGGCGGCTCAGCTCGCGGCGGGAGCCGTCGCCATGGCGGGCGACCAGGGCGACGCGGTCGTCCTCGGCCGGCGTCCGCGCCGCCAGCAGGTTCTCGGCATAGCTGAGCCTCAGGTTCGGGAAGAAGGTGGCGGTCTCGCAGCTGTCCCCGGTGCAGACCGGTTCCGGGTCGCCTGAGCGCGGCGGGTCCGACCACTCGAGGAAGAGGCGCCAGAAGTCCCGGAAGCGCTCGACCGAGAAGGCATGGAAGACCTCGGGCCCGGAGAACCCGCGCCCGCTCTGCCGTTCGCAGTATCGAACGAACCCGCTCAGCTGCGATTTGCCGGAAACTGCGGAAATGTCGGTTCCGCTGCTCATCTCGATTTCTTTGACTTCGGCCTGACTTTTGTAAAGCAGCGCCGTTGGGGTAGATGCACGTGCAACGGGCGTCGTGGTCGCTGACTGGTCGTCTGCGGCGCCCGTTTCACCTGCTTCCTCGACGCAACCGTACGCGCACCTGAGAGAATTACGCAGATGGACGGTTCGCGCCGCTTCGACTTGGCTCTTTTCGGGGCCACTGGGTTCACCGGCGGCCTCACCGCCGACTACCTCGCCGCGCACGCCCCCGCCGAGATGCGCTGGGCGCTGGTCGGCCGCAACCGCTCGAAGCTCGAGGCGGTCGCCGCCCGGCTCGCCACGGCCGCGCCCGCGGCGCCGGTTCCCGAGATCGTCGAGGCCGACGCCGGCGACGCAGCCGCGATGCGCGAGGTCGCCGAGTCCACCCGGGTCGTGGTGACGACCGTCGGCCCCTACGTCCTCTACGGCGGGCCGCTGGTCGCCGCCTGCGCCGCGGCCGGGACCGACTACGTCGACCTGACCGGCGAGCCGGAGTTCGTCGACCGCACCTGGATCGAGCACCACACCGACGCGGAGCGCAGCGGCGCCCGCATCGTCCACTGCTGCGGCTTCGACTCGATCCCCCACGACCTCGGCGCCTACTTCACGGTCAAGCAGCTGCCCGAGGGCGTGCCGCTGACGGTCAACGGCTATGTCCGCAGCAACGCCAGCTTCTCCGGCGGCACCTTCCACTCGGCGATCAACGCCTTCGGCCGCGCGCGGCAGACGATGTCCGCCGCGAAGGAGCGACGGCGGGCCGAGCAGCGCCCCGCCGGGCGCGCGATCCACTCGGCGCCGGCCCGCGTCCACCGCATGCCGGAGCTCGGCGGCTGGTCGGTGCCGCTGCCGACGATCGACGGCCCGATCGTGCTGCGCTCGGCGGCAGCGCTCGAGCGCTACGGGCCCGACTTCACCTACGGCCACAACCTGCTCGCCAAGCACCTGACCTCCGTCGGCGCGCTCGGCGCCGGCGTCGGGACCGGGTTCGCGCTGGCGCAGCTGCCGCCGACCCGCAAGCTGCTGTTGAAGATGAAAGCGCCGGGCGAGGGTCCAAGCGAGGCCAAACGCGAGCAGAGCTGGTTCGAGGTCACCTTCGTCGGCGAGGGCGGCGGCAAACGAGTCGTCACCGAGGTCAAGGGCGACGACCCCGGCTACAGCGAGACCTCGAAGATGCTCGCCGAGTCCGGCCTCTGCCTCGCCTTCGACGACCTGCCCCGGAGCGCCGGTCAGGTGACCACCGCCGAGGCGATGGGGGACGCCCTGCTCCAGCGGTTGCGAAAGGCCGGGATCAGCTTCGAGGTTGTCGAAACCTCCCCGGCCGGGTAGAACTGCCGCCATGGAAGATCAGCAGGTTCTCGAGCGCATCGACAAACTGGTCCAGGAAGAGGAGCAGCTGCTCCATCGCCACGAGGGCGAGGGCCTCGACGACGACGAGCACGCCCGCCTCGAAGAGCTGAAAGTCCAGCTCGACAAGGCCTGGGACTACCTCCGCCAGCGCCGCTCCCTACGCGAGGCCGGCGACGACCCCGACGACGCCAGCATCCGCGACGGCGGCACCGTCGAGGAGTACGAGCAGTAGGAAGCCCCGACCCTCCCCGGCCGGCTACCCTTCACCGGGCTCCCGGCGCCCTGGCGGAGTGGTTACGCAGCGGCCTGCAAAGCCGTTTACACCGGTTCGATTCCGGTGGGCGCCTTCTCCTCCTGGGCAGGGATGCTGACCTGGAGTGGGTCGCGAGCCAGTTCGAAGCTCTTTTCTCGCCGTCTATCGATATCTGGCTGGTCAAGCACGCCCGTGCGGCGGTGGGTGCTGGATCCGCTCGGACCTACGTAGTCGTTGGGGCTAGCCCGTAAAGTCTTGCGAGCGGTCAGGATATTTGGCCGCCCGCTCCCATGAAGACCAAGATCACCCTTGCGCTGGTCGCGGTCATCGCCTTCGCGATGCCCGCGGACGCCGGCGCACACATCTCCCTGCAGCCCGACGAAGCGACGGCGGGGGAGTTCACCGTCCTCGACGTTCGCGTCCCCAACGAGGGATCTGGGCCGGCCACGACCAAGGTCTCGGTGCGTTTCCCGCCGGGGTTCTTCTACGCCCTCTACCAGGCGGTGCCGGGTTGGTCGGTGAAGGTGAAGACGCGGAAGCCTCCCAACAGCGAGGTCCGTGAAATCACCTGGACCGCTGACAGCAACCGCGCCGGCATCCAGGCGGGGCAGCTTCTGGACTTCCCGATCGGGACGCAGCTTCCCGGCGAGATCGGAGACACCTTGACGTTCAAGGCCGTCCAGACCTACGAGGACGGGGCGGTGCGGTGGGTTGGCGGCCCGGAATCCGAACGGCCGGCTCCGCGGGTCGTGATCACTGACGACGGAGTGGATCGTGGTGCCGCTGCCTCGGGCACCCTCGACGCGGACGACTCAGACAGCGATGGAAACGGACTTGCCATCGCCGCGCTTGTCGTCGGCATCGTGGCCCTTTTGCTCGGGGGCGGGGCGCTGCTGCTCGGAGCTTTGTTGGGCTCGGGGCGTCTCGGCCCTAGGGCAGTCGAGCCGGACGAGGGGATGGCCTCGCCTCATCCGCCCTCCCAGCTGCGGCTAGAAGACGCGCTGGAAGAGGTAGATCGCGAGCAGGACGAGGATGACGATGATCAGAATCGTGACGATGCTCATAGCTCTCCTTCGGGTCGGGAATAGGTGCTCCGCCGTTCATCCCCAATGGAGAGGTAGGTCAAACTTCCCGTTCCAGATGGGTGCTCGCGCTAGCGGACCTTGAGCGCCCTGATCGCGCTGCTGGCGTCGCCGATCGCGACGATGCGGACGCTGCCCGGGCGCTGCGCCGGGATCACCAGCTTCACCTTCACCTTGCCCTTGCCAGGCTTCAACTTCTCGCTGCCGAGCTTCTTGACCCGGCGCCATTCGCGGCCCTGGCGTCGCTGCAGCTCGAAGGCGATCTCGCCCCGTGCCGCCTGAAGCCGGATCGTGACGGTGACGACGCGGCGTTTGCCTGCCGGCAGCTTCGACGGCTTCGCCTTCAGCCCGCTCAGGTACGGGACCGGCGACGCGGGGGGCAGGACGCCGGCCGGGGTGACCGCGCTGGTCTGCGGCGAGGCGGCGTTGGGGTCGACGTAGTGGGGGGCGTCGAAGGTCTGGTCGGGCACACCGGCCATCGCGTAGATCGCGGCCCCGTCTTCGAGCGTGGTGTCGTCGCTGATCCGCCAGATCGCGTCTTGCGCGCCGGGGGTCTCGGTCAGCGCCGCGGGCTGCAGCCTGGCGGCAACTTCCAGCACCCGCTGCAGGTATTGCATCGCCGGCTCGGGCTGGGCGCCGGCCGGGCCGAGGACGTCGAAGCCCTGTCCCTCGCTAGGGACGTGGTGGTGGAGGTCGATGCAGTAGCCGACCAGGCCGTCGGCGTGGCCCGGCTTGCCGGGCGAGACGGTCAGCTCGAACGGCGCCCCGACCGCCAGGTTCTGGGCGCTGCCGTCCTTGTTGAGGAGGATGTCGCCCGGCTTCGCTTCGATCGTCAGCCGGTTCTTGCCGAGCAGGGCGAAGCGGTTGACGTCGAACTGGGTCAGCTTCTCCTTGCCGCCGAAGACATCGCCCATGATGTCGTCCTCGTGGCCGGGTTTCGGCTTCGTCCCGGCCTTGCCCTTGTCGTAATCGAGCCCCTTCTTCTTCGCCCAGGCTTCGACCTGTCCGGGGTCGGCGATGTCGATGCCGTCGGGGATCGGATAGTCCTTCGAGCCGATCCGGAAGACCTGGACGTACTGGTCCTCGAGGCCGGCCAGATGCAGGGTCTCGTGAGTCCAGATCTGGCGGTCGCCGACCTTGCCGCGCCCGCTCGGCCATTCGCCGCCCTGCGGCGTCGTCAGCGGATTGCCCTCACCCGCGCCGGCCTCGCCGCGGAAGTCGGAGTCGGGCGTCAGCTGCGCTTGATGGAAGCAGGGCGAGGGAGGGGCGCCGGGGCCGCGTTCGCGGGCGACGACGTCGAACTTCACCCTGGTCCCGTCAGCGGCCTTGGCGGGCGGCAGGGCTTCCTCGACCGAGGCTTCGACTTCCGCCGCCGTCGGGCCGCCGGGGTAGTTGCTGAACTCGACGTCGATCTGAACCGTGACCGGGACGTCGGCGGGCTTCCAGGTCGCGTCGACCGCGACCGCGTCGCGGTTGTAGCCGCCCTTCGAGGTGAGCTTGACCCCGCCGAGCGCGGCCGCGTCGGTCAGCGATAGGCGCTTGGAGACCGTCGTCGGTCCCTGGCCGGGAGGGCAGGGCGCGGTGCTCGGTCCCGCCGCGGCGGTGCCGACAAGGGTGAGGGCCAGCAGGGCCGCGCAGAGGAGCGAGACGAGGATTCGGGCGGGGCGCACGCCGGGCACCGTACTCGGCAGCCGCGGCGTGTCAAGCCCCGCCCGGCACTGCTCAGGTGTGGTTGGGACCGTCGTCGGCTCCGCCGCCGCCGCTGCCGCCCTGCGGCTCGATCTGCTTGGCGACAAGGCCGTTGCTGGTCGACCTGGCTTCGACCTCGATCCGCATTCCCTTGTGGAGGGCGCCGAAGCCGGCGATCCGCTCGAACTCGGTCGTCCCGTTGACCTTGACGCGAACCGTGCCGCTCTGGGTGGAGAGCTTGACGGTGCGGTTGTCGCCGTTCTTGGAGACCACAGTGCCATCGATGTGCCGCAGCGCGGCCTGGGCCGGTCCGGCGAGAAGGCCGACCGTCAACCCAACCGCTAACACGGCGGTGGCGATTGAAGCTGCTCGTCGTCTGGGCATCTTTCCCTGCCTTTCGTGCTGGTTCGTCATTGCCCGGCATACGCCCACCCGTGAGGCAGGGTTCAGCGCCGGGGTGACAACCCGTCCAAATCAGCCAGCGGGCCGTTTCCAGTTGGGCCGCAGGTAGGCCTCCTCGAAACCGGCCTTGAGGATGTTGCGGTAGCTCACTTCTGGCCGGCCAGGCACCCGGTTGCCGGTCTCGACCAAGAGGGTGTGGCAGCCGGCCTCGGCGGCGTCGAGGATCCGGCGGCGCAATAGCGCGGTCTGGCAGCCGCGACCGCGTGCGGCCTCGAGCGTGGCGCCGATCCCGAGCTCAACGACCCCGTCTTCGATCACCATCGCGCCGCAGCCCTGCGCCTCGCCGTCGACCCGGGCGACGTAGCAGCGCCACCCGTCCCGGCCAGGCAGGTGGGCGAAGAGCTCCGCGCCCCAGGCCGGCATCCCGAAGCCGAGCGCCGCGATCGTCCCGAACGGCTCCTGGTCTGGCGTCGTCACCTCGACGACCTCGATCCCGTCCGGAGCGGGGAAGCGCGGCCGATGCGGGTCGCGGACGAACTTCATCCAGGCGTAGGTCGGCTCGAACCCCTCCCCTCGCAGCCACTCTTCCGTCGCGGCGCTGCCGGGAAGGCCCGGGGTGACCGAGATGTACGGGGTCGAGCGCTCCTCGGCCCAGGCGATCGCCGCCTCGAGGTCCGCCCGGTCCGCAGTCTCGGCGGCGCCGAGGACGAGGTTCAGCATCCCGACCTGGCCGAGATCGCGAACCGCGGTCACCTGGATCAGGCCGAAGTCCCGCGCCTCGACGCCGAGCTCGGCGGCGACCTCGGCCGGAACCGATTCCCAGATCTCGCGCCAGAAGCGGCGGTCCACGCGGTCGAGGACCGTCGAGTCGTAGGCGACTCCGTTCTTCGTCCTGCCGGCGACCATCGAGTGGCAGCATAGGCTGCGGCGATGAGTGAGCCGCGATCCTCAGAAGAAGTGCCCACCGACCAGGTAATCGTCCTCTTTGGTGCCACCGGTGACCTCGCCAAGCGCAAGCTCCTGCCGGGGATGTTCCACCTCGCCCAGGTCGGGCTGATGCCGGAGCGGTTCCGGATCGTCGGCGCCGCTCGCAAAGCGCTCGGCGAGGACGAGTTCCGGGCGCTGGCGCGGGACTCGATCTTCGGCTCCGGCCGCAAGCCGGAGGACGAAAAGGTCTGGGAGGGCTTCAGCCAGGCGCTGCGCTTTGCCAGTGTCGGCGAGGGATTCGACGAGCTCGGCCGGGAGATCGAGCGGGCGCGCGGAGAACTGGGGGAGGGAGCCGAGACCCTCTTCTACCTCTCGCTGCCGCCGCAGGCGGCCGCCGGGATTATCGACGGCCTTGGCGAGCTGGGGCTCGGCGCCGGTGCCAGGGTGATCACCGAGAAGCCGTTCGGGACCGACCTCGCCTCGGCCAAGGAGCTGAACCGGCGGCTGCACGCCGTTTTCGCCGAGCACTGCATCTTCCGCATCGACCACTACCTCGGCCGCGAGGCGGTCCAGAACCTGCTGGCGCTGCGCTTCGCCAACGGGATGTTCGAGCCGGTCTGGAACCGCAACCACATCGACCACATTCAGATCGACATCCCGGAGACGCTCTCGATCGAGATGCGCGGCTCCTTCTACGAGGAGACCGGCGCCTTCCGCGACATGGTCGTCACTCATCTCTTCCAGGTGCTCGGCTTCGTCGCGATGGAGCCGCCGGTCACGCTGGACCCGAAACCGCTCGGGATCGAGCGCGAGAAGGTCTTCGAAGCGATGCCGCCGCTGCGCCCGGCCGACCTCGTCCGCGGCCAATACGCCGGCTACCGCGGCGAGGACGGCGTCGCCGCCGACTCCGAGACCGAGACCTTCGTCGCGGTCAAGGCCTTCGTTGACAACTGGCGCTGGGAGGGCGTGCCGTTCTACCTGCGTTCGGGCAAGCGGCTGGCCGAGAGCCGGCACCTGCTGACGATCGCCTTCGCCAAACCGCCGCGGCGGATGTTCCCGCTCGACTGCGACCAGATCGCCGAGTCCTTCGGCCACGACCATCTCACCTTCGAGCTCGGCGATCCCGGCAGCATCTCCGCCTCCTTCCTCGCCAAGGTGCCGGGACCGCGGATCCAGCTCGGCGAGGCCCACATGCGCTTCAGCTACGCCGACACCTTCGGTGGGCCGGAGGAGGCACTCGACCCCTACGAGCGGCTGATCCACGACGTGATGCTCGGCGACCGGACCCTGTTCACCAGCTCCGAGGCGATCGAGCGGCTCTGGGAGATCTCAGCGCCGGTGCTCGAAGACCCGCCGCCGACCCGGACCTACGAGGCCGGCTCCTGGGGTCCCGAGGAGGCCGACGCGCTGATCGCGCCGCGCCACTGGCACCTCCCGAACGACCACGTCTAACCGACTGCGCCCCGGAACGGAAAAGGGCCCCGATCGGGGCCCTTTGTTTCCGAAGGACGTACCACCAGAGAGGGTTAAGTCGCTGGCTCGTCGGTCCTCAAGTTTCGAAGTAAGTCCTCAGTAAACCCCGAGGGCAAAGGAAAGTTGCACCGGTTGCATCGGCTCTTGCACGGGAACCTTTAGCCACCCGCCGGCTCCCCCCGCGCCGCTGCTAGATTCCGCTCTTCTCGGGCGTATAGCTCAGTTGGGAGAGCGCCGCCTCGACAAGGCGGAGGTCACTGGTTCGAGCCCAGTTACGCCCATGGACCGCTACAGCAGGGTTCTTTTTGCTCGACTAGGGTCGCGCAATCGGACGCTTCTGCGCCAGGCTCACTCTTCTAGTCCTTTCTGCCGGAGCCTGATGGGGACAACGACGGCGTTGCCTGCGAGGACCTTCCCTCCAGTGGGGGCGGAGGTGGCGGCGGCGGAGGTGGCGGTGGCGGTGGCTCGATCGAACCGCCCCCGCCGCCCGAACCGCCGAAGCTGAGCAAGGGAGTGGCAAAGCGGGCCGCGCGTGCGAAGGCAAGGCACTTCGACAGCGTCCACGCACAGGTGAGCGGCATCGAGTTCAACGGCTGCTCGCGGCGTTCGAAGTACCGGATCGTCTGCCGCTTCTTCACCGACGGGCGCAACGCCAATTTCGAAACCGCTTGCAACCTGAGGGTGATCGTTCGCGGCGAAGGAAGCCTCGCCTCGGCCAAGCTGCGACCGTCGTGTCGACGCGAGCGCTATCTCACGTTCCAGCGAGCGAGGGAAGCGATGGAACCCGAAGCGGAACGGATCGCCGAAAGGACGGCGAAGGTCATCGGACTCCAGCGGCACAGCCGGACCACGATCTTCGGCGAAGCGATCTGGACCCGCAGGACGTCGGAGCGGGAACGCTGCTCCGTTGAACTGGTCGCGAGCCTGCTCAACTCGGGCGAAGTAGAAGTGTCTTCCCGTTATCTCGAATGCCTGCCTGGCTGACGCCCACTTCTTGCGGTTTTTGTCACCCCGGGCTCATGTATCTCGGATAGCTGCCGATAGGGCAGCGAATGGAACTGGAGCGCAGCGCCCGGTCGGGCGCCCGTGTCGCGGCGCCCCGTGGGGGGCGCGCGCTGCTGGCCGCACTTGCCGTGGTCGTGATCGCTTTGAGCCTCACCGCCTGCGGTTCGAGCTCGGGCGGCTCGGGGGACGGCGTGTTGCGTGCGACGTTCTCCTCCTTCCCTGACTACCTCGATCCCGCGCTCTCGCACTCCGAGGAAGGCTGGACGGCGATCTACAACACCTACGTCCCGCTGCTGACCTACCGCCACGCCGACGGCAAGGCCGGCAGCGAAGTGATTCCGGGGCTGGCGCGCTCGCTGCCGGAGATCAGCGCCGACGGCCTCACGTACCGGTTCCGCCTGCGCGACGGACTGCGCTACTCCGACGGCGAGCCGGTCGTCGCCTCCGACTTCGAGCGGGCGGTCGAACGCGTCTTCCTCCTCAACTCGAGCGGCTCGCCCTTCTACACCGACATCGTCGGCGCCGCCGAGTTCGCCAAGAGCAAACAGGGCGGCATCAGCGGGATCACCACCGACGACGAGAGCGGCGAGATCACGATCGAGCTCGTCCGCCCTCGCGGCACCTTCCTGCAGGAGCTGGCGCTGCCGTTCACCGCGCCGCTGCCCGCCGGGACTCCGGACGAAGACCTCTCGGCGGACCCGCCGCCCGCCACCGGCCCCTACGAGATCGTCTCCTCCAAGCCGGGGCGCGGCTGGTCCTACGACCGCAACCCCTACTGGGCGAAGGCCAACGAGAAAGCAATGCCGCAACTGCCCAGCGGCTACGTCGACAAGATCGAGGTCACGGTCCTCCGCAACCCGCAGTCGCAGGTGGAGGACGTCGAAGCCGGGCGCTACGACTGGATGGAGAACCCGCCGCCGGCCGACCGCTACGCCGAAGTCAAGGACACCTACGAAGGCACCCAGTTCCGCACCGAGGCGACCGAGAGCACCTACTTCTTCTGGATGAACACGACCGAGCCGCCGTTCGACGACGTCCGCGTCCGGCAGGCCGTCAACTACGCCGTCGACCCGGAAGCGCTGGAACGGATCTACGCCGGCCAGATCGTCCCCACCCAGCAGATCCTGCCGCCGGGGATGCCGGGTTACAAGCGCTTCGAGCTCTACCCCTACGACCGCGAAAAAGCCCGGACGATGGTCGATGAAGCCGACCCCGCCGACCGCCAGATCACGGTCTGGACCGACAGCGAACGCTCCCAGGAAGAAGCCGGCGCCTACCTGGCGGAGGTGCTGAAAGACATCGGCTTCGAGGCGAAGCTGCAGGTGCTGAACGCCGACAACTACTTCACGATCATCGGCAACCAGTCGACCCAGAACCTGGACATCGGCTGGGCCAGCTGGTTCCAGGACTACCCGCACCCCAATGACTTCTTCCAGCCGCTGCTTTCCGAAGCGAGCATCTTCCCGACCAACACGACGAACCTGGCTCGCTTCGCCGACCCGAAGCTGAGCGCGAAGATCGAAGAGCTCGCGGAAAAGCCACTCAGCCCCCCGGTCGAAGCCGAATATGCCGACCTCGACCGGCAATTCATGGAGCAGGCGCCGTGGGTGCCCTATGGAACCGGCACCCTCGGCACCTTCGTCTCCTCGGCGATCGACCTCGATCAGGTCATCTACAACCCGACCTTCAACCAGGACCTGACCAGCTTCCGCTTCAAGTGAGCTAGGCGGTCGCCGGCAGCTTCACCTCGGTCAGGCGGATGCTGTTTCCCGAGGGGTCGCGGAAGCCGCAGTCGATCCCGTAGGGGCGCTCCTCCGGCGTTTCGGTGAACTCGACCCCGCGATCCCGCAGCTGCTCGTAGTCGGAGTGGCAGTCGTCGGTGGTGAGGAAGACGGTGCCGGCGAAGCCCTTCGCCATCAGGCCCTCGACGGCCTGGGTGGTGTCCTCGTCCATCATCGGCGGGCCGGGGATCGCCATCAGGACGATCGCCACGTCCTCCTGGTTGGCGGGGCTGACGGTGAGCCAGCGGAAGTCGCCCATCTCGGGGAGCGTGACGTCGGAGCGGACCTCCATCCCAAGCTTCTCGGTGTAGAAGGCGAGGGCCTCGTCCTGGTCGTGGACCCAGAGCTGTGCGTTTGCGATCTTCATCTTGTCCTCCTGGTTCGGAATTGGCTCGGGCGATGCTAGGTCCGGCCGGCCGGGCTGTCTTCTCGAAACGTGCGGTGTTGGGGGCGGGCGTAGGCGCGGACGATGCAGGCCGGGACCCGGGCCTGGTGGGAGGCCGGGGGGTAGGCGGCCCGGTACTCCGTCGGCGTCATTTCGAACATCCGCTTGAAGCTGGTGGTGAAGGATCCGACGCCCTGGAGCCCGACCTCGAGGCAGATCTCGGCGACCGAGTGGTCGGTGGTGCGCAGCAGCGCAGCGGCGCGCTCGAGGCGCCTGGTCATCAGGTAGACGTAGGGGGACTCGCCGAAGGTGCGACGGAACTCGCGGCTGAAGTGTGCCTTGGAGAGACCGGCCGCGCGGGCCAGGTCGTCGACCGCGAGCGGCTCGGTGTAGTGGGTGTCGGCGAGGTCCTTGGCGCGCAGCAGATGGCGGGCGGGAGGTACGAAGGCCACCCGCTCAGTCTAGGCTCGCGGTCTCGTGATCGGGACCTATGCAGCGGTGGCGGCGATCTGCGTCTCGTCGCTGGCGATCGGGCTGGCGGCGGTGCGGCTCTGCGGCGGGCGCGGCTGGAGTTGGCTATCCCCGGCCGTCGGGCTGGCGCTGCTCTGCGCGATCTGCTGGGCGACGGTGCGGCTGCCGGGTGACGGAGTGGTCTCAGCGATTGTCGTCGCGGTGCTGACGGTCGCGGCGGTCGGCTACCTGCGAGGGCGGATCGAGGACGGGGGAGAGGCGCTGCGCGCCGGCTGGCCGGTCGCCCTGGGAGCCCTGCTCGCGGCCTCGCTCCCCTTCATCGTCGAAGGCCACTTCGGAATCCTCGGCACCAGCTTCAACCCCGACATGTCCCAGCACCTGCTGGCCGCGGACCGACTAGCCGAAGGCCACTCCTCACAGCTGCTGAACCAGGGGTACCCCTTAGGCCCGCACTCCATCGTCGTGGCCCTCAACAAGGGCCTGGGAGTCGGCCTGGTCCAAGGCTTCAGCGGCCTGACGGTGGCAGCAGCGATCCTCGCCTCCCTGACGGCCCTCGCCGCCTTCCGCGAGCTTTCGGCCCTGCCGCGCACGGCCGGTGCCCTACTCGTCGGCCTCACTTACGTAGCCGCCTCCTACCTCGCCCAAGGAGCCTTCAAGGAGACGATGCAGGCGCTCTTCCTGCTGGCCTTCGTCCTGGCCCTAAGAGAGTCAGACCGCGACTGCGCAGCGCTGCCATTGCGCTTCGTCCCTGCATCGTTAATCGCAGTCGGCAGCATCTACACCTACAGCTTCCCATCCCTGATCTGGCTGGCTCCCGCCCTCATCCTGTGGTTTCTAGGCAAAGGTCTTTGGGCCGCGGGTGGCGACGATCGGGAGGACTCTGCCGGTAGGCAGAGCCCCCGATCGGAGACAGGACCCGCGGCTCGAGCGCTTGGTCTCGCATTCGCTGTTTTCGCAGTGCTGACCGTCCCCGAGCTAGGCCGAATGCTCGACTTCCACAGCTTCGAGACCTTCGACCCCAACGGCCCAGGCCTGGGCAACCTCTTCGGCCAGATCTCGCCCTTCGAGGCGCTCGGCATCTGGCCCTCCGGCGACTACCGCCTGGCACCCGGAGACGGCGCCGTGCCGGCCCTTGGCTACTACCTCGGGATCGCCTTCGCCCTCGGTCTCCTCGTCTACGGCGTGATCCAGCTCTGGCGCCGCCGTGAGACCGCGATCCTCGCCGGCCTCGGCGCCGCGGCCCTCGCGTACGCCGCCGCCCGTCTTGCCGGCACCCCCTACACGGCAGCCAAGGCGATCGAGATCGCGGCTCCGCTCGTCGCGCTCGCGATCCTCCTGCCGCTTTCCCAGGCATCAGTGGTGCGCTTTATGTCCGGTATGCGGACAAAAGGCGCACCGCTATGGCTCGGATCGGCATCGGCGTTATTCGTCGGCGCTGCGAGCGTCTGCTCGCTCCTCGCTCTCGCCAACGCGCCCGTCGGCCCAACCTCCTACTCCTCGAAGCTGAGCGAGTTCCGCGAGCAGGTCGGGGACGGACCGACGCTGGTCATCGCCTCGTCGCAGCTGCTCGAGGAGGAACACGGCGAACCCTTCCTCGCCTGGGAACTGCGCGGCGGCCGCGTCTGCATCCAGGCTGTTGACGATGGCAAGGGCATTCCTCGCGGCGTCCGATTCGTGATCCAGGAAACGAAAAGTGATTGGAACCTGATGCAGGTAACGCCAAGTCCTAGCCAGAGCCCCTGCCCGCTGGTCGCCGAACGGCAGGCGCGGCAAGGGCCCGCCCGATAGCCGCATCGATGGGCGCCCGCCTAATGGTTCGCGCCCACGTACCATTGCCCCGCATGGAGGCCGCGACCGAGAAGACCATCGTCACCCTGCCCGACGGCAAGCCGCTGGAGCTGCCGGCGGGGGCGACCGGCGCCGACGCGGCCGCTGCGATCGGGCCCGGACTCGCCAAGGCGGCGCTGGCGATCAAGGTCGACGGCGAGCTGCGCGACCTGACCGCGCCGCTGCCCGCCGAGGGCGGCGAAGTGGCGATCCTCACCGACCGGGACCCGGATGCACTGGAGCTGATCCGCCACGACGCCGCCCACGTGATGGCCGAGGCGGTGGTGGACCTCTATCCCGGGACCAAGGTGACGATCGGCCCGCCGATCGATTCCGGCTTCTACTACGACTTCGAGTTCCCGCCCGGTACAAGGATCACCGAAGAGGACCTGCCGAAGATCGAGCGGGCGATGCTCGACCACATCGGCGCCGACGAGGAGTTCTCCCGTCGCGACGTCCCCGCCGCTGAGGCGATCGAGCTGTTCCGCGGCCAGGACCAGGGGTTCAAGGTCGAGCTGATCGAAGACCTCGTCCGCGACGAGGGTGTGGAGACGGTCTCGCTCTACCGCAACGGGCCCTTCGAGGACCTCTGCCGCGGCCCGCACGGTCCCTCCACCGGCCGCATCAAGGCGATCAAGCTCAGCTCGGTCGCCGGTGCCTACTGGCGCGGCGACGAGACCCGCGAGAGCCTGACCCGGATCTACGGCACCGCCTTCTTCTCGAAGAAGGACCTGGAGGCCCACCTCGAGCGGCTCGAGCAGGCGAAGGAACGCGACCACCGCCGCCTCGGTCCCCAGCTCGGCCTCTTCATGCTCCGCAAGGAGGCGCCGGGGATGCCGTTCTGGCTGCCGAACGGGACGACGCTGCTGCGGACTATCGAGGCGGAGGTCCGCGACCAGCTGCGCAAGCGCGGCTACCAGGAGATCGCCACGCCGCAGGTGATGGACGAGGCGCTCTGGCACCGCTCCGGGCACTGGGACAACTACAAGGACGACATGTACTTCATGGAGGACGACGACCGTCGCTACGCGCTGCGGCCGATGAACTGTCCCGGCGCCTGCCTGGTCTACTCCGCCGACCGTCACTCCTACCGCGAGCTGCCGCTGCGGCTGGCCGAGTTCGGCCGCGTCTCCCGCAACGAGCGCGAGGGCGTCCTCCACGGTCTGCTGCGGGTCCGCGCCTTCACCCAGGACGACGCCCACGTCTACTGCACCGAGGAGCAGATCGGCGACGAGGTCGCCTCGATCTGCGAGGCGATCGACGAGCTCTACGGCCGCTTCGGCTTCACCGACGTCCACGTCGAGCTCTCGACCCGGCCGGAGAAGTCGATGGGCTCCGAGGAGCAGTGGCGCAAAGCCGAGGCGGCGCTGGCCGAGGCGCTCGACAGCGAGGGGCGCGAGTACACGCTGAACCCCGGCGACGGCGCCTTCTACGGGCCGAAGATCGACTTCCACATCACCGACGCGCTGGGCCGCTCCTGGCAGTGCGGCACCTGCCAGCTGGACTTCCAGATGCCCGAGCGCTTCGAGCTCTACTACACCGGTGCCGACGACTCCGCCCACCGGCCGGTGATGATCCACCGGGCGCTGCTGGGCTCGATGGAGCGCTTCGCCGGGATCCTGATCGAGCACTACGCGGGCCGCTTCCCGACCTGGTTGGCGCCGGTGCAGGCGATCGTCCTGCCGATCTCCGACCGCCACAACGACTACGCCCGCCGCGCCTTCGAGCAGCTGCGCGAACTCGGCGTCCGGGTCGCCGTCGACGACCGCTCCGAGTCGGTCGGCAAGAAGATCCGGGACGCCGCGACGATCGGCCGCTATCCCTACATGCTGGTGGTCGGCGACCGCGAGGAGGAGAACGAGGCCGTCTCCGTGCGCTCCCACACGGCCGGAGATCTCGGCGAGATGAAGCTGGCTGACTTCGCCGCACGCGTGGCAACCGAGACCGCTGAGCGTTGAGCCTCTATACTGCGCAAACTTGATCGCCGGCACGCAAAACCACCGCCGCTCCTGAGCGACCCGTGCCTGTCCACCGTCTCGTCCTCTTGAAGTCCCGCCTTCGATAGTGCCGGTCCCGCGTAGGTTCGATCGGCGCCCGCCAGAGCGCGACACGACTCGGATCAACGAGCGCATCCGCGTGCCGCAGGTGCGCCTGATCGGCGCCGACGGCGAGCAGCTCGGCATCGTCGAGATCAACGACGCGCTGAAACGCGCCCAGGAGGCCGACCTGGACCTGGTCGAGGTCGCCCCCGGTTCGAAGCCGCCGGTCACCCGCCTGCTCGACTACTCGAAGTACAAGTACGAGCAGGAGCAGAAGCAGAAGCAGGCGCGCAAGCACCAGCAGCAGGTCAACATCCGCGAAATCAAGCTGCGGCCGAAGATCGCGACCCACGACTACGAGACCAAGAAGGGCCACGTCGAACGCTTCCTCAAGCACCGCGACAAGGTCAAGGTGACGATCATGTTCCGCGGCCGCGAGCAGGCCCACCCCGAGCGCGGCCGCAACCTCCTGCAGAAGCTCTTCGAGGACCTCGGCGGCCTCGCCGTGATCGAGTCGGCGCCGCTGCAGGAAGGGCGCAACATGAGCATGCTGCTCGGCCCCAGCAAAGAGGTCGAGAAAGTCGTCGAGGGTGACACGGCCGACGCGCCCGCGCCCGCTGATGCCGCCGCGGCCACCGAGACCGCACCCGCCGACGGCGCCGAGGCCGCTGACGCCGACTCGCCCGTCGACGCCGCGCCCGACAGCGACGCCGCGGCCGACGCTAGCTGAGAATCACGTCCGCGATTCGCTCCGCGGCACGGCCGTCCCAGAGGGGCGGCGGGCTGGGCGGCGTCCGCGGGCCCCCCGTGAGCAAGGCGGGGATGCGGGCGATCGCCTGTGGGTCGAGGCCGAGCAGGGTGTTGGTCCCCGAGGTGACGGTCACCGGCCGCTCGGTGTTGTCGCGCAGGGTGAAGCATGGGATGCCGAGGTAGGTCGTCTCCTCCTGGATGCCGCCGGAATCGGTTAGGACGGCGCCGGCGTCGGCGACCAGCGAGAGGAAGTCGAGGTAGCCGAGCGGGTCGGTCAGGAGCAGGCCGGGGGCGTCGGGCTGGAGCCCCTCCATCATCTTTCGCGTCCGCGGGTGGACGGGAAAGACGACCGGCATCTGGCGGGCAAGGGCAGCGAGTTGGGAGACCGTCTCGCCAAGCAGCGACCCATCGACCAGGGCCGGGCGGTGCAACGTGACGAGCAGGAACGAGCCCGGATCGACCCCGAGCCGCGCCGCCGAGCCGGCGGTGCGGAAGCGCTCTTCAAGGGCGACGAGGGTGTCGATCATCGTGTTGCCGACCATGTGCATCCGCTCCTCGGGTATGCCTTCGGCGCGGAGGTTGGTCACCGCCTCGGGGCTGTGGAGGAAGAGCCACTCGGAGAAGCGGTCGGCGACGATCCGGTTCACCTCCTCGGGCATCGTCAGGTCGAAGCTGCGCAGGCCGGACTCGACGTGGGCGACAGGGATGCCCATCTTCACCGCGGTCAGCGCCGCCGCCAGCGTCGAGTTGACGTCGCCGGGGACCACCACCAGGTCCGGTTTCTCGTCGGCCAGGACGGGCTCCAGGCGCTCCATCGTCCGCGCCGTCTGCCCGGCGTGGCTGCCGGAGCCGACCTCGAGCATGAAGTCCGGCGCCGGCACTCCAAGCTCGGAGAGGAAGACCTCGGACATCAGCCGGTCGTAGTGCTGGCCGGTGTGGACGATCGTGTGGCGGCCCTCGGGATGGCGCCTGCGCAGGACCCCGATCACCGGCGCCGTCTTGACGAAGTTCGGCCGGGTTCCGATCACGTAGAGGATCCGCATCGCGGCGCCAGCGTACTCACGAGCCAGGCGTCTGCTTCAATACCGGACCCGATGCCGAAGATGAAAACGCATTCCGGCGCCAAGAAGCGCTTCAAGAAGACCGCCACGGGCAAACTTCGTGGTCGTCGCGCCTACTCCAGCCACATCCTGGAGAAAAAGTCGCCGAAGCGGAAGCGGAAGATGTCCAAGCCGGTCGAGATAGCGCCGAGCGATCAGAAGAAAGTGCGGACCCTGCTCGGAGGCGGCAAGTGAGCCGCGTCAAGCGCTCCGTCCACGCGCGCAAGAAGCGCCGCAAGGTCCTGAAGGAAGCGAAGGGCTACTTCGGCCGCAAGCACTCCTCCTACCGCTTCGCCAAAGAGCAGGTGCAGCGTTCCGGGATGTACGCCTACCGCGACCGGCGCAACAAAAAGCGGACCTTTCGCCGCCTTTGGATCACCCGGATCAATGCCGCCGCGCGGCTCGAGGGCATGAGCTACTCGGAACTGATGCACGGTCTGAACAAAGCCGAGGTCGAGGTGAACCGCAAGATGCTGGCCGAGATCGCCGTCACCGACCGCGACGCCTTCCGCCGATTCGTGGAGCTAGCCCGGGAGGGTGCGGCCGCCTAGCGGCAACACCGATATTCCTTTCTCCCGGGCGGGCCGTGAAGACGGCCCGCTTTTTCGTTCCAGGAGAAGAAACCGCAGAGCAGAAGAGACAGATCCGACCCACCGCACGCCGAAGATGATCGAGAGCCCACAGAACGAGAAGCTGAAGCTGGTCCGCAAGCTGCGCGAGCGCAAGCACCGCGAGCGCGAGGGGCTTTTCGCGACCGAGGGTGAGGATCTGCTCGAGGCCGGGCTGGCTGCCGGGGCGGAGCCGCGCTTCGTGCTGGTCGCAGCCGGATCGGGGCTCGCGGGCGAGGAGGCCGAGCCGAAGTTGCTCGCCGACGCTTCGGCCCTGGGCTCCGGCACGCGGGTGATTGCCGTCTGGTCCTTGTCGGCGGGTCCCACGCAGTCCCCGCACACCGGGGACAACGGCGTTGCGTCTCCTTGTATCTACCTTCACGGGGTTGGCGATCCCGGCAACGTTGGGACGATCATCCGCACCGCCGACGCGCTGATCGAGGGACCCGTCGTCCTCGGGCCCGATTGCGCCGACGCGTTCTCGCCGAAGGCGGTCCGCGCAAGCATGGGCGCGATCTTCTCCCGCCCACCGATCAAGGCTGCATTCGAGGCCACCCCGGAGCCACGTGTCGCCTTTGTCCCTCACGGGGGGGAGCAACTCGACACGATCGGCGGCGCCGCCACCGTCTGCCTCGGCGCCGAGCGCGAGGGGCTCCCCGACGAGGTGCTCGCCGCCTGCGATCGGCAGGTCACGATCCCCCTGCGCGAGGGCGGTCCCGACTCGCTCAATGTCGCCGCGGCGGCGGCGATCGCCGCCCAGCGGATATCTTCGCTCGCCATGGAGGAGGCCCAGCCCGATGCTTGAGCGGATCGAGGAGATCAGGGCCGAGGCCGGCGCCGCGATCGAGGGCGCCGGTAGTTCCCCCGAGCTGGAGGAGCTGCGGGTCCGCTACCTGGGCCGCAAAGCCGAGCTGACCACGATCCTGCGCGGGATCGCCGATCTGCCGCCGGAGGAACGGGGCCCCGTCGGCGGCGGCGCCAACCGCGCCCGCAAGGAGCTGGAAGCGCTGCTCGAGGCGAGCGCCGAGCGGCTCAGCTCCAGCGAGCTGGAGGCGAAGCTGGTCGAGGATCGGATCGACGTCACCCTGCCCGGGGCGCCGCCGCGGGCGGTCGGCCACCCGCACCTGATCGCCCGCACCACGCGGCTGATCGAGGACACGATGGTCGGCCTCGGCTACCACGTCGCCGAAGGGCCGGAGATCGAGCACGACTACTACAACTTCACCGCCCTCAACCACCCGCCCGGCCACCCGGCGCGGATGCTCCAAGACACCTTCTACGTGCAGTCGCACCCCGACGTGCTGCTGCGCACCCACACCTCGCCGATGCAGGTGCGCTCGATGGAGACGCAGCCGCCGCCGATCTTCGTCGTCGTCCCCGGCAAGGTCTACCGGCGCGATTCCGACGCCACCCACAGCCCGATGTTCCACCAGGTCGAGGGGTTGGCGATCGCCGAGGGGATCACCCTCGCCGACCTCAAGGGGACGCTGCTGGCGATGTGCCGAGCGCTGTTCGGGGCAGAGCGGGAGCTGCGCCTGAGGCCGCACTTCTTCCCCTTCACCGAGCCGAGCGTCGAGGTCGACGTCTCCTGCTTCCAGTGCGGTGGCAGCGGCGAGCTCGCCGGCGGCGAGCGCTGCAACCTCTGCAAGGGCCAGGGCTGGATCGAGATCCTCGGCGCCGGGATGGTCGACCCCAACGTGCTCGGCTTCGTCGAGGGCCACGGCTATGACGCCGAGCGGGTCCAGGGCTTCGCCTTCGGGATCGGGGTCGAGCGGGTGGCGATGCTGCGCCACGGCGTCCCCGACCTGCGGCGCTTCTTCGACAACGACGCGCGGATGTTGGAGCAGTTCTCATGAGGGTGCCGTACTCCTGGCTGCGCGAGTACTGCGACCCGGGGATGGACCCGGCCGCGCTTGCCGACCGGTTGGTGATGACCGGGACCGAGGTCGAGCGGGTGGAGACCGTCGGGCCGAGCTCGGGCGAGGGCTTCGTCGTCGGCAGGGTGCTCGAGCGCGAGCGGCACCCGAACGCCGACCGGCTCAGCGTCTGCCGCGTCGACACCGGCGACGGCGAGCGGACGATCGTCTGCGGCGCCCCCAACGTCGACGCCGGCCAGACCGTCGCCGTCGTCCTGCCCGGGGCGACGATGCCCGGCGGGATGAAGATCCGCAAGGCCAAGCTCCGGGGCGTTCCCTCGGAAGGGATGATCCTCTCCGCCGCCGAGCTGGAATTGGCCGATGAGGCCGACGGGATCATCGTCCTCGAGGGCGGTCCGACGGCGGGCACGCCGCTGGCCGAGCTGGCGCCGCTCGGCGAGCCGGTACTGGAGATCGAGGTGACCCCGAACCGCAGCGACTGCTTCGGCGTCCACGGCGTCGCCCGCGAGGTCCACGCGATCACCGGAGCGCCGCTTGCCGCCGACCCGTGGGCCGAGGACGCGCCGACCGAGGGGGACGGCGTTGTTGGCGACTTCGCCTCGGTGACGGTCGAGGTCCCCGAGCTCTGCCCGCGCTTCACCGCCCGCGTCTTCACCGACGTGACGATCGGCCCTTCGCCGCTCTGGCTGCAGGCGCGGCTCGCCGCCGCCGGGCAGCGGCCGATCAACAACGTCGTCGACATCACCAACTACGTGATGTTGCTGACCGCGCAGCCGCTGCACGCCTTCGACCTCGACCAGGTCCCGGACGGGGAGCTGACGGTCCGCACCGCCAGCGAGGGGGAGAAGATGACCACGCTCGACGACGTCGAGCGGACCTTCGACGCCGAAACCGTGCTGGTCTGCGACCGCAACGGGCCCTCGGGGATCGCCGGGATCATGGGCGGGCAGACCTCCGAGGTCTCGGAGACGACGACCCGCGTCCTGCTCGAGGTCGCCTGCTGGAACGGGACCAACATCCTCCGCAGCTCGCGGCTGCTGGGACTGCGCTCGGAGGCCTCTGCCCGCTTCGAGAAGCAGCTGCACCCGGCGCTCTGCATGCGGGCGCAGGCAATCGCCTCGCGCCTCCTGGTCGAGCTCTGCGGGGCCAAGCTGGTGCCGGGGACGATCGACGTCGCCGCCGAGGCCCCCGAGCCACGGCGGCTGCCGCTGCGCGCGGCGCGGGTGCGCGGCCTGCTGGGGATGGAGATCTCCCAGGATGAGCAGAAGACCTATCTGGAGCGGCTCGGCTTCGAGGCCGAGGCCGACGGCGAGGACCTGTCCGTCGTCGTCCCGCCCGACCGCCATTACGACGTCACCCGCGAGGTCGACCTGATCGAGGAGGTCGCCCGGGTCCACGGGATCGACGAGCACCTGCCGACCACCCTGCCCTCGACCGGCAGCGCCATCGGCGGTCTCAGCCGCGAGCAGCGACTGAGGCGGCGTGCCGAGGACGTCCTCCGCGACCTCGGCTTTGACCAGGTCGTCGGCTGGAGCTTCACCGACCCCGGCGAGGCCGGTCGGCTGCGGATCCCCGGCGACGATCCGCGCACGGCGCCCGTCCTGCTCGCCAACCCCCTCTCCGAGGAGCAGTCGGCGATGCGGACGACCCTGCTCGGCTCGCTGCTGGACATCGCCGCCCGCAACGCCGCCCGCGGCGTCTCCGACCTTGCGTTGTTCGAATCCGCCCGCGTCTACCTCCAGGAGGGGACCCCCGAGTTCGCCGGTGATCGGGCGGCGCCGTTCGCCGAGCCGCATCGGTTTGCGGGAATTGTCGTCGGGGTGTTCGGCGAGCGCTCTTGGCGGGGTGGTGGTGAGGTTGCCGACTTCTTCGCGCTGAAGGCTGTGCTGGAAGCGCTGGGCCGCCATTTCGGGATCGAGCTGGAGTTCGGGCCTGTCGAGGAGCCGTTCCTGCACCCAGGTCGCTCGGCTGCTGTATCGGTCGACGGCGTGCCTGCCGGCTGGCTCGGCGAGGTGCATCCCTTGGTCTGCCGGACCTGGGACCTGGAGGCTGCCGTCGCCTTCGAACTGGACGCGGCGCCGCTGGTCGCCGCCGCGAGCCTCGGCGAGGAGTCCTACGAGGACGTGACGACTTTTCCCGCCGCGTACCAGGACCTGGCGGTCGTGGTCCCGGCAGACACCCCCGCGAGCAAGGTTCGCGCCGCTGTCCAGGCCGCTGGCGGCGAGCTGCTCAGCGCCGCCGAGGTCTTCGACCTCTACGAGGGCGAGCAAGTCGGTGCGGACCGCAAGAGCCTGGCGCTGAACCTCGAGTTCCGCGCTCCCGACCGGACGCTCACCGACGAGGAGGTCACCGGCCTGCGCGAGGCGATCAAGGCGAAGCTGGGGGAGATCGGAGGGACCCTTCGTGAATAAGCGAGTGCTGGTTGCCGGCGCGTCGGGATTTACCGGTGCCCTGGCTGCCCAGATCGTCTCCGATCACCCCGGGCTCGAGCTCGTGGCCGCGACCTCGCGCGGCGACGCCGGCAAGCAACTGTGCGACCTCTACCCGCGCTACCGGGCGCAGATCGAGCTGACCGAGCTCGATCTCGACGACCTGCCCGAGGTGGACGCGGCGATCGTTGCTTACCCGCACGGCGCCGCCGCGCCGACGGATGCGGCGCTGCGCGCCGCCGGCATCCTCGTCGTCGATCTCTCGGCTGACTTCCGGCTGCGCGACCCTGAGGCCTACCAGCGCTGGTACGGCGAGCACGGCGCGCCCGACCTCTTCGGCACCGGCGTCTACGGCCTCAGCGAGATTTACCGCGACCAGCTGCGCGAGGCGAAGCTGGTCGCCACTCCCGGCTGCTACCCGACCGCGAGCGTTCTCGCCCTGGCGCCGCTGGCCGAACAGGGCCTGCTCGGCGAGGTCTTCGTCTCCGCGATGCAGGGCACCTCCGGCTACGGGCGCGGCAGCGACGACCTCGTCCACTTCTCGGCGATGACCGAGAACGCCTTCCCCTACAAGACGGAGGGCCACCGCCACCGGCCCGAGATCGAACAGGAGCTGGCGGCGCTCGGCAGCCCGGCGCCGGTCACCTTCGTCCCCCATCTTGTGCCCCTCGACCAGGGCGAGCTGGCGACCTGCTTCGCGACGCTCGGCGAGCCGACCTCGAAAGAGGCGGTCCAGGCGCTGTACGAGGAGCGCTACGCAGATGAGCCCTTCGTCCACGTCCTCGACGGTCCGCCGAACCTGCGCGCCGTCCGGGACACCAACGAGTGCCACGTCTATGTCACGGTCGAGGAGCGGGGGAGGGTGATGGCGTTCTCCGCCATCGACAACATCTGGAAGGGCGCCTCCAGCCAGGGCGTGCAGAACCTCAACCTGATGCTGGGCCTCGACGAGACGGAAGGGCTCCTGTGAGCGAGCCGGTCACTGAAGCCTTCTTCCGCAGCCGCTGGGTCGAGGCCCCCGAGAACGTCGAGGAGCTCGATCCCACCCAGCTGGCGCCGGGCTTCCGCGCCGGCGGTTCCCACTGCGGGCTCAAGGGCGGCGGCCGCACCGACATCGGCCTGGTCGTCTGCGACGCCGAGGAGGTGACCTCGGCCATGGTCCTCACCCGCAACGCCTCGGCCGCGGCGCCGATCCGGATCTGCCGCGAGGAGGTCGACGCCGCTGGCGTGCGCGCCGCTGTCGTCAACAGCGGTAACGCCAACGCCGAGACCGGCGAGCAGGGGCTCGCCGACGCCCGCGCGATGTGCGAGCGGACCGCCGCCGAGCTCGGCCTTGTCGCCTCGCAGGTTGCCGTCGCCGAGACCGGGACGATCGGCGTGCCGCTGCCGATCGACGCTGTGCTCCCCGGTATCTCCGACGCCGCCTCGACCCTCGCGCCCGACGGCGGTGGTGCCTTCTCCGACGCGATCCTCACCACCGACCGCTGGCCGAAGCGCTGCACCCTGCGCGCCGGCGGCGTGACCCTTTCCGCCCAGGCGAAGGGGGCGGGGATGATCGAGCCGAACATGGCGACGATGCTCTGCTTCGTCCAGACCGACGCTGACGTCCCTGACGCCGACGCGCGCCTGCGGGCCGCCGTCGACGCTTCCTTCAACCGGATCACGGTCGACGGCCAGATGAGCACCAACGACATGGTGCTGCTGCAGGCCTCCGGCGCCTCCGGCCAGCCGCTCCCCGCGGATCTGCTCGAGGCGGTGCTGATGCAGCTGGCGATAGAGATCGTCCGCGACGGCGAGGGCGCCGTCCGCGTCGGCCGGATCCAGGTCACCGAGGCCGCGACCGAGGCCGAGGCCGAGCGGGTCGCCCGGGCGATCGCCAACTCGCCGCTGGTCAAGACCGCGCTGTTCGGCCGCGACCCCAACTGGGGCCGGATCGCCCAGGCCGCCGGCGCCGCGCTCGCCGGCGAGGACCTGAACGAGATCGGCGCCGGTTCGATCGAGGCCGTCGAGCTCGGGGCCGAGACCGAGGAGGCCGAGATCGGGCTGCGGCTCGGCCGCGGCGAGCACGCCGCCCACGTCTGGTTCTCCGACCTCGGCTATGAGTACGTGCGGATCAACGCGGAGTACACGACGTGAGCTCCACCCCCAGCAACAGCCGCTACGACAGCGGCAGCGTCGCAACGCTCCTCGAGGCGCTCCCCTACATCCGCGAGTTCCACGGACGCACGGTGGTGATCAAGTACGGCGGCGCGGCGATGCTCGACGAGGATCTGCGCGAAGCCTTCGCGACCGACGTCGTCCTGCTCAAGTACGTCGGCCTCAACCCGGTGATCGTCCACGGCGGCGGGCCGGAGATCACCCGCTACATGGACCGGCTCGGGCTCGAGGTCCGCTTCCACGAGGGCCTGCGGGTCTCCGACTCGGAGACCGTCGAGGTGGCGAAGATGGTCCTGGTCGGCAAGCTCAATTCGGAAATCGTCCAGCGGCTGAACCGCCATGGCCAGGCCGCGGTCGGCCTCTCCGGCGAGGACGGGACCCTGTTCGAGGTCTCGCCGGTCGCCAACGCCGAGCAGGTCGGGTTCGTCGGCTCGATCGACCGGGTCGACGTCGACGTCCTCAAGCACATCGCCGCCGACTACATCCCGGTGATCGCCTCCTCGGCCTCCGACCGCGGCGGCCAGTCCTACAACGTCAACGCCGACGAGGCCGCCGGTAAGGTCGCCGCCGCCCTCGGCGCCCACAAGGCGATCTTCCTCACCGACGTCGAGGGCTGGCTCGGCGACCCGGACGACGAGGGCTCGCTGATCACGCGGGCGACCGTCGCCGAGGTCGACGAGAAGCTGCCGAGCCTCGAGGGCGGGATGCGGCCGAAGCTGCAGGCCTGCGCCGACGCGATCCGTGGCGGCGCCCAGTCGGCGCACATCATCGACGGTCGCATCCAGCACAGCCTCCTGCTGGAGCTGTTTACCGATGCCGGCATCGGCACCATGGTCACGCCGTGAGCGACGCCACCCGGCAGATCGGGTTCGAGGCGGCGCGGGAGCTGGAGGAGCGCTACCTGATGCGCACCTACGAGCGGGCGCCGGTCGACTTCGTCCGCGGCGAGGGGCCGCTGCTCTGGGATGCCGAGGACAAGCGCTACCTCGACTTCCTCACCGGGATCTCGGTCTGCTCGGTCGGCCACTGCCATCCCGACGTCCTCGAGGCGGTCCACGAGCAGTCCCGCCGGTTGATCCACGTCTCCAACCTCTTCTACACCGAGCCGATGGCGCGCCTGGCCGAGCGGCTTTCGGAGTCGAGCCTCGGTGGCCGCGTCTTCTTCTCCAACTCCGGCACCGAGGCAAACGAGTGCGCGATCAAGATCGCCCGCAAGCACGCCCACCGGCGGGGCGTCAACGCGCCGGAGATCGTCAGCTTCGAGAGCGACTTCCACGGCCGCACCTACGGCGCCCTCTCGGCGACGCCGGGCCTGGCGACCAACGAGGCGCTGGGGCCGATGCTGCCCGGGTTCCGGTCCGTGCCCCGCAACGACGCCGCCGCCCTGCGCGAGGCGGTGGGGACCCACACCGCCGCCGTCCTGATCGAGCCGATCCAGGGGGAGGCCGGGGTCTTCCCGATTTCCGAGGAGGCGCTGCTGGCCGCCCGCCAGGCCTGCGACGAGGCCGGCGCGCTGCTGATCTTCGACGAGATCCAGACCGGTATCGGCCGCACCGGCTCGCTCTGGGCCTACGAGCAGACTCCCGTGCGCCCGGACGTGATCACCAGCGCCAAGGCGCTCGGCGGCGGCTTCCCGATCGGTGCCTGCATCACCGGCCCGGAGGCGGCTGAGGTGCTCGAGCCCGGCGACCACGGCTCGACCTTCGCCGGTGGTCCGGTCGCCACCGCCGCCGCGATCGCCGTCCTCGACATCGTCGACGACCGGGTCCTGCTGCGCCACGTGCGCGAGCTCGGCGCCCACCTCCGTGAGCGGCTGCAGGCGCTGGAGGGCGTGCGGGAGACCCGCGGCCGCGGCCTGATGGTCGGGGTCGGCCTCGAGGAGGGGATCGACGCCGCCGCCGTCGGTGCCGACCTGCTCGAGCGGGGGCTGGTGGTCAACGCCCCCCGTCCCGACACGCTGCGCCTGCTGCCGCCGTTGGTGATCGATTCCGACCATGCCGATTTGGCAGTTGGCCTCGTAAGTGAATCGCTTCTAGGCTTCGCGACGCGATGAGCCCCGGCCGCCCCAAGGACTTCTCCAAGAAGCAGCGCGACCTGCGCGCCGACACCGCGCAGCGGTTGGAGGCGATCGTCGAGGCTGCCGAGCGGGCCGCCGCGGGCGTGATCGACGACGCCGAAGCCGAGGCGCGGCGCTACCTCGCGCAGGCGCGGTCCGAAGCCGATCGGCTCGCCGAGGGCCAGGTCTCCGACCTTGCCGAGGCGGTCGACTCGCTGCTCAGCCAGGCGGTTTCGCTGCGACGGGAGGCCGAGCGGCTGCAAACGAGCCTGGAAGCGGCGAAGGCGCGGCTCGGCGGCGCCGAGAACGTCTCGCCCGTGACCAGCGTGGAGCCAGAGCGCGATGAGCTCCACGAGGCCCCACGGCTGCGGTCCGTGGACGGTGCCCAGCCGACCCCTGCGGCGGTGCCCGCTCCTCAGGCGCAGGAGGACTCCCGCGCCGACCCCGCCGGCGCCCGCCTGCTGGCGACGCAGATGGCGGTCTCCGGCAGCAGCAGAGAGGAGATCGAGCAGCGACTGCGAAACGGTTTCGAGATCGAGGACACCGACGCGATCCTCGACGCGATTCTCGGACCTGAGGAGCGATAGCGAAGATGCACGAGGACCCGACCCGTCTGATGGGGCCCGAAGACCATGGCCCCGGTGGCCCGCAGGGCGATCGCCCGCACGGCAACATGCGCCTCCTCGTCGCCGCTCTGATCGCGGTGATCGTCGGCCTGCTGATCGCGGTGATCGTGATCGCCGGCAACGACGACAGCGGCGAAACCACGTCTTCGTCGACCGTCGAATCCTCGACCACGGAACCGTCGACGACGACCGAAAGTTCGACCACGACGACGACCGAATCGACGACCACGACCGAAGAGGAACCGACGGTCGAAGAAGACGAAGGAGCGCCGGAAGAAGAACTCGAAGAAGTGCCGCCAGTCGAAGAAGAAGGCGGCGCCGGGGGACTGGAAGCACCCTAGAAGTCCTCACCGCGAGCGGCCTGCGAGACTTGCGCCCCCGTGAGTGCCGATCAACCCCACTTCCAGCCGACCGCCAGCTACGAGGCGGATCCCGCCAGCGTCCATCGCGTGCTGCTGCTCTACTCGGGCGGCCTCGACACCAGCGTGATGCTGAAGTGGATCCAGGATCACTACGAGGCCGAAGTCGTCTGCCTGACCGTCAACCTCGGTCAGCCCGGCGAGGACTATGCGGTAATTGAGCAGAAGGCGCTGCAGCTGGGCGCTGCCGAATGCCACGTGGTCGACGCCCGCGAGCGCTTCGCGGCCGAGTTCGTCGTCCCGGCGATCAAGGCCAACGCCGTCTACGGCAACGGTTACCCGCTCTTCACCGCGCTGGGCCGGCCGCTGATCGCCCAGCTTGCGGTCGAGTACGCGCGCCAGGCCAACTGCGACACGATCGCCCACGGCTGCACCGGCAAGGGCAACGACCAGGTCCGGATCGAGGCCACGGTCGCGACCCTGGCGCCGGAGTTGAAGACGATCGCCCCGGTCCGCTCCTGGGAGATGGGCCGCGAGGAGGAGATCGCCTACGCCCGCGAGAACGGGATCCCGGTCAAGGGCGGCACCGAGGTCGCGCCCTACTCGATCGACGACAACCTCTGGGGCCGCTCCTCGGAGGGGCGCTGGATCGAGGAGCTCGACCACGCGCCCGAGGACGACGTCTTCCAGCTGGTGACCCGGCCCGAGGAGGCCCCCGACGAGCCCGAGACGGTGACGGTGGGCTTCGAGGCTGGTGTGCCGGTCTCGCTGAACGGCGAGCGCCTCGCCTTGGTCGATCTGCTGGAAAAGGCGGCCGAGATCGGCTGTCGCCACGGGGTCGGCATCGTCGACCACATCGAGGACCGGATCGTCGGCCTCAAGGTCCGCGACATCTACGAGGTCCCGGCGGCGGCGATCGTGCTCACCGCCCACGAGGAGCTGGAGCGGCTGGTCGGCACGATCCACCAGAACCAGTTCAAGCCCGGGCTCGACCAGAAGTGGGGCTACCTCGTCTACGCCGGCCTCTGGTGGGAGCCGCTGCGCACCGACCTCGACGCCTACATGGATGCGGTCAACACCCAGGTGAGCGGCGAGATCGGCCTTCGCCTCTACAAAGGCAGCGTCCGGGTGGTCACCCGCTCCTCGCCGAACGCCGTCTACGACGCCGAGCTGGCGACCTTCTCGGAGTCCGGCGGCCTCTTCGACCAGAACGCCTCGCCGGGCTTCATCGAGCTGTGGTCGCTGCAGTCACGGATGGCGCACCGGATCCGCGAGCGGGGGGAGGGGTGATGTACAACCGGCTCGGCAAGGCGTCGCTCAAGTTCACCTACCGCTACATGCGGCGCCGCTACCGGCGCGAGACGCGGATCGCGCTCGGGGTCTTCGGCGCCGGGATCGTCGCCGCGGTCGCCTATTTCGCCACGCGGGACGTTCCCGAAGGCTGAGCCGGGCGCTCGCCGGCCCGCAACATCGGTTGCGGGTTATCGTCGACTTGCAGGACCTTTGGGGGCGCCTCGCTAGCCTCGGCCGCTCGTGCGGCCACTCGGGCTAAGAACGGATTTCCTTTGGATCGGCGTCGGGGCGTCGCTCTGCGCGCTGCTGGTGGTGCTCGGCGCCGCCGTCGGCAGCGCCGGCGCGACCGAAGCCGAGAAGCTGGAAGCGAAGCTCTCCTCGGCGCGAGACCAGGCGAGCTCGCTGTCCTCGCAGCTGCAAGCGACGACCGCTGAACTCGGCGGCGCCGAAGCCGAAGCGAAGGACGCCGCCGCCGAAGAGGAAGAACTGAGCGACCTGCTGGCCCAAGGCCGCGAACGGGCCGCCGAGCTCGCCCGCAAGCTGAGCGCGACCCGCCACCGGCTGGCTGTCGAGAAAGCACGGCTGCGTCGTTCCCGGGGATTCCTCGCCCAGCGGCTGGTCGCGATCTACGAGAGCGGCACCCCGAGCACGGCCGACCTGGTGCTCGGCTCCGGCAGCTACGAGGATTTCGTCACCCAGAGCGACTACCTGCGGGCGATCTCCGAAGCCGACAGCGCCCTTGCCGACCGCGTCGCCGAAGTGCGCGCGACGGTGCACAGTCAGGTGCTGGAGGTCGCCGAGCTGAAGGCCGAAGCGATCGCCTACGACGAACGGCTCGAAGCCGCCCGCGCGGAAATCGCCGAAGTGCGCGCCGCCGCCCAGGCGGCCTCCGCCCACCTGGAATCGCTGAAGGCCAGTCGCGAAGCCTCGCTGGCGACGCTGAAATCGGACATCGCCGAATGGGTCGAGGAGGTTCAGGAAGCGCGCCTGGCCGAAACCGAAACCGAAGCCGAAGAAGAAGTCGGCCGCTGGCTCGGCGGCCCGTACTCGATCCCGACCTACATCGTGATGTGCGAGTCCGGCGGCAACTACGGCGCGGTCAACCCGTCGAGCGGCGCCGGCGGCGCCTACCAGATCCTGCCCTCGACCTGGGAGCTCTACGGCGGCCAGGGCGAACCGCAGAACGCTCCGAAGGCTGAACAGGATCGGATCGCCGCCGCAATCTGGGCCGATTCGGGCGGCGGCGCCTGGGTCTGCGCCTAAGTCACGGGTCCTCCCTAGAGGCGCCTCAGAGAATTTACGATCTGCGCGCCACTGTAGACAACTCACCTCGTATGGTTCTCTCCATGGCAGTGATGGCAAGGGAAAAATGGACCGACGAGCGGCTCGACGACCTGACGCAGCGGGTCGACAGGGGCTTCGAGGAGGGCAAGGTCGAAATTCGCGACCTCCGCTCGGAGATGAAAACCGAATTCGAAAAGTCGCGAGCCGAGACGAAAATGGAATCCAGTGAGTTACGAGCCGAGACGAAAATGGAATCCAGTGAGTTACGAGCCGAGACGAAAACGGAATTTCGTGAGTTACGAGCCGAGACGAAAACGGAATTTCGTGAGTTGCGGGCCGAGATGAACTCTCGCTTCAACGGGATAGATGCCCGTTTCGATTCTCTCCAAAAGACGATGGTGCTCGGGGTCGTCGGCATGAGTGCGAGCATCATCGGCGCTTTGATCGCCGTCTCCTTCTGAAGTAGCCCGTAACTAGCGCGGAAGTGTCACGGCAGGCGCCCGTGCCATCTGCCCCGCTTGCCATTATCGGCCGACCTCGTGAGCACCGCGTCAGCCGCACATCTCCATGCCCACAGCGAGTACTCGCTGCTGGATGGCGCCTGCAAGATCGACGCGATGGCGGCACGGGCGGCCGAGCTCGACCAGCCGGCGCTCGGGCTGACCGACCACGGCGTCATGAACGGCGCCGTCGACCTCTACAAGGCCTGCAAGAAGCACGGAATCAAGCCGATCGCCGGGCTCGAGGCCTACCTCGTCGAGGACCGTCACGCGATCAAGGAGCAGGCGAAGTACGAGCGCAACCACCTGACCCTGCTGGCCGAGACCAACACCGGCTTCTCGAACCTGGTCAAGCTCACCTCCGCCGGCTTCCTCGAGGGCTTCTCGCGCGGCAAGGCCAACGTCGACCTGGACCTGCTCTCCCAGCACGCCGAGGGCGTGATCGTCCTCACCGGCTGCCTGCAGTCGCGCTTCTGCCGCCGCCTGATCGAAGAGCGCGAGGACGACGCCCGGGCCCACCTCGACGACCTGATCCAGGCCTTCGGCCCCGAGCAGGTCTACATGGAGGTGCAGAAGAACGGGATCCCCGAGCAGGACAAGGCCAACGAAGGAATCGTCGGCTTCGCCCGCGAGCTCGGGCGGCCGCTGGTCGGGACCGCCGACGTCCACTACCTGCGGCGCGAGGACTTCGACAACCACGCGGCGCTGCTCTGCGTGCAGACCAAGTCGACCCTGCAGATGCCGAAGATGAGCTTCGACACGAACGAGTTCTACATCAAGGACAACGCCGAAATGGCCGCGTCCTTCGCCGAGTGGCCCGACGCCATCCCGACCACGCTGGAGATCGCCGAGCGCTGCGACATCGAGATCGAGCTCGGCAAGCTGCTGCTGCCGCAATACCCGACCGAGAACGGCGAGGAGCCCGAGGCGATGCTGCGGCGGATCGCGATGGAGGGACTGCGCGCCCGCTACGGCGACCCGCCTCCCGCCGCGGCGGTCGAGCGGCTCGAGTTCGAGCTCGGGGTGATCGAGGAGATGGGCTTCTCCTCCTACTTCCTGATCGTCTGGGACTTCGTCAGCTACGCCAAGCAGAACGGGATCGCCGTCGGTCCCGGCCGTGGCTCGGCCGCGGGCTCGATCGTCTCCTACAGCCTGAAGATCACCGACCTCGACCCGCTTGCCAACGAATTGATGTTCGAGCGGTTCCTCAACCCCGGTCGTAAATCGATGCCGGACATCGACATTGATTTCTCGGTCCGTGGCCGCGAGCGGATGATCCGCTACGTCGGCGAGAAATACGGCCGCGAATCGGTCGCCCAGATCATCACCTTCGGCAAGATGGCGCCGCGCGCCGCGACCCGCGACGCCGCCCGCGTGCTCGGTTTCGACTACGCGACCGGCGACCGGCTCGCGAAGCAGATCCCGGAGCCGATCATGGGCCGCAGCCCCTCCTTCGCCGAATGCCTCAAGTCCGGGCAGGAGCTGAAAAGAACCTATGACTCCGAGGCCGACGCAAAGAAGATCATCGACGTCGCCCAGGGCCTCGAGGGGATCATCCGCAACAACTCGATCCACGCCGCGGCGGTGGTGATCGCCGACAGGCCGCTGCAGGAGGTCGTACCGCTGCAGCTGGCCGAGGACAAGACCGCGCCGGCGGCGACCAACGACAAAGGCAAGCCCGAGCGCCAGTACAAGATCGTCACCCAGTACTCGATGAACCCGATCGAGGAGATCGGGCTGCTGAAGATGGACTTCCTCGGGCTGCGCAACCTCGACGTGATCGAGGACGCGATCGACATCATCGAGCGTTCGCGCGGCGAGCGGGTCGATATGGAGCAGATCCCGATCGACGACGCAAAGACCTACGCGATGCTGGCCAGTGGCGACTCGACCGGCGTCTTCCAGTTCGAGTCCGAGGGGATGCGCGACGCGCTGCGCAGGGTCGGCCCGACGGAGTTCGCCGACATCGTCGCCCTCGGCGCCCTTTACCGGCCCGGGGCGATGGCCTACATACCCACCTACGCGAAGGGGAAGAAAGACCCCTCGACGGTTCGTTACCCCGACCCTCGGCTGGAAGCGATCACCAAGGAGACCCACGGCTGCGTCGTCTACCAGGAGCAGTTGATGCAGATCGCCCGCCAGATGGCCGGCTTCTCCGGTGCCCAGGCAGACGACCTGCGCAAGGCGATCGGCAAGAAGAAGCGCGACCTGATGGCGACGATGAAGGACAAATTCATGGAGGGGCTGGCGAAGTCTGGAACCGCCCCGAACGTCGCCGCCGACCTCTGGAAGCTGAACGAAGCCGCCGCCGACTACTCCTTCAACAAGTCCCACGCCGCTTGCTACGGGCTGATCTCCTACCGCACCGCCTACCTCAAGGCCAACTACCCGGCCGAGTACATGGCGGCGGTGATCTCCTCGGTGATGAACACCAAAGACAAGGTCCCGTTCTTCGTCAACCGCTGCGCGGAAATGGAGATCGATGTCCTGCCCCCCGACGTCAACTCTTCCGACCACAGCTTCGTCGTCTCCGAAAAAGCGATCCGTTTCGGTCTCGACGCGGTCAAGAACGTCGGCCACGCGGCAGTCGAGGCGATCCTCCGCGCCCGCGAGGAGAAACCAATTGAGTCGATCTGGGACTTCTGCGAGCGGGTCGACTCGCGCGCGGTGAACAAACGGGCGATCGAATGCCTGATCAAGTGCGGCGCCCTCGACTCCACCGGCGACAGCCGTAAAGGGATGCTGGAAACGCTGCCGGCGGCTCAGTCGGCTGGGCAGAAGGCGCAGGAGGACGCGCAAATGGGTCAGGGCTCGATCTTCGACTTCGGCGGCGAAGAAAGCGGGGGAGGGGCGGCTCAGTCCCAGGCCCAGCACCGCCCCCCGATCCCCGGGACCGAGTTCGATCGCGCCGAGATGCTGGCGATGGAGAAGGAGACGCTCGGCACCTACCTCTCCTCGCACCCGCTGCAGGAAGTCGGGCCGGCGCTGCGGGCTCGGGTCGACTGCAGCCTCGCGCAGCTGGCCGGCAAGCCGGACGGCGGCTGGGTGACGGTCGGCGGCATCGTCGTCGACTGCAAGAAGATCCGCACCAAGAGCGGCAGTCAGATGATGTTCGCAACCCTCGATGACGTCGAGGGGCAGGTCGAGATGCTGGTCTTCAAGGCCGACGAGGCCGAGAGCGCGAACGTGATCCAGCCCGACGCGATCGTCCTCGTCCGCGGTCGGATCGACCACAAGGACCGCGGTGAGACGAAGCTCGTCGTCCAGGAGGCGCAGCGCTTCGAACCGGATGCGGCGGAGATCGAAAAGGCGAGCAGGCTGGCGCCCGCTGCGAGCCCGGCGGGGCCGTTCGAGGTCCCGATCGACCTCGCCCGCCTCAGCGACGAGCTCTGCGAGGAACTGAAGGCGGTGCTCGAACACCACAAGGGCGACTCCGAGGTCTTCCTGGTGGTCGGGGAGAAGCGCTACAAGGTCGGCGAGAAGTTCCGGGTCAAGCCATCCGGCATGCTCCGCACCGAGCTGGACCACGTCTTGAACGCTCGCGCGATGGCAGCGTGACTCGCGCAAACCGCTTGGCTCCGCGATCTCGCATCCCTAAGCTTTTCGAATGACCGCAACCCGCACGACGGTCGGCGAGTGCCGCCAGTGCCGCTCCTTCTGCGACAAGATGGTCGAGCCGCGCGGTTGCGTCGAGCTCGGCTGTCGCTACCTCTACAGCTTCGTCGACCGCCTGACCGGCGAGCAGTACGTCGGCTGCATGCAGGAGGTCTACGGGGCTGAGATCGAGCTCAGCGCCGTGCTCGAGAAGGGCGGCTTCGGCGGGGTGAAGATGACCGGCGCGCCCCTGCCGCACTGCCAGTTCTCGGTCGAGCGTGCCTACGAGGGCGACGGCGAGTCCTACGGGTGCGTCAACAAGCGCTTCTTCGACTGCACCGACAAGGGGAGCGAGGGCCTGCGCGCATTCGACCTGCGCGACGTCCGCGACGGTCTGATTTAGGCACGTTTCGATCTCGACATAGTCTCGTGACACGACATCGTTCCGTGTAAACTTCGTCGTCATGGCTGATTCCTCCGTCGCCGACGTCGACGCGCAAGCGCTGCTCGACGAGGCCAACAGCACCTCGTCCGATTCGACCGAACCGAAGTTCTCGCTCGAGCTGAACCAGGACCAGAAGGACATCAAAGAGTGGGTGCACGGCTTCGCCGAGAACGTCGTCCGCCCCGCCGCCGAGGAGTGGGACGAGCGCGAGGAAACGCCCTGGCCGGTGATCGAGGAGGCCGCCAAGATCGGCCTCTACAGCTTCGAAGCAGTCGGCCAGTTCTGGGCCGATGAGACCGGTCTGACGCTGCCGATCGCCAACGAGGAGCTCTTCTGGGGCGACGCCGGCATCGGCATGGCGATCATGGGCACGACGCTCGCGGTCGCGGCGATCTTCGGGCAGGGAACCCCGGAGCAGATGGGGGAGTGGATCCCCCAGTGCTACGGAACGCCGGACGACGTCAAGCTCGGTGCCTTCTGCGCTTCCGAGCCCGACGCGGGTTCCGATGTCTCCGGCATTCGCACCAGCGCCAAATACGACGAGGCGAAGGACGAATGGGTGCTCAATGGCCAGAAGGCATGGGCGACCAACGGCGGCATCGCCAACGTCCACGTGGTCATCGCCACGGTCGACCGCGAGCTCGGCTCGCGGGGCCACGCGGCGTTCGTCATCCCTCCCAACACCCCCGGTTGCGAGCAGGGCGCCAAGGTGAAGAAGCACGGTCTCCGGGCTTCCCACACCGCCGACGTCCACCTCGACGACTGCCGCGTCCCGGGCTCCTGCCTGCTGGGCGGCAAAGAGAAGCTCGACGAGCGCCTGGCCCGCGTTCGCGAGGGCAAGAAGTCGAAATCCCAGGCGGCGATGCAGACCTTCGAGGCCAGTCGGCCGACCGTCGGCGCCCAGGCGCTGGGCATCGCCCGCGCCGCCTACGAGTACGCGCTCGACTACGCCAAAGAGCGCGAACAGTTCGGCCGCAAGATCGTCGAGAACCAGTCGATCGCCTTCGACCTGGCGAACATGAAGCTCGAGATCGACGCCGCCCGGCTGCTCGTCTGGCGCGCCGCCTGGATGGGCCGCCAGGGCCACAAATTCGAAAACGCCGAGGGCTCGATGTCGAAGCTGAAGGCCGGCGAGGTCGCCGTTTGGGTGACCGAGCGCGCGATCCAGATCCTCGGCGGCAACGGCTACACCCGCGAGTTCCCGGTCGAGCGGATGCACCGCGACTCGAAGATCTACACGATCTTCGAGGGAACCTCAGAGATCCAGCAGCTGGTCATTTCCCGCGCGATCTCCGGCTTCCACATCAAATAACGAACTTACGGCGGGAGAGCAAGGGCCGGGGCAGGGGTGCCACCGGCCCTTGTCGCCTGCTCTGGATCAGGTGAGGTGCGGAAGCGCAATCGGTAGGGAGGGATGGGTGTCCCCTGACCTCCCTGGGATTTTCGCCTTTAAGTGACTAGCTCTCGCCCAGTGGCCAGTGCGAAAATCAGGACGCCGGTCGGTCAGGGGACACCCATCCCTCCTAGCGACAGGATCTTTAGATCGCTGATTGCTGAAACCGCGTCAGATCGCCCATACGACGATCCCCTGCAGTTTCGTGAGAGGCCGTCAGCCGGAGCGTGTTCGCAGGAGGGTGCCGGTGTCCCTCGGAGGAATGTTCGGCGACATGCAATCTGTCTCTTGCGCGGCGAAGCCGCGCGGCAGGTTCTCCCCGGAGCGAAGCGGAGGGGAGGTCAATTCCGGAGAGGGACACCGGCACCCTCCCTACCGTTCAGCCTTCGTACTCCGCCGCTTAATGCCTTCGCGCCTCAGGCGCTTCGCCAGGGTCACTTCGGCTTTCGAGGAGCCTTTCTTTTCCGGGCCCGGGGTCTCGAGGGTTGCCGGCAGGCCCTCGAAGCGGGGCTCGGAGAGGAAGGCGGAGAGGCCTCGTTTGCCCATCTCGCCCTTGCCGATGTTGGCGTGGCGGTCGAGGCAGGCGCCGAGGGGGACGGCGGCGTCGTTGACGTGAACGGCGCCGAGGCGCTCGATCCCGACCTTCGCGTCGGCTTCGTCGAGGACGGCGCCGAGGTGGGCCTCGTCGGTGATGTCGTAGCCCTGGACGAAGAGGTGGCAGGAGTCGAGGCAGAGGCCGAGGCGCTTGCCGCCGCCGGCCAGCTCGATCAGCTCGGCGGTCTGGTCGAAATCACGCGCGAGAAGCCCTTTGTGGCCGGCGGTCTGCTCGATCAGCAGCGGGCAGGAGTCAGTTCCCTTCAGTGCCTCGGCGATCACCTTGGAAGCTCGTTTCAGCGACGGCTTCAGCGGATCGGTTTTCTGCGAGCCGGGGTGCAGGACGACCCCCCGGGCGCCGATCCCGTCGCCAATCCGCAGCGCGTGCGTCAGCGAGTTCAGCGACTTCTTCCGCATCTCTTTGTCTTTGGTCGCGCAGTTGATCAGGTAGACGGCGTGAATGATCACGGCTTCCACCTTGGAAGCCTCCATCGCCTCTCGGAACGCGGCGAAGTCCTCCGCGCCGAAGTTCGTCGGCCGCCACATGCGCGGGCTCTGGTTGAAGATCTGGATAGATTCGCAACCGCGCTCCTCGCCGCGCTCGATCGCGTTGGCTAGACCGCCGGCAGTGGAAACGTGCGCTCCTACGAACATGAAAAGCGATAACTCCCGATTCAGGTTTGCCCCCTCGCCGACCGGTGCGCTGCACATCGGCGGGGCGAGGACGGCACTCTATAACTGGCTGGCAGCCCGCCACGAGGGCGGTGAGCTGGTGCTGCGGATCGAGGACACCGACCGCGAGCGCTCGACTGGGGAGAACGTCGAGCAGATCCTCGACGCGATGCGCTGGCTGGAGCTCGACTGGGACATCGGCCCGGTCTCGCAGGCCGGTCGCGCCGACCGCCACGCCGAGGCGCTGCGGAAGCTGCTGGATTCCGGGCACGCCTACCGCGACCACGCCATCGGCAAGGAGGTCGAGGCCTGGAAGGCCGAGCATGGCGCCGGGCGCGGCTACCGCGGCACGCCGGTCGACGATGCGACCGCCGCGATCCGCCTCCGCGTCCCCGACGAGGGCAACACGGTCGTCGACGACCTGATCCGCGGCCCAGTTTCGTTTCCCAACGCGAGCTACGACGACTTCGTCATCGCCCGCGCCGACGGTTCTGTCCTCTACAACTTCGCGGTAGCCGTCGACGACGCCGAGATGGGGATCACCGAGGTTGTCCGCGGCGACGACCACCTCTCCAACACCCCGAAGCAGCTGCTCGTCCTCGCGGCTCTCGGCCATGACCCTCCCCGCTACGCCCACCTGCCGCTGCTGCACGGCCCCGACGGCAAGAAGCTCTCCAAGCGCCACGGCGCCGCCTCGGTCCAGGAGCTGCGCGACGACGGCTACCTGCCGGCCGCGGTCCGCAACTACCTGGCGCTGCTCGGCTGGGGCACCGACGACGACACGACGCTGATGTCGACCGAGGAGCTGGTCGAGCGCTTCCGCGTCGCCGACGTCGGCAAATCGGCGGCGATCTTCGACGAGAAGAAGCTGCGCTGGCTGAACGGCCGCTTCATGCGTGAGATGCCGCTCGAGGAATACACCGCGGCGGTGGCGCGCCACCTCCACCGCGACGCCGACGAGCGGCTGCTGGCGGCCTGCGAGATCGCCCAGGAGAAGGCTCAGACCCTGGAGGAGGTCTGGCCGCTGATCCGCTTCCTCTTCGAGCCCCCGGTCGCCGATGAGAAGGCCTGGGGCAAGGTGATGAAAGATGGGAGCGGGGAGGTGCTCACCGCGGTCGCCGAGGCGCTCGAGCCGGTCGAACCTTTCGAGCCGGACCCGATCGAGGCGGCGCTGGCGCCTTTGCTCGACCGCTTCGACCTCAAGCCCGGCCGCCTCTACCAGCCGATCCGGGTGGCGATCACCGGCACCGCGGTCTCGCCGGGGATCTTCGAGTCCCTCGCCGTGCTCGGCAAGGAGCGCTCGCTGGAGCGGATCCGCGCCGCCGCCGGGCGCCTCTCCAACGCCTGATCACCCGGGAATCCCCAATTTTGGGGATTGGAAAGAGGTAATGGGCTAAACCCGGGGTCGTTTACTGCCGATGTGTTGTGCCAATGAGCGTGACGACTGCGCAGAGCAACGGCAAGGTGACCCTCACCGAGGGGGCCAAAGCCGGATCGAGGACCGCTGCCGCGCCGGGCAGCCGCCTGGCTGAGGCCTTCGAGGCGGTCGAGCGGTTCCCGGTGTTGATCGAGTCCCGCGAGCGGGTGATCGCCGCCGCGACCGCCGAGACCGCGCGCGTCGGCGGCATCGTCGAGGCGGTCGAGAGCGACGTCGCTCTGACCGTCGCCGTGTTGCGTCACGCCAACCGCGGCGGCATCGTCGCCGGCGGCATCGCCAGCGTCCCCGCGGCGCTGGAAGTGCTGAAGCCGGCCGGGGTTCTCGCCCTCGCCGGCACCGCCCCGAGCTTCGATTTCTTTGACTCCAACGGCGGCTGGGAGCTGAAGCCCGAGCGCTTCCGCGTCCACGCCCTCGCCACCCAGCGGGCCGCCGACCGTCTCGGCCGCGTTGTCGGCTGGGCCGAACGCGACGAGCTCGCGGTCGCCGCGCTGCTGCACGACGTCGGCCGCCTCGTCATCTCCCGCCTGCACCCCGGCTACAAGGTCTACTTCGACGCGATCTCCCGCACCCCCGAGCAGCGCTTGCGCGAAGAACGCGAGCAGCTGGGAATCGACCACGCCCTGGTCGGCGGGGTCCTCGCCCGGCGCTGGAACCTGCCGTCGCGGATCGCCGTCGCGATCGAGCGCCACCACTCCGAGGACGCCGACGGCCTGGCGGCGATGATCGCGACCGCCGACATGGTCGCCCACTACTGCCAGGGCGACACGATCGCCCCCGAGCGCCTGCGCGCCGCCGCCGAGCGCTGTGGCCTCGGCCCCGAGGCGCTGCGCGACCTGCTCTACGAGCTGCCGCTGCCGGTCCAGGACGCCTCCCGGATCAGCGAGCCCTGCCCGCTGTCGGGTCGCGAGCTCGACGTCCTCCGCCACCTCTCCGAGGGCATGGTCTACAAGCAGATCGCCAGCGAAATGCACCTCTCCGTCTCGACGATCCGCACCCACCTCCACAACGTCTACGGCAAGATCGGCGCCGTGGATCGAGCGCAGGCCGTGTTGATGGCCCGCGATCGCGGCTGGATCTAGCCATGGCCCAGTCGTCGACTTCCGCGGCGGCGATCCCCGCCGCCCAGAAAGACGATGCGGCGGCAAAGTGGCGCCGCCGCTCGCTCGTGCGCGTCCGGCGCCCGGCCTGGGCTCAGGCGACCTCGCAGTCCGCGCGGCCGCCGGCTAGTCGATAAGGCACTCGCGCAGCGCGATCGCCACCGCGTGGGTGCGGTTCTTGGCGCCCAGCCGCGCCATCGTGTGCTTGGTGTGGGTCTTCACCGTCTCCTCGCTGAGGTCGAGTTCGCGGGCGGCAACCGTCGTCGACTCGCCGTTGGCGAGCAGCTGCAGGATCTGGCGCTGGCGCCGGGTGAGCTTGCCGCGGCTGCCTTTCGGCGGCACCGCCGGGTCGATGAATTTCTCCTGCGCGGCGGCGGCGTCGACCGCTTTGCGCAGCTCGGCCGGGCCGGCGGTGCGGGCGATGTAGGCGGAGGCGCCGGCCTGCAGGGCGGCGCTGGCCAGGTGGCGCTCGGGCCGCTCGCCGTGGGCGACGATCCCGAGCGCGGCGCTGGAGCGGTGCAGCATGCGGATCGCCTCGGCGCCGCTGATCGCGTCGTCCTCGCCGTCGCCGCGCCAGCGCATGTCGACGATCGCGACGTCGAAGTCCCCGATGTCGCGGACCAGGCCGAGACCCTCCTCGCGAGTCTCCGACTCGTGCACGACGAACGCTCCGTCGAGGACCTCGCGGATCCCAAGCCGGACCAGGGGGTGACCGTCGATCACCAGGCAGTGTGGGTGCTCGCTCAGGGCTGCTTTCCGATCAATCGTTTCGTCGTGCGGGGGACTGAGCGCCTTTCGGCTCCCGCCGGCCGATCCTACCCAGCCGGGGGGTGCGGTAGAAAGTCCCTTGTGATCTCAATTACCTCAAAGTCGAGATACGCCGTGGTCGCGATGGCCGAGCTGGCGCGGGCGGGGGAGCGGCCGGTGCCGATCAAAGAGCTGGCCGAGCGACGGGACATCCCCGAGCAGTTCCTCGAGCAGCTCTTCTCGACCCTGCGTCGCAATGGCCTCCTCGCCAGCCACCGCGGCATGCGCGGCGGCTACACCCTGGCCCGGCCGGCCGAGGAGATCACCGTGCTCGATGTCGTCCAAGCCCTTGACGGCAAGGTCGGCGACGAGGCCGACGAGGCCGGCGGCATCTGGGCCGAGGGCGTCGCCGCCCTGCGCAAGGTCTTCGCCCAGACGACGATCGCCGAAGTCGCTCGCCGCGAGGCCGAAGAGGCCGGCAGCGGCATGTACTTCATTTAGGCATTTAGCGCGATTCCTGTACGCGGAGGGGGAGAGTTTGGTTGCCCCCTTTGCCTGGCTGCTTCGCAGCCGGCGACACGCTGGACGAGCTAGTTGAGCCGTTGCAGGAGGGAATCGCTCTTTGCCTTGACCAGGAGGGGGAGGGCGGCAAGCCGTTGCAGCTCGCAACCGCCACGCTGACGGACGAGCCGCTGACCGTCACCTGATCCCCGGTTAGACTGCGCGGCGTGGGGAGAACTGTCGCGACCTTTGCCGCTTCACTTGCCGCCTTCGGCTGCCTGCTGGTGGGTGCGGGGTCGGCTTCTGCGGCGCCGTCCATCGACGGGACCTTCCCGCTCAACGCGGAAATCAACACGAACAACAAGATCGTCGCTGGTCCCGACGGGAATATCTGGTTGACGGTCGAAGACGGGACCAACGACGTCGCGAAGGTGACGCCCACCGGACAGGTCGAGGAATTCGACATCGAAGGGGTCCTCAGCCCGGAGGGAATCGCTCCGGGACCAGACGGCAACCTCTGGGTCACCGACGTCGAAAAGGCGGCGCGGTTCAATCCGAGCGACCCGACGGGGACGGACGAAAGCTTCACGGTTGCCGGGGTCGGCGCGAATGGGCAGATAGTCGCCGGTCCAGAAGGGTTGATGTGGGTGGCCTCCAACAACCAACTCGTGCATTTCTCGCCGGGGGATCCGACGGGCAGCGTGAAACCGGTGGCCGCTGGAGAAATCAGCCCCAAGGACATCGACGTGGCGGGGTCGCTGATCGTTATTGCCGATGCTGGGGCGGGAAACAGGATCGTCACCTTCACTGCCGATGGAACCCAGAAAGACTTCGCGATCGACGGCGGATCGCAGGGCGTCGCGGGGGGTCCTGACGGTCAGATCGCATTCACGGCTCCCGGCGCCAGCCCCGAGAAATCCGGACTGATCTCGCCGCCCAACCCGGCGGCCTCCTTCGAACTGCTGGGTGACCCGTTCGGCGTCACGCTCGGTGGCGACGGCGCCTACTGGATGGTCCAGTTCGCGTTCGGCCAACTGGCTCGGGTAACCACCTCGGGTCAGGTCACCTTCCTCACCGGGCTCCCGACGGAATCCGCGCGGCAGATCGCTACCGGGCCAAACGGGACGTTGTGGATCACGCTGCAGAAAAACGAATTGAAAGGCGTGGTTTCCTCCGTGGTCAAGGTCATCGGCGTCGAACCCGAGAAGACCAACCCGCCGCCACCGCCGCCGCCCCCGACCACGGTCAAGGCGCCGGAGACCCTGATCAGCAAGGGGCCGAAGAAGGTCGTCACCAAGAAGGCCAAGGCGAAGGTGAAGTTCCGCTTCTCCTCGTCGACCGCCGGCGTCACCTTCCAGTGCTCGCTGACGAAGCTGAAGGGGAAGAAGACCAAGGCCGCCGCTTTCAGGGGCTGCAGGTCGCCGCAGGCCTACAAGCTGCGCCCCGGCCGCTACCGCTTCCAGGTCCGCGCCGTCAACGGCAGCACCCCCGACCCAACCCCGGCAGTCCGTAAGTTCAAGATCGTCCACGTCGATTGATGCGGATCGGCGCTGAGGCCTCGGCCGTCGTCGGCGGGACGCCGATGGTCCTGCTCGACCGGATGTCCGAGGGCCTCGCCGGAGAGGTCTGCGTCAAGCTCGAGTACTTCAACCCCGGGGGCTCGGTCAAGGACCGGATCGGGGTGGCGATGATCGACGCGGCCGAAGCGGCGGGCCAGATCCAGCCCGGCAAGGCGGTCGTGGTCGAGCCCACCAGCGGCAACACCGGCATCGCTCTGGCGATGGTCTGCGCCGCGCGCGGTTACGAGCTGATCCTCACCCTGCCGGAGGGGATGAGCCGCGAGCGGGGCAAGCTGCTGCGCGCCTACGGCGCCGAGGTCCGCGAGACGCCCTCGCTGGGCGGGATGAACGAGGCGGTGGCGCTGGCCGAAGAGATCCGCGACCAGCGCAAGGGCTTCATGCCGATGCAGTTCTCCAACCCGGCCAACCCGGAAGTCCATCGCCGTACCACGGCGGAGGAGATCTGGAGCGACACCGACGGCGGGATCGGCGCCTTCGTCGCTGGCGTCGGCACCGGCGGCACGATCACGGGGGTCGGCCAGATGCTGAGGGAACGGGCGCCCGAGGCGAAGGTCTTCGCGGTCGAGCCGGCAGGCTCGCCGGTCCTCTCCGGCGGCAAAGCGGGCCCGCACAAAATCCAGGGGATCGGCGCCGGCTTCGTCCCCGAGATCCTCGACCGCGACGTGATCGACGAGGTGATCGCCGTCGGCGACGAGGACGCGCTCGAGATGGCGCGGCGGGTGGCGCAGGAGGAGGGGGTGCTGGCCGGCATCTCCGCCGGCGCCAACGTCTGGGCGGCCTTCGAGGTCGCGGCGCGCCCCGAGATGGTTGGGAAGAGGGTGGTGACGATCGTCTGCGACTCGGGTGAGCGCTACATGTCCCTACCCTTCTTCTCACCATGAACCGCTGGAAAAGGCTGGTCAGCGAGATTCGCGCCGACGTCAGGGCGGCGCGCGAGCGCGACCCCGCCGCGCAGGGCGTCTCGACCTTCGAGATCCTCACCAGCTGGGCGGGGGTGCAGGCGCTGCTGGCGCACCGGGCCGCGCACGCGCTGCTCGAGGCTGGGGTGCCGTTGCTGCCGCGGACGATCGCCTACCTGACCCGTTCGGTGACCGGGGTCGAGATCCATCCCGCCGCGAGGATCGGCAACTCCTTCTTCATCGACCACGGCTCCGGCGTGGTAATCGGCGAGACCGCCGTGATCGGCGACTGCGTGACGCTCTACCAGGGGGTGACGCTGGGCGGGACCGGCTTCCAGCGCGGCAAGCGTCATCCGACGCTGGGCGACAACGTCACCGCCGGCTCCGGGGCGAAGCTGCTCGGCCCGATCGCCGTCGGCGACGGGGCGAAGATCGGCGCCAACACGGTCGTCGTCGAGGACGTGCCGCCGGGCGCGACCGTCGTCGGCAACCCCGGCCACCCGGTCCGGCTCGAAGGCCGCAGGGTCGAAGGCCCCGACGCGGACTGGATCCACCTGCCGGACCCGATCGCCGACGCGATCAAGGCGCTCTCGGAGCGGATCGCGGACGTCGAGCATCGACTATCCGCCCTCGACGGGGGGAACGGTCCCTCGGCCGAGGTGGCGAAAATCGAGCCCCGCACCGGCCGCTCCTCGGCCGGCGGCTGAGCTGCCAAGCCCCGCCGGGCGCCTGGCTATGCTCGCGAGGTGAGTCTGCAGGAGCATTTCGACACCGAGCCAGAGGGGCGGGCTTCGGCTCCGGGCGCGCCGACCGAACCCGGCGCCGACCGGGCCGAGCGCCTGCTCGCGGGGCTGAACCGCCCCCAGCGCGAAGCGGTCGAGCACGGTGAGGGTCCGCTGCTGGTCCTCGCCGGCGCCGGCTCCGGCAAGACCCGCGTCCTCACCCACCGGATCGCCTACCTGCTCGCCACGGGCGCCGTCCGTCCCGGCGAGATCCTCGCGATCACCTTCACCAACAAAGCCGCGGCGGAGATGCGCGAGCGGGTCGGCCAGCTGGTCGGCCGCTCGGTGCGGGCGATGTGGGTGACGACCTTCCACTCCTCCTGCGCGCGGATGCTGCGGGTCGACGCCGAGCGGCTCGGCTACTCCAAGAGCTTCACGATCTACGACCAGTCCGACTCGCTGCGGATGCTGAAACGCTGCCTTGCGCAGCTCGGGGTCGACCCGAAACGGTTCCCGGCGCGGGCGATCCAGTCGAAGATCTCCGGCGCCAAGAACCAGCTGATCGACTCCGACTCCTACAACGACGCCGCATACGCCGAATTCGAGGAGATCGTCGCCGAAGCCTTTCCGCTCTACGAGAAGCGGATGCGCGAAGCCAACGCGATGGACTTCGACGATCTCCTCGTCCGCGCCGTCAACGTGATGGAGCTGTTCGGGGACGTCCGCGAGCGCTGGCAGCGCACTTTCCGCCACGTGCTCGTCGACGAGTACCAGGACACCAACCACGCCCAGTACCGGTTGCTGCAGCTGCTGGCCGGCGAGCAGCGGAACCTGATGGTGCTCGGGGACGACTCGCAGTCGATCTACGGCTTCCGCCACGCCGACGTCCGCAACATCCTCGACTTCGAAAAGGACTTCGAGGACGCGGCGGTCGTCAAGCTCGAGCAGAACTACCGCTCGACGCAGACGATCCTCTCAGCCGCCAACGCGGTCATCGAACGCAACCGGGAGGGGCTGAAGAAGGAGCTCTGGACCGAAGACGAGGGTGGCGAGCTTGTCCAGCTGAACGAGCTGACCGACGAGCACGAGGAGGCGCGCTGGGTCGCGGGCGAGATCGAACGGCTGGAACAGGAGGAGTCGGTTTCCCGCGCCGGGGTCGCGGTCTTCTACCGGACCAACGCGATGGCCCGGGTGCTGGAGGACACGCTGCAGCGCTTCGACGTCTCCTACCAGGTGATCGGCGGCACCAAGTTCTACGAGCGGGCCGAGGTCAAGGACGCGATCGCCTACCTAAGCCTGCTGGCGAACCCGGCCGACCTCGTCTCCTTTGGCCGTGCCGTCAACTCGCCACGGCGGGGGATCGGCAACACGACGCAGGGCCGGATCGCCTCCCACGTCAACACCACCGGCCAGCAGGTCTGGGAGGTGATCGAGCGTGCGGAGGAGGTACCGGGTTTGAGTGGCGCTGCGATCAAGTCGGTCGGCCGCTTCTACGAGACGATGGCGACCCTGCGCGAACGCGCCGACGAAGGCGGTCCGGTGGCGACGCTGCTGGAGTCGGTCTTGCACGAGAGCGGCTACCTGGAAGCGCTGGCGGCGGAGCGGACGATCGAGGCCGAAGGCCGGGCGGAAAACCTGGAAACGCTGATCGGGGGCGCGGCCGAGTTCGACATCGAGCGCGAACGCGAGGGGGAGAGCGAGGTGACGCCGCTGGAGGAGTACCTGCAGCAGATCTCGCTCTACACCGACCAGGACGGGCTCAGCTCCGAGCAGGAGCTGGTGACGCTGATGACCCTGCACAACGCCAAGGGGCTCGAGTACGACACGGTCTTCATCGTCGGCTGCGAGGAGGGTGCCTTCCCGCACATGCGCGCCCTCGAAGAGGGCGGCGAAGAAGAGGAGCGCCGCCTCTGTTACGTCGGCATCACCCGTGCCCGCAAACGGCTCTACATGACCTGGGCCCGCGAGCGGCGGCTGTTCGGCCGCGCCGAGCACAACCTGCCCTCGCGCTTCGTCGACGAGCTGCCGCACGAGCTGACCGAGCGCCACTCGACCGCGGCCCGCAGCATCGGCACCAGCTGGAGCAACTCGGTCAGCAACGAGGTGACCCCGGTGCAACCGCTCGATCCCGGGCCGACGCTGGAGCTGCAGACCGGGGACGACGTCGTCCACGCCAGCTTCGGCGAGGGGGTGGTGACCGCGGTCGAGCCGGGCGGGGTCGTCGTCGTCCGCTTCTCCGGCGACGGCACCGAGCGCAAGCTGATGGCCGACTACGCCCCGATCCGGAGGCGCTGAGCGGGTGGCCGCGCGGGTGATCGACGGCAAAGCCGTGGCCGCCGCGGTCCGCGAGCGGGTCAAAGTCGACGTCGCCGCCTACGTCGAGGAGACGGGACGGGTCCCGGCGTTGGCGACGGTGCTGGTCGGCGAGGACCCCGCCTCGGAGATCTACGTCCGCAACAAGCGCCGCTCCTGCGAGGAAGTCGGGATGCGCTCGGTCCACCACGGCATCGAGGCCGGGATCAGGCAGGAGGAGCTGCTCGACCTCGTCCGCCAGCTGGGCGACGACGAGGAGATCGACGGGATCCTCGTGCAGCTGCCGCTGCCGGCCCACCTCGATTCCGACGCCGTGGTGCAGACGCTGAACCCGCTCAAGGACGTCGACGGCCTGACCCCGGCCAACGCCGGCCTCCTCGCCCACGGTACGCCGGGCCTGGTGCCCTGCACCCCGGCGGGGGTGATGGAGCTGCTGAGCCACGAGGGGGTCGAGCTCGAGGGGGCAGAGGCGGTCGTCGTCGGCCGCTCGAAGCTGGTCGGCATCCCCGTCGCCCGCCTGCTGCTGCAGGCCAACGCGACGGTGACGGTCTGCCACTCGCGCACGCACGACCTCGACGCCACCTGCCGGCGCGCCGACGTCCTCGTCGCCGCGGTCGGGGTGCCGCGCCTGCTCGGGGCCGAGGCGGTGAAGCCGGGCGCGATCGTGATCGACGTCGGCATGAACAGGCTCGAGGACGGTCTCAGCGGCGACGTCGACTACGAGGCGGCCGCTGAGGTGGCGGCGGCGATCACTCCGGTTCCAGGGGGCGTCGGCCCGATGACGATTGCGATGCTGCTCTCCAACACGCTGCAAGCGGCGCGCCTGCGGGCGACCGCCGGGTAGGAAACCCGGCCAGCGGCGTCGAAAGCCCCTCCTGGTGCACGTATAGGGTCGAACGGCCCACCCCAATTCCTTAGGAGGAGACAGATGGACAGGCTCAGTACGGGGGAGAAGATCGCCGGCGGGTCGGCCGTCCTTCTCTTCATCTTCATGTTCCTCGACTGGTTCAAGGTCGAAGTCAGCGGCAGCGACGGGCTGTTCAGCGTCAGCGAAGGCGGCAGCGCCTGGCAGGCGTTCAGCACGATCGACATCATCCTGCTGATCGTCGTCCTCGTCGCCGTCGGCGTCGCGGTCCTCCGCATCAGCGACGCGGTCTTCGAGCCGTCGTTCTCGCTCAACGCGGTGGTCGCGATCCTCGGCGGCATCGCGGTCCTGCTGATCCTCTACCGGCTGATCGATCCGCCGCTCGACACCGACATCCCCGGGGTCGACATCAGCCGCTCGATCGGGATTTACCTCGGATTGCTCGCCGCGGCCGGGATCACCTACGGCGGCTACCGGGCGATGCAGGAAGAAGGCACGTCCTTCGGCGACCTCGGCGACAACCTCTCCAATCGCGGCGGCGGGGGCACGACCACGCAGCAGCAGCCGCCCGCGGCTACGCCACCGCCCCCGCCGCCTCCCCCGAGCTCCGGACAGGGCGGTCCGCCACCCCAGTAGATATCCCTCGGGAGACCTGCTTCGCGAAGGCGATGATGGTCATCATCGGGTTGACCCCGACGGCGGTGGGGAAGAGCGAGGCGTCGGCGACGTAGAGG
>DATFQO010000039.1:0-21548 GCA_035264245.1 Solirubrobacterales bacterium
AGGCCGAAGCCCTCGCGGATCGACTTCTGCAGGCAGATGTCCGACTGCGACTGGAAGGCGTTGACCTCGATCGCGCCGACGTTGTTGAGGTTGCTGAGGATTTTGATGTCCTCGTCGCCGTCGGCGTATTCGAAGGTCTTCTGGAAGTACTCCATCCCCTCGGGGTCGTCGGTCGCCATCGAACCGACCATCGCCAGCTGCGCCTCGGGCACCTGCTCGGTCAGCTGGCGGTAGGCGTCGATTACGCCGATCGGGTCCTTCCAAGGGTCGAAGCGGGAGACCTGGGTGATCAGCGGCCGGTCGACGTCGATCCCGAACTGGCGGCAGACGAAGGCGGCGTCCTCGGGGGAGAAGGCCATGTTCTTCGGCGAGAGCGGATCGATCGCCGGGGGGATCAGGCGCACCTCCTCGCGGTGTGCCCCCATCCCGTCGGGGACGTAGTCCGCGAGGTGCCAGACGCTTGCGTCGTACTCTTCGATCATCGGCAGCAGGCGCGCGATCGGCGCCGGGTTCGGGGTCGAGAGGTCGATGTGGCAGCGCCAGATCCACTTGTCGCCCTTCGCCTTCGCGCCACGCAGCAGACCGATCGGCTGCGGGTCGTGGACGATGACCACGTCCCACTCTCCCTGCAGGCCCTCGGCATTGATCTCGTTGATTTCGTCGAAGATCTCCCACTGTTCGTCGCTGAGCGTCTCCTCGGCGCCCTGCAGTGAGTTGTGGAGCAGCTTGGTCGCGTTGTAGAACTCTTCCTTGCCGAAGATCACGTGCCAGTGCGCGTCGACGCCGACGTCGCGCATCAGCGGCACCAGCGTGTAGAGGATCTCCGAGACGCCGCCGCCGAAAGCCGTGGCGCTGACGTGCAGCACCCGCTTGCCTTTCAGCGGCTCCGCGAGCTCGCGAATCTGCTCCGTCAGGTCTTTGCCGACGATGTGGGTGTAGTCGGCGAGGGTCTTGTGGCCGAGGGCGACTTCCTGAAGCAAGGCTGGAGTTCTACACCGATCGGCGGCGACACGGCGTCCAGAGGGCTCGGTCGCGGCGGGTCAGCTGGAGGAAGGACGCTTGCCGAGGGTGACCTCGACCTGCTTCCGCTCGCCTTCGCGGAGGATGGTCAGCGTCACGACGTCGCCGGGTTGGCGCGTGGCGATCGATTCCGCCAGATCGTCGGGGCCGACAATGTCGTCGCCGTCCACCTGCAGGATCACGTCGCCGCCGGTCTGGTAGGGGATCGCCTGGAAGCGGACTTTGTCGTCGCCTCCCCTGATCCCGGCTTGCTCCGCCGGCCCGCCGGAGACGACTTCGGAGACGAGACCGCCGAAGGTCGTGTCGAGGCCGAGCTTGCGCGCGAGCTGGGGATAGAGCGCCTGGCTGGAGACGCCGATGTAGGGGTATTCGGCCTCGCCGTCGGCGCGCAGCTGCGCGATCGAGTGCTTGATCGCCGAGACCGGCACGGCGAACCCCACGCCGTCGTTGGCGCCGGAGTTGGTCTCGATCTGCTGATTGATCCCGACCACGCGGGCGCCGGCGTCGAGCAGCGGCCCGCCGGAATTGCCGGGGTTGATCGAGGCGTCGGTCTGGATCGCGCCGGCGATTTCGAACTTGGTCAGCGATTGGACCGAGCGATCGGTCGCGGAGACGACACCGACCGAGAGCGACTGCTGCTCGCCGAAGGGGCTGCCGATCGCCGCCACCGGCTGCCCGACGCGCAGGTCCTGGTCGTCCCCCAGCTCGAGCGGGTGCAGTTCGAAGCCGTCGGGCTCGATCCGCAGCAGGGCGACGTCGGCGAAAGGATCGAAGCCGACGATCTCGGCCGGGACCACGTTGCGGTCCGGGAACTCGACGTAGACCTCGTCCGCCGCCTTGCGGTCGCCGCTCGATTCGTCGGTGACGACGTGGGCGTTGGTGACGATCTCGCCCTCGCTGTCGAGCACGAAGCCGGACCCTTCGGCGGCTCCCTGGCCCTCGAAGACCGAGCGGATCGTCACCACTCCGGCCGCCGCCTCCTCGTAGACGCGGGCGGCGTCGAAGCCGGGGCTCGAGGTCTGGATCACGACTTCCGGCTCGGGCGTCGTGGTCACCTGGGCTGCCGTCCCGGAGCCGCCGCCGGCACCGGAATCGCTTCCCCCCGACCCGCAGCCGCCGAGGAGGCCCAGCGCGAGCAGCAGGACGAGGAGGGCCGGGAGGCGGTTCACGCGCCGGCCCTGACGGGGGCGCGGCTGGATCGGGAAGGGCCTGCTTCGCGGGCGCCGGGGGGCAGATCGAGCGTGAAGGCGGTGAAGCGGCGGCTGGAGCTGATCGTGATCGCCCCGTTCATCCGCTGGGCGAGCTCGGTCGCGATCGCCAGCCCGAGCCCGGACCCCCCCGCTTTGTCGGCCGTGTAGAAGCGCTCGAAGATCCGCTTTTGCGCGCGCTGCGGAATCCCCGGCCCCGCGTCGGAGACGGTCAGCTCGGCACGGCCGTTGGCGGAGTAGGTGGTCACGGTGACGTCGGTGCCCTCGGGAGTGTGGGTGAGGGCGTTGTCAAGCAGGATACGGATGATCTGCCGCACCCGATCAGGATCGCCGAGCGCGACCGCCGAACGCTCGGGAGTGCGCAGTTGCAGGCGCGAGCCGCGCAGGTCGGCGCGGGCCCCGAACTCCCTCGTCACCTCGCGGGCGAGGCCGGTGAGGTCGACGGCGCTGGCCCGCATCTCGATCGCACCGGCGTCGAGCTGGGAGAGGTCGAGCAGGTCGGTGGTCAGCTTCGTCAGGCGCTCGATCTGCTGGCGCATCGTGCGCACGAACTCGGCCCGCTCCTCGGGGCTCGGGTCCTCGTCTTCGAGCAGCTCGACGAAGCCGCCGAGGCTGAAGATCGGCGTCCGCAGCTCGTGGGAGGCGTTGGCGATGAACTGCTTGCGGGCGCTGTCGAGCTCGGCCAGGCGGCGCTGCATCTCGTTGAAGGTGCGGGCGAGATCGCCGAGCTGGCCGACCGAGGCGACCGGGATCGAGGTTTCGAAGTTGCCGTCGGCGACTTTGCGGGCGGCTTCCTGCAGGCTCTGGATGTTGCTGGCCGCGGCGCGGGCGTAGTAGAGGCCGATCGCGGTCGCGATGGCGACGGCGATCAGGCCGCCGGTGAGGATCTGCAGCTTGACCGCGTCGTCGCCGCTGGCCGAGCCGCCGATCGCGACGGCGTAGACGTAGACGACCGCGGTGGCGCCGACCGCGATCGCGATCGAGATCAGCGTTATGCGGCTGGCGAGGTCGCTGAGCCGGAGCCCCCGCATCGCCGTTACTCCCGGAACCGGTAGCCGACCCCGCGCACGGTGAAGAGGTACTCCGGCTCCTTCGGGTCCCGCTCGAGCTTCTCGCGCAGGTGGCGGATGTGGACGTCGACGGTGCGGGGATCGCGATAGTCGGAGTCTCCCCAGACGTGCTCGAGCAGCGTCTCGCGGGTGAGGACCCGGCCGGGCGAGCGGGCGAGGGCACCGAGAATCTCGAACTCGACGTAGGTGACTTTGACCTCGCCGCTGTCGAGGGTCACCATCCGCCGATCGAAGTCGATCGTCAGCTCGCCGCACTCGATTGCCCCGTCGCCGCTTGACTCGCCGCCCATCCGCGAGCGTCGCAGCGCCGCTTTGACCCGGCTGCGGAACTCCCGCATCGAGAAGGGCTTGGTGATGTAGTCGTCGGCCCCGACCTCGAGGCCCGCGACCTTGTCGGTCTCGCTGCCTTTCGCGGTCAGCATGATGATCGGCACCTGGCTGCGCGAGCGCAGCTGGCGGCAGACTTCGACGCCCCCCATCTGCGGCAGCATCAGGTCGAGGATGACCAGGTCGAAGCGCCCTTCCTCGAAGCGCCGCAGCGCTTCGGAGCCGTCGAGAGCGGAGGTGACGTGGTAGCCGTCCTTGCGCAGCGGGTAGCTCAGCAGCGTCTGGATCGACTGCTCGTCGTCCACCAGGAGAATGCGGGCTGAACCGTTGGGCACGACTGTGAAGGGTAGTAACCGCCGCAGGTTGGACGCATGTGCGAGTACCAAGAACTAAGGATCCGGGTATCGCCGCCGATAATGACCGCGAAGGCAATGGAGCCCCAGGAACTGAAAACTCTGGTTGAGACCGGCAGCTACAAGCCGGACCCCGCGCAGGTCGCGATCGCGATGCTCAGCCGCCGCGGCGTTCGCGAGCTGCTGACCGGGATCCACGCGACGGCTCAGCAAAATGGTCATAGCCCTGGGGCTGGAGTAGTCCGCCCCCGGGCAGCCTGATCTCGATTCCTTCTCCGGCCACGACTGTGCCGATCACGGTGAGGCCGGCCTCCGCTGCTTGCTCGACCCGTGCGCTCGCTTCTTCGAGCGCGTCGGGGGGCAGGGTCGCAAGCAGCTCGTAGTCCTCGCCGCCCGCGACGGCGAGCCGCAGGGGCTCCAGGCTGCTGGCCGCGGCGATCTCGGTAACGCCCTTCTCCAGATGCAGGGAGCTTGCCTCGATTTTCAGCCCGACCCCGCTCGCCGCGGCGAGGTGGCCGGCGTCGCCAGCGAGGCCGTCGCTGACGTCGATCATCGCCGAGGCGCCAGCGCCCGCCAGCGCTCGCCCGGAGCGCAATCGAGGCCGCGGGTCGAGCTGGCGGGCGCGGAGCCGCGTCGCGGTCTCCGCCGCGACCCCGGCGGCGAGGTCCGGGTCGTCGAGCAGGAGGCGACCGGCGGCGGCACCGCCGAGCTCGCCGGTGAGGACGATCAGGTCTTCGGGCCGGGCGCCGGCGCGGGTGACGAAGTCCGCCGGCGCCGGCGCGTGCCCGACCACGGTGACTGCCAGGGTGAGGACCGGCGCCTGGGTCAGGTCGCCGCCAGCGAGCGTGGTGCCGGTCGCTCCCGCAAGCTCCAGCATGCCGTCCAGCAGGGCGAGGAGGTCGCTCTCGGCCAGGTCGGCGGGGGCACCGAGGACGAGGTAGGCCTCGCCTGGCTCGGCCCCCATCGCGGCGAGGTCGGAGAGGGAGGTGGCGAGGGCCTTGCGGCCGATCGTCCCCAACCCTGCCTCTCCGCGGCGGAAGTGGACGCCCTCGACGATCGCGTCGACCGAGGTGGCCGTCGCCCCGACGGGGACGGTGACCGCAGCATCGTCGCCGCTGCCGAGTTTCACCTGCTGACCGTCCTTCGGCAGGCGCTCACGCAGCTTCGCCAGCAACTCGAACTCGCCCATCATCCGACTATCCCAAACAACTGGCCATACAACTAAGGTGCGAATGGACGTGGAGAGCCGCCAACCATTCCTGCACCGGGTAGGCGAGGCCGGGTCGCGGGTCGGCAAGAAGCCGCCCCGCAGTCGCAAAGTCCGCCTCGCCCTCCAGATCGGCCTCGCGGTCCTGATCTTCGGCTTCCTCGTGCTGACGGTGATCGACCAGTGGTCCGAGATCCAGGACGAGGGGGTCCACTTCCACGTCGGCTGGCTGATTCCGGCGATCGTCATCCTCCCCTTCTTCTTCGTCCTCAGCGCCTACGGCTGGGACCTGACGCTGCGCTTCCTCGGCTACCGGATCGGCTTCGGCCGGGCGCAGGTCGCCTGGGGGCAGCCGCTGCTGGCCCGCTACGTGCCGGGCAGCGTCCTCTACGTGCTGGGACGGCTGCTGCTCTCCGAGCGCGCGGGCATCCCGCGGCGGATCACGATCACCAGCATCGTCTACGAACAGGCGACCTCGGCGACCTCGGCGATCGTCGTCGCCTCCTACTTCATCATCAAGCACCCGGATCTCCAGGGCGAGCCCTGGCGGTGGGGGGTACTGCTGCTGATCCCGGCGGCGATCGTGGTCCTGCACCCGAAGATCTTCGGCCCGCTGGCGAACTGGGCGCTGCGCAAATTCGGCCGCGAGCCCTTGCCCGTCTTCGTCCCCCTGCACGGGATCATCGCCCTGATCGCCTTCTACATGGTCAATTGGGTCGTCGTCTCCCTCGGCCTCTACTGCGTCGCCCGCTCGGTCACCTACATCCCCTTCGAGGACGTCGTCCTCGTCGGTTCGGCGCAGGCGATCGGGTACGTCGCGGCGCTGGTCACGCTGATCGCGCCCGCCGGCCTCGGGGTCAAGGACGCCGCCTTCGCCTGGGCGATGAAGGCGGCCCTGCCGAGCAAGAGCTTCGCGCTCGGCTCGCTGATCGCGATCGCGGTGCGCGGCGTCCTCACCCTGGCGGAACTGATCTACGTCGGCGGCGTGACGGTCCTCGGGCGGCGCGAGGGTTGGAGCATCCCGACCGGGATCCTGCACCCGTCGCCCGAGGAGGAAGAGGCGGAGCGGGCCGCGCCCCAACCCAACTGAGTCTCTGGTTCAGAGGGGGATGCGGGCCCCGAGTTGGTAAGCCGTCAGGCCGAGGGCCAGGAGCTGGAGCGAGCGGTCTCTGGACACGGCTGCCAGGGGGAGGAGCCAGATCAGATACCAGGGGAGGAGCCAGGCGGTGGCCAGGAGCAGGGCGAGGGTGGCCCAGCCGGCGGCGCGGACCCAGTCGCCGCCGCGCCAGGTCCAGGCGAGGAGGTAGACGAGCGCCGCGATGAAGAGGGCCGCAGCGCCGATGCGGGTCGTGCCAGCGTCTAGGTCGATGAGGCGGGCGGCCAGGATCGGGAGGCTCATGTAGCTGGTCCGGCTCTGGTTCTCCCCGGCGAGCCGGAAGCCGTGCAGCCAGTCCCAGCCGAAGGCGAGCCAGGCGGCGACCGCGATCGTCATCGCGGCCCCCACCGCCCCGAGCAACAGCCGGTTGACGGGCCGATTTCCCGCCGTATAGGCGTGTTTTCGGCCCATCGACTTCGATTGGGTTGAACCGAGGAGGGCGAAAGGCGCGATCAGGGCGGCCGAGGTCTTGGTGGCGATCGCGGCCGCCAGGGTCGCGCCGGCGGAGAGCTCGCGGGCGCTGAGCAGGGCGGCGACGGCGAGCATCGCCAGCAGCATCGTCAAGCCGTCGTTGTGGGGGCCGCCGACGACGTGGACGAGAACCAGCGGGTTGAGGGCGACGAAGGCGGCGGCGCGGAGCGGGTCGGCGCCGCGCCAGGCGGCGAGGCGAGAAACGACCGCGGTGATCCCGAGGACCGAGAGCGCGGCCACCGCCTTCAGTACCGCGACCGCGAGACCGACCGGCAGCCAGGCGAGGGGATAGGTCGCCAGGGTGAAGAGCGGCCCGTAGGCGCTGGTCGCTTCGGTCCAGGTGACCTCTGCGTAGGCGGGGTCAGCCGTCGCGGCCAGGGGCGGGTGTACGTAGGGGTCGAGCCCGTGGCGGACACCGAGCCGGGCGTAGTCGATGTAGCTGTAGACGTCGTGGGAGAGGAGAACCGGCGTGAGCGCGAAGCCGGTGACGAGGAGTCCGATCGCGCCCCAGACGACTCGCCTGCCGAGCCTCGGGGCAAGAGCGAGGCCGCCGAGGTAGCCGGCGAAGCCGGCCCACATCAGGCCGTAGGCGAGACCGGGGTCGATCGCGCCTACCCGCCCGCGTTCTTGCCGCCGCCGACGTCCTGCGGAGCGGGAGTCGGCGGTGAGTACGGCTCTTGCCCTGCCCCCGGGGCGTAGGCATCCGGGTCGTAGCCGCCGACCGCGGCGCTTCCCGCCGGCGGCGGTCCGTCACTCCCGCCGCCGCTGTCAGCCCCGCCGAGGCTGCCGTCGTCGCTCGGGCTAGAGCGGGCGTAACGCCCGTAGAACGGCGCCCAGCTGACCTGCTCGCTCGGTTCCTCGAATTCCTCGCAGGGCACCCCCGCACCGGTGTAGAGCGAGTGCCAGATTTCGGCCGGGAAGGTGCCGCCGAAGACGGTCCGCCCGTGCACGCTCGACATCGAGATGTCGTTCGACTCCGGGTAGCCGACCCAGACCACCGTCGCCAGGTTCGGCTGGTAGCCGGCGAACCAGGCGTCGGTGTATTCGTCAGTGGTCCCCGTCTTGCCCGCCTGTCCGGCGCAGCCGGTGTAGGCGGCGGTCCCGGTCCCTTCGGTGATGTTGTCGTGCAGCAGCCGGGTCACCTCCCAGGCCACCGCCGGTGAGACCACCTGCTCGGGCTTAGAGGCTTCGGGATGGTCGACGTGGCCGTTGGGGAAGACGACTTTGGTGACCGCGATCGGGTCGCGGTGCCGCCCGCCGGCGGCGAGGGTCGCGTAGGCGCTCGACATCTCCAGCGGTGAGACGCCGATCCGCAGGCCGCCGATCCCCTCGGCCGGAATCCCGTCCAGCGGCGAGGTGATTCCCATCTGGTGCGCGGTCGCCGCCACCGCCGCTGGGCCGACGTCGAGGTCGAGCTGGGCGAAGACGGTGTTGTCGGAGGCGACCGTCGCCTGCTGCAGGTTGACGGTCCCCAGATAGCCTTCGTCGGCGGTGTGGACCATCCAGTGCCCCCACTTCGGCAGGTAGAGGTCGAGCGGTTTGGAGGTGTAATAGGTCGAGTAGGGATCGATCCCCTGGCGGATCGCCGTCGTCAGGACGAAGGTCTTGAAGGTCGAGCCAGGCTGGCGGTGGCCCTGGGCGGCGAGGTTGAACTTGCTCTCTTCGTAATGGGAGCTGGAGACCATCGCCCGGATGTGGCCGTTGCGCGGGTCGATCGAGACCAGCGCCGAGGAGGGGTCGGTCGAGTAGGGCAGCGCCGAGCGCATCGCATCGAGGCCGACTTCCTGCAGCTCGGGCTCGATCGTCGTCCGCACCTGGAGTCCGCCGCGCCGAACCGTGTTCGCGCCGTACTTCTCGATCAGGTTGTTTTCGACATAGTCGAAGAAGTAGGGCTCGCGGTGCTCGAAAAAGCTCTCGTCGAGGTTCACCCGCAGGCCGCTGGCAATCGCCGTCTGCGCCCGCTCCTCGCTGATGTAGCCGAGCTTCGCCATCTGCCGCAGCACCTGGTTCCGCCGCGCTTTCGCCGCCGCCGGCGCCAGCAGCGGGTTGTATTCGGAGGGCGCCTGGGGGAGGCCGGCGAGCAGCGCTGCTTCGGGCAGCTTCAGCTGCCAGACCGGCTTCGAGAAGAAGATCCTCGCCGCGGCGCCGACTCCCACCGCGGTCGTCCCTTCGACCGTCCCGTAGGAGGCGACGTTGAGGTAGGAGCCGAGGATTTCCTTGCGGCTGTGGCGTTCGGCGTACTCGATCGCCAGCTGCGCCTCTTCGATCTTGCGCTCCAGCGTCCGCTTCGGGTTCTCGATGCAGAGGTTGCGGACCAGCTGCTGGGTGATCGTCGAGCCGCCCTCGACCGCTTCGCCGGCTTCCAGGTCCTTGACCGCGGCGCGCAGGATCCCCTCGTAGTCGAGGCCGTCGTGCTGGTAGAAGCGCTGGTCCTCGATCGCCACCGTCGCCAGCCGCAGGCTCTTCGGGACGCGGTCGATCGAGACCAGCACGCGTGCCTCGGGCGAGGCGACGGTGCCCAGCCTCGACCCGTCGGCGGCGTAGAGGGCCGTGTTGCCGCCCTTCTCGATCGGCTCGCAGGAGGCGAGCGAAGGGGCGTCGGCGGCGACGTCGAGAACCCACGAGGTGACGGCGATCGCGGCGATCGCGAGCACCACGAAGACGCCGCCGAAGACGATCAGGAGCTTGGCGCCGATCCCCCCGTGCCGGCGCTGACGTCGCCGAGTGCGCTGCGTCATCGCCCCAGAGGCTACTTAGAGGCCGCAGCTGGCTCCAGCGGCGGTTGCCCTCAGGCGATGGTGTCTTCGGTCGAGTGGTTGTGGACGATCCCTTCGCTCAGCAGCTGGTTCGGGATCACCACGGAGCTGCCGTCGCCGGGGTCGACGTAGGTGTAGGAGAGGGTGATGTCGGTGACGCGGCCCTCGCGCTCGTCGAAGCTGATCCGGTCGCCGATCCGGATCGGCTGCGAGATCGCGATCTGGATCCCGGCGATCATGTTGGCGAGGGTCCGCTGGGCGGCGAAACCGACTACCGCGACGACCAGCGCGGTCGAGGCAAGGACGCCGGTCGCCAGCTCCTTCAGCTCGGTGAACTGGCTCAGCGCCAGCATCGCGACGACGAGCAGGACGGCGAGGAACGCGAGGCGGCGGAGGATGCGCAGCCGCGTCCGGGTCGAGCGCGAGACCTGTGAGACTGCCGGCGACATGGAGAGCAACCTAGCCACCGCGCCCGTCGCCGAGCCGGTCGAGGGCCAATTCCCGCCCTCCAACTGGGGCCCCTCGGGGGCGCTGCTCGGCGCCGTCCTGGCAATCGTCGTCGGCCTCGTCCTCGGCCTGCCGGCGATCGCCTTCACCGACTCCGCCGGCGACCTGACGACGGTCGGGAACGTCGTCGCCCAGCTGGGGCTCGTCATCGGCCTGCTCGGGGTGCCGCTGGCGGTCGCCCACTCGCGCGGGGCAGGGACGCTGGGCGAGTGCCTGCGGCGGCTGGGGGTGCGGCGCTTCCGTCCCTCGGCCTTCGGCTGGATGGCCGCCTCCGTCGGCGCCTACTTCGCCTTCGCGATCGCCTACTCGGTGCTGATCGTCGAACCCGAACAGGAAGACATTGCCGACAGCTTCGGGCCGATCCCCGTCCAGGTCCTGGTGATCGTCCTCGGCGCCGCGATCGCCGAGGAGATCTGCTTCCGCGGGATGCTCTTCGGCGGCCTGCGCGAGCGGCTGCCGAAGTGGGTAGCGGCCTTGATCGCCGGCACGGTGTTCGGCCTGCTGCACGCTTTCACCGGGATCACCGCGGTGCCGCCGCTGATCGCCTTCGGGGTCGTCTTGTGCCTGCTCTACGAGAAGACCGGCTCGATCGTGCCGGGGATGATGCTGCACGCCCTGAACAACTCTGTCGCCCTCCTCGCTCAGTAGGGTTTGCCCGTGATTCGCCGCCTCGTCCCTCTGCTCGCCGTCGCCTGCGCGCTGGCCCTGCCCTCCCTGGCGATGGCCGCGCCGAAGCCGAAGGCGCCGCCGAAGCCGACCCCGGCGCCGGAGGCGACGGTCAAGGTCAAGGTCGGGAACCTGAAGCAGGGCCGCGCCGAGATCATGCAGACGGTCCCGGTCAGCGGCTCGCTGGCGCCGTTCGTCGCCGGCGAGAAGGTCGAGGTGACCTTCTACCTCGACGGCCACATCCTCTTCAGCCGCAACCTGCCGGTTCGCAAAGCCGGCGGCAAGGGCAGCTTCCGCACCAGCATCCAGGTTCGCGAGGGCGGCAGGTACGCGGTTGCGGCCAAGCACGTGGCGACGCCGGCGCTTGGCGCTGACAGCACCGTGCGGAAGAGCTGGAAGGTCAGCTTCCCGGCCCTGCACCAGGGTCAGTGCGGCGACGTCGTCGTCGGTTTCGAGAAGGCGATGCGGAAGATGGGCTACATCGCCAACGACGGCCGCTGCTACGGCGGCAAGACCGGGCGCGGCGTCCTCGCCTACCGCAAAGTCAACGGCATGACCCGCAGCATGCGCGCTGGCGCCGGGCTGGTCGAAAAGGTCTTCTCCGGCAAGGGCGGCTACGAGGTCCGCCATCCGGGTGCCGGCGAGCACGTCGAGGCGCCGCTCTCCAAGCAGGTACTGGTCTTCACCAAGGGCGACAAGCCGTTCGCCATTTACCCGATCTCCTCCGGCAAGTCCTCGACCCCGACCGTCACCGGCCACTTCGAGTTCATCCGCCAGGAACCGGGCTACAACTCCCACGGGATGTACTACTCGTTCTACTTCTACGGTGGCTACGCCGTCCACGGCTACGAATCGGTCCCCGATTACCCCGCCAGCCACGGCTGCCTGCGGACCTTCATCGCCGATCAGCCCGAGATCTACGAGCGGATCTTCTTCGGCGAGGACATCTTCATCTGGTGAGCGGGTGTGACGCGGCGCATATCGGCGTCCTCAGTCGCTCGCGTGCAGAGCACGCCACGCTCCCTGCGTCCTTGATCTGCTTGGTCACACCCGCTCACCGGTGACCGACCTGGCAAAGGCCAAGGAGACGCTGCTCTCGGAGCTGAAAGAGCATTCGCTGATCCTCGGGGAAGTCACCCTCGCCAGCGGGGCGACGGCGCAGTACTACGTGGATGCGCGGCGGGCTTTGATGCGGCCGGAGGGGTTCGAGGCGGCGGGGGAGTTGATCGCCGCGACTGCCTTGGAGCTCGGGGCCGAGGCAGTTGGGGGGCCAGCCACGGCGGCGATTCCTCCCGCCTGCGCGGCGATCGCGGTTCCCGCCGGGCAGGGGCTGGTCGCGTTCTTCGTGCGCGGGTCGCGCAAGGAGCACGGGCTGCAGCGCTGGGTCGAGGGGCCGGTCGAGCCGGGAGTCAGATGCCTCGTCGTCGAGGACACGGTCACCACCGGCGGCTCCACCGCGGACGCGATCGGTCGCGTGCGGGAGGAGGGGCTCGAGGTCGCCGGCGTCGTCGCCGTCGTCGATCGGCTGGCGGGCGGCGCCGAGAGGATCGAAGCCGCCGCCGAGGCTCCCTACCGGGCCCTGGTCACGATCGACGAGATCTACCCGGAGCGCCCCGACCGCGGCTGATGGAGCCCGACTCGGTCGAGCTCCGGGTGGTCGGCTGCCTGGTCGAGAAGCAGCGGACGACGCCCGACGTCTACCCCCTCTCGCTCAACGCCCTGCGGCTCGCCTGCAACCAGGCGACGAACCGCGACCCGGTGGTCGACTACGACGAGGCGGCTGTAAGCGACGCGCTGCGCCGCCTCGCGCGTCGCGGCTGGACGCGGCTCACCAGCGGAGCCGGCAGCCGCGCCCGCAAGTACCGCCACCTGCTGCCCGAGGCCCTCGGGGTCGACGACGAGGAACTCTCCCTGCTGGCGGTGCTGATGCTGCGCGGCCCGCAGACGCCAGGCGAGCTGAAGCAGCGCAGCGAGCGCCTGCATCGCTTTCCCGACCTGGCCGTGGTGCAGGCGACGCTGGAGAAGCTGCTCGAGCGCGAGCTGGTGGTCCGCCACCCGCGGCGCCCGGGTCAGAAGGAGGATCGCTATGAGCAGCTGCTGGGCGGCGACGACAAGGGCGATCTGTCCCAGCAGCCGCCGGCGTCTGCTGCCGAAACCGAGCCTGCGTCGGAGGACCTCCCCGATCCGAGTGAGGACAGGCTCGCTCGTCTCGAGCGGCAGTTGGGCGAGCTGCGGGCCGAGGTCGCCAGCCTGCGCGAAGCGCTCGGCGGTTAGCCGCCGAGGCCGACCACGGCGACCCGTCGCCCGCCGGGGATCGCCACCACCACCTGCGTCCTCAGGCGCCCCCGCTCGCGCAGCAGGGTCCGGCCGGCCGCGCTGAGCGGGACCCGGTAGGTCTGACCGCCGCCGCCGGTGAGCCGGAAGGCGGAACGGCCGACGACGCGGCTGACCGGTCGGGTGCGCGGCCCGCCACGGGTGTGACTCGGGACCCGGAAGCGGGATCGGAGCACGATCTGCCCGGGGCACTCGGTGCCCGCCGGCCAGAGGCAGTCGATCCGGACCCGGACTTTCCTGCCCCCGGCCTTGAGTCGCGAGAGCCTGAGCGCGACCGGGATCGTCGCCCCCTTGCAGCCGAGCAGGCGGTCTTCCCCGGGTTCGCGATCCAGGGCGTAGGCGCAGATCCGCTGGCGGCCCGACTTGATCGTCGGCAGGGTCAGGTCGAACCCGTGTCGGGGGCCCACTTCGGGGAACTCGAGGGCGACGTCGCGGCGCGAGCCGGTGGCGACGGTCCCGAGTTCGTAGGTCGCGGCACCGGCGGTCCCTTCCTTGCCTCCGACCGAGAGCCGGATCGCGACCGGTTCGGTCGGAGCGTTGGGGTCGAAGGCCCAGCCGCGGACCCGCACCTGCCCGGGCGCCGGGGAGGCGGCGAGGTCGAGGTAGCCGATCGGGTCGTCGCCGGCGACCAGCGTCGCCGAGCCGACCGTCGCGGCGTCGACGTAGTTGTTGTCGATGTTGATCGCCACCCCGCCGTAGGTCTCGTTGTGGCCGCCGCGGTACTGGTGGATGCGCCGGTGCGGGGTCCAGGCGCTGGCCGGGATCGCCGGGTCGTCGCTGTCCGCCTCGCCGTTCCAGTTCGCGGTCCAGATGTGGTCGGGCAGCAGGTATCCGGTGCCGACCTGGCGACCGAGGTCCTCGATCCCCGAGGCGCTGCTGCTGTAGACGCCGGGGAGGTAGCCGAGCGCGTGCAGCTTGTTGGTCCAGGCCTCGAGGAAGGCGAGCGTCGCGGCGGTCGCGCTCGAGGTCTGGGTGTAGGACTCCATGTCGAAGTAGATCGGGCTGCCGGGGCCCATTGCCACGGCGCCCGCTTCTTCGACCGCGTCGAGCGCCGCCGCCGTCCCTTGGGCGGTCGCCTGGCTGGAGGTCAGCTTGGCGCAGCTCGAGCAGCTGCTGGTCGGCGCCTGCAGGCCGACGTAGGTCGGGATCAGGTGCCAGCCCGCTTCGGTCTGGGCGGCGACCCAGCTCGCGGTCAGGTTGGGCTGCGAGCAGGCGCGGTTGATGCCGCCGATGTAGACGCCGACGGCCCGGTAGGGCGAGTCCTCCCAGGCGGCCATCGAGCGCGAGGAGGGTGCGGTGCAGGCGTCGAAGCCGAGGCCGGTGAAGACGGCACCGCCGGCGGAGGCGGTGGCCCGCCGGGGCGCGACCGGCAGCGATGAGGACCCGGCAGCGGCTGGATCGACCAGAATCGCCCTCCGCCGGCCGATCGCCTCGGCGGGGCAGTGCTGCTGGTGCGAGGGCGTGCCGAGGTAGACGGCAGGGCGGTCAACTCGCACGCACATCCGCGGTTGCTCGCTGAGGCGGAAGACCGGCCAGCCTGCCGGTACCCGCACGCTGCGGCCATCGAAGTGGACGGTGGGCGACGCCGCTCCCGCGGAGGCCGCAGGTGCTCCCGGAAGGAGCAGGGCGAGCAGGAGGGCGGGCAGCCCAAGCGCGGCCAGGTAGCGAGGGCGGCGGGTCATGGTCAGCACTCTCCGTACAAGCAGCCCGGACCGTCGAAAGTTGCTGCCCCCCGGGCGAAACCCTGCAGCGGGAATGAGTGCCCCGAGCTGGATTCGAACCAGCGGCCTATCCCTTAGGAGGGGATCGCTCTATCCAGCTGAGCTATCGGGGCGGGGGCTGAATTCTCGCTTAGTTGACGAAGGCTTGCGGAAGTTGGCTTTCAGTGCGCGCCACAGGTGGGACTTGGCCCGGCAGGATCCGTTGCATGAGAACGGCAGAGATAGTCGACATGTCCTCCGCACGGGTTAATGTGCGGCACATGTCCAAGATGATTCAGATCAGGAATGTCCCCGACGACCTGCACCGGGACCTGAAGAAGCGGGCGGCGCTTGCTGGGATGAGCATGTCCGACTACATCAAGCGGGAGCTCGACCGGAAAAGCCGCAAATCGACGATAAAAGAGATCGGTGCAAGGAGCAGGGGCCGCAGCGCCGGCTCCACTCTGACCACGCAGAAAATCGTCGACATCATCCGCGAATCTCGCGGTGACTGATGCCGGTCGTCGACGCATCCGTGCTGGTCGAGTTTCTTAGCGACGGCAAGTACAAGCAGGTAGTCGAAGAGCGGCTTGATGTGGAGGAATACGCGCTGTGGGCCCCGCATTTGATCGATGCGGAGGTTGGACACGCGCTGCGTCGGTCGGTCCGCTTGGGGGCGCTCACCGCAGGTGCCGCGGGAAGAGCGCTGTGGGAAGTCGACGAGCTTCCGGTCGAACGGGTTGAGCACGAACCGCTGATCCACGTTGCCTGGCAGCTGCGCGACAACTTCAGCTTCTACGACGCCCTCTACGTCGCACTGGCGCTGATGCTCGACGAACCGCTGCTCACCTTCGACAGGCGCTTGGCGCGGGCAGGAGAGCAGACCGGGGTGGACCTCCCGATCGAGGTGCTTACGTAGCGCTGCGAGCGTCCTTAGGCGTAGAGGGTCTCGGAGGCGAGCTCGTCCGCTCGCCGGCTCCAGAGCTTGACTTCCATGAAGATCTCGTCGCCGTAGCCCTCGAGCGCGTCGAGCGCGATCAGGGTGAAACGGTCCTGTGAGACCAGCTCCTGGTCGACGGTCTCGGCCTCGAGCACGGCGGTGGCGGCGACGGCGCCGCGGACCAGCGGGCGCCCCCAGACCAAGGTGACGGCGCCCGCGCGGCCGTTCTCCCCGCGCCAGCGGCCGACGATGTCGTCGTTGAGGTCGATCCGCCAGTCCGGGTTGTCGGCGGCGAGGATGTCGGTGAAGTCGGCCTTGGCGGCGAAGTCGGCCGGCTCGCCCTCAGGCGGCTGCACGTAGGAGACGTGGCCGAACAGCTCCAGCCGCCCCTCCTCGCTCTCGCAGTGAGTCGAGCAGGGAACCCAGACCCGGCCACCCCAGGCGCGCTCGGGGAACCAGTCGACCTCCTCGGGGACCGCCGCTCCCGCCGGCAGGTCGCCGATCTCCCCGACGGCCTTCGCGAACTCCTCGCGCAGGCGCTCGGCGAAGCGCCCGTGGGGGATCCCCTCCTGGGTGGTGTCGGCGATGAAGCGCGGGATCGGTCGCGGGGTCGGCCGCATCAGAGGCACTCTCTCAGGTCGGAGGCCGCGCGCTCCGGCGGGTAGACGTTGATGTCGACGCCGGTGCCGAGCTCGAAGCCGGCCTTGATCGTCAGCCGCGGGGCGATGTCGACGTGCCAGTGAAACTGGTCGGCGCCGCGGGGCGCAGTACGGATCCAGAGATTCAGCTCGGGTGGACCATCGAAGAGCTTTGCGAGGCCGCGCATCGCGGTGGCGATCATCGCGGCGCCGGCCTCGTCCTCCTCGAAATGGGCGGCTTCTCGCCGCGGGATCACCCGCAGCTCGAACGGTGAGCGGGAGGCCCAGGGGCAGACGAGCGCCGCCTCCTCGTCGATCGCGACCAGCCGCTCCTGCCGGCGCACCTCCTCGACGAGGACGTCGCTGAGCAGCCCGCCGCCGGCGGTGCGTTCGCCATAGGCGCCGACACGCTCGCGCTCGCGGGCGACGGCGGCCGGCACGAACGGCAACGCGTAGAGCTGGGCGTGGGTGTGCTCCAGCGAAGCGCCGGCGCCGCCACCCTCGTTGACGATCAGCTGCAGGTAGGAAGCGTCGGGGTGGGCCCGCATCCGCTCGCGCCAGGTGGCGATCGCGGCGGCGAACTGCTCGTCGCCCAGCTCGGCCATCGCCGTCACGTGCTCCGGAGAGTTGATCAACACCTCGTGGACGCCCTCGGCCGGGCGTGAGGAGAAGAGATCCGGTTCGCCGGCACGTTTGGTCGCCAGCAGCGGGTCTCCGGAGCTGGCGAAGGCTCCGGCGTCGGCGCCCGGCTGGCCGAGTCGTGGTTCCTTTTGCACGTCAGCGGTGCCAAAGGAACCATGGGATTGGTTGGCGGGATCGACCGCGCTGCCGAGGGCTGGGTAGAGATTCGGGACCACCCGGGTCGTCCAGCCGGGGCCGTCGGTCTCCCTGCCTCCCGGTCGCGTCGCGTAGAGCTCGGGCGGGGTGCGGTCCTCGCGGTCCTCGCAGAAGGGGCAGTTGTCCGGGCCCTTCGCCTCGCTCGCGCGCGCCGAGAAGCCCTCCGGGCGGTCAGCTCGACCCGGGGCGAGGATCGTCCTCAGCCCGGTCAGCTGGTCGATACGTATCTCGGGCGCGCTCAGGAGCGGGAGGGGGGAAGGTCGCCTGCGTCGGGATCGTCGGCCGCCGGTGGCTCCGGGGGCGGAGGCGGTGGGGAGGCGGGTGGCCGAGCCTGCCGCTCGGTGCCGGCGGCGCGCGCCGCCGAGCCTTTGCCGACGAAGGGCTCGAGCACGTCCATCGGCAGCGGGAAGACCACGGTCGTGTTCTGGTTGGAGCCGATTTCCAGCAGCGTCTGCAGATAGCGCAGCTGCAGCGAGGCCGGATTGGTGCTGATGATGTCGGCGGCGTCGGTGAGCTTCTGGGCGGCCTGGAACTCGCCCTCGGAGTTGATGATCTTCGCCCGTCGCTCGCGCTCGGCCTCGGCTTGGCGCGCCATCGCCCGTTGCATCTGCTCGGGGATCTCGACGTCCTTGATCTCGACCGCGGTGACCTTGACCCCCCAGGGCTCGGTCGACTCGTCGATGATCTTCTGCAGCTCTTCGTTGAGCCGCTCGCGGTCGGCCAGCAGCTGGTCGAGCTCGGCCTTGCCCAGCACGGAGCGCAGCGCCGTCTGCGAGATCTGCGAGGTGGCGATCAGGTAGTTCTCGACCTCGACCACCGCCCGGTTGGAATCGACGACGCGGAAGTAGGCGACGGCGTTGACGCGGCAGGGGACGTTGTCGCGGGTGATCACCTCCTGCGGCGGGATGTTGAGGGTGATGGTTCGCAGGTCGACCTTGACCATCCGGTCGACCAGCGGGATCAGCAGGATCAGCCCCGGTCCCTTCTGTGCGATCAAGCGCCCGAGGCGGAAGATCACCCCACGCTCGTACTCGCGCAGGATCCGCACCGAGGAGCCGAGCGCAATCAGCCCGAAGAACACGAGGACGACGAGAATCCCTGCCACAGCCTCCATCAACCGGCTCCTTCACTCGAGTGGACCGCGGGGAGCGGCTCCGGGCGTACTACCAGCGTCAGCCCGTCTACCGCCTCGACCTTGACTTTATCCCCCGGCTGGACTCGGGTCGCGCCATCTGCCAGGCGCGCGCTCCAGATCGTGCCCTCCAGCCAGGCCCTGCCGTCGGGATCGATCGCGCCGCGAGCTTCGGCGGTGGCCCCGACCAGTTGCTCGGCTCCCGCCCGGACGCGCCCGTTGCGCTGAGCGTCGAGGACCTTGCGGGTGACGAAGTAGAAGGTGATCGCGGAGAGGATGCCGAGGGCTATCAGAGCCCCTCCCGCGTAGTCGGCGACGTTGCTGTCGGAGCCGAAGGCGACGATTCCGGCGGCGGTCAGGCCGACGATGCCGAGCACCGCCAGCACCCCGCCCGTGGGGAGCAGCAGCTCGGCCAAGAGCAGACCGGTGCCGATCAGCGCGATGACGATGAACGCTTCCATCGCTCTGATTATCCGCCTTGCAGCGCGTAGCGGCGGACGTCGGCTTCGAGCTCGGACTCCTCGCGGTAGGGCCCCTGCTGCAGGTGCACGAGCTTGCCAGAGCGATCGTAGAAGGCGGTGTCCGGCAGCCCACCGAACCCCTCGAGCGACCCGAGGATCTCTTTGTCGGGATCCGTATAGCTGGGGTAGGGCACCGGCTCCTCGCCGAGGAAGGTCGCGGCGGCGTCGTCGGAGTCTTCCGAGTTGACGCCGAGGAAGGCAACCTGCTTGCCGTAGCGGGCCGAAAGCTCCTGCAGGACCGGGAACTCCTGCCGGCAGGGGACGCACCACGAGGCCCAGACGTTGGCGACGACCGGGTAGCCGCGCAGATCGGCGATGCGCTTCTCGAAGGCCTCCGTCCCGCCGGGCAGCAGCTCGTTCGCCTGTCTGTGGATCGCCGTCAACCGCGGGGGCGAACCCGCCAGGGCCCTGGCGTAGTCGGGATGGGTGCCGCCGTAGTCACCGCCGCTCGAGCTTCCGCAACCGCCGCCGAGAATGGCCGCCAAGGCCAGTGCGCCCAGCGCCAAGAGTGGTCCGAATCGCGCAGTCATCCGCTCCATGGGTACAATACGGGCGTTCGGTTCGCGGCTCGCGGACCGCGTTGAGTACTCGGGGAGGCGTTCAGTCGAGTCCCCGCAGCCTCGTTCACTTGTCCTCCCCGTTCTCTTGTGTGTGCGGTGGGGACGGAATACCCAGAAGCCTTCTATGGCCAAGACCAGCGACGTTGCCGCAGACGCGGCAGTTCCTTCGAGCGCCGACATCGAGCGTGCGGCGGCATTCGCCCGTGAGCCCTTCCTGCTCGACGGCGAGGGCCCCGAGGCGCTTGCCCCGGGGACCGCGCGTCGGCGCGCGCTCGATGGCGCATTGAGGGAGCTCGACGAAGGAGCCGAGCACCCCTCGATCCAGTGGCGGCGGGACTTCTCGCTGCTGCTGGGGTTGGAGCGCTTCCTCGCCGACGAGCCGCCCAAGCTCCTCGACGGGGCGGAACTGAACCCGCACCAGGTGGACGCCCTCTCCGGGACGCTTGCCGAGCTGATGGGCCAGCAGCAGACCGGGAACGTGGCTCCGGTGATCGAGAACGGCGACGGCGAAGGGGCCGAGCCCGCCGCCGCGGCGGCCGAGGCCAGTGAGGCCGACGAGGACGAAGACGAGGTCGACCCCGACGAGGAGCCGCAGGACTGGGAGGAACAGCCCGCCGAGGAGGACGAGGAGGTCGTCGAGGAGGCCCCCGAGGACCCCGGCGCCGAGCGCCGCTTCTGGTTCGAGCACGCGACCGGGGCCGGCAAGACCGTCGCCGCGGTCGGGTTCGTCGAGGCGACCCGGACCGGCGGCGTCCTGATCCTCACCCACCGCCGCAACCTCGTCGACCAGTTCATCGGCGAGATCTCCGACCGCGGCTACAAGGAGCGCCTGCGCCCGCCGCTGCTGGGCGATCGCGACGACCCCGACGGCCCGGTCACGGTCGAGACCTACCAGTGGTTCGTCCGCAACCACAAGAAGATCTCCGACGCCTACTCGATCGTGATCTGCGACGAGGCGCACACCGCCCTGGGCGAGAAAACCAGCGCCTGCATCCGCGAGCTGCCCGGCCCCGTCTACATCGGCATGACCGCGACCGGGGCGCTGATCGCCCGCCACGTCGCCGACCTCTTCCCGACCCAGACCTCCCGCTTCGACCTCGCCCAGGCGGCGCGCCGCGGCGTGATCGCGCCGCTGCGCTGCCTGCGGATCCCGCCGGGTCCCGGGGTGCGGACGATCGCCAAGGTGCCGCTGCGAAAAGGCGAGGTGGACCAGGACTTCGACCAGGAGGAGCTGGCCGCGCTGCTCGACCAGGAGCCCTTCAACGTCGCGATCGCCGACCTCTACCGCTCGCGCTTCCGCAAGATCCCCGGCGTCGTCTACACCGCCGGCGTCCAGCACGCGAAGAACGTCGCCAAAGCCTTCCGCGACGCCGGCATCAACGCCCAGGCGGTCTCCGGGGAAACGCCGAAGCGCGAACTGGCCGAGATCCTCGCCGGCTTCGAGCGCGGCACCGTCGACGTGCTCTGCAACGCGATGCTGCTGGCCGAGGGCTGGAACAGCCCGCGGGCGACGATCTGCATGCACCTGGCGCCGACCGCCTCACGGCGGATCTACCAGCAGCGGGTCGGCCGCGTCACCCGCCGGGCGCCGGGCAAGGAGGCCGGGATCGTGCTCGACTTCGTCCACCCGGCGACGACCCACGACGAGACGATCATCACCCTGCACAGCCTGCTCGACCGCGACGTCTATCGCGGCGGCGCGATCGTCGTCGGCCCGGTGCGGCGCGGTCGCGGCCGCAAGGTCCGGGTCGAGCGCCGCATCGTCCCCGTCTCCGACGTCGAGGAGAAACGGATGGAGGTGCTGGAACGGGAGATCTGGCGGATTGCGGTCGAGAACCTCGACTATCCCGAGCAGCACGCCTGGGCGGCGCTGGCAGGGGCCAAGGTCAACACCCAGGGATGGCGGCGGGCGCGGGCGATGCTGCAGAACGACAAGACCAAGGAGCTGCGCCGTCGCTTCCTGCTCACCTGCGTGCAGCGCAACCGCAACGCGCAGCTGCGGCTGAAAGCGCTGAGCGAGATCGCCGACCTCGGCGACGGCGACGCCTTCGACGACGCGATCGACATCGTCGGCACCTGGAGCCGCGAGGACAAACGGGCCGGGACGAAGACGCTGCTGCAGGCGCTGATCGACAAACGGATCGG
>DATFQO010000040.1:0-14674 GCA_035264245.1 Solirubrobacterales bacterium
GTCGAACTCTTCGTCGGCCATCACCGGCGTGCCCTCGAAGGGCAGTTCGCGGTCGATCTCGACCCAGGAGCGGCAGCCGTGGTACTCGTCGCGGACGCGGACCGTGACCGGGCGCGGGATCCGGTGGACCCGCAGCAGCAGGACGTGGAGCGGGTGCCGGTGCTTCCAGGTGAGCCGCTTTTCGGCGTAGTCCGGAGTCCAGATGTAATACGGCGAGAGCGCGTCGAGGCTGCGGCGGTCGTTGATCGTGACGTGGTCGACGACCTCGGCCCAGGCGCGCAGGCGGACGCGGTCGGGCTGGGGGATGCCGCCGTCCTGGAGCAGCGCTTTCGGCGGCGGCTCCTCGTCGGGCCAGACACCCTCCTCGAGCGCGCGGCGCAGCTCCGGGTGGTGCGATTCGCGGACAAGGTTGTTCCGCTGGTGGTCGAAGGTCGGGTAGAGGAAGAACCGCTCGTGCTCGAGCTCGAAGTGCTTGTTCTCCTCGCGGATGCCGCCCTTGCGCAAAGTGAGCAGCTGCTCACCCTCCGCGAGAGCGCGGACGGTTACTGCCCATTCCTTGAGAGCGATCGGCATTGAAGTGATTCCAGAGATTCGTTGATTCGAGGGGGCTGGGCGCGTTGAACTGGGCCACTGCGGCTGTTTCTGCCCGGCCGGAGGCGCGCATTCTAGAGGAGCGCGGCGAAATCTCAACTAAAAAACCGCGAAATTCGAGAAATGTGACCTACGTCCACCCTCCGCCGCCCGGAGTTTCGACCCGCAAACGGTCGCCGGGAGCCAGATCACCGCTCGCCTTGCTCGGTAGCGGCGAGCCGTTCAGCAGGTTGACTCCGGGGCTGCCGTCACCGCCGGAGCCGGCTCCGCGCGGCGAATGGCGCCGGCGCTCGGTGATCAGGCTGAAGCGCATCGGCGCCAGGGCCTCGATCTCGCGCACGATCCCGTCGCCGCCCCGGTGGCTGCCTACGCCGCCGCTGCCGCGCCGCAGCGAGAGCTCGCGCACCCGCAGCGGGAATTCGGCCTCGAGCGCCTCGGTCGGCGTGTTCAGCGTGTTCGACATCGCGACGTGGATCGCGCTGGGCCCGTCGGCGTCGGGGCAGGCGCCCTGGCCGCCGCCGAGCGTCTCGTAGTAGGTGAAGTCCTCGTTGGCGAGGGTCAGGTTGTTCATCGTCCCCTGGCCCTGGGCGGGCCCCGCCCTTGCCCCCGTGAGGGCGGTGAGGACGAGATCGGCGACGCGGCTGGAGGTCTCGACGTTGCCGGCGACGACCGCGGCGCCGGGGCGGGCGTTGAGCAGCGAGCCGGCGGGGGCGAGCACCTCGATCGGGCGGTGGGCACCGGCCGAGGGCGGGGCGTCGGGGTCGGTGAGGACACGGACCGCGAAGAAGGCGGCCGACTTGGTCACCGAGAGCGGGCAGTTGAGGTTGCCGTCGACCTGGGGGTCGGTGCCGGCGAAGTCGAGGCGCAGCGAATCGCCGGCGATCGTCGCCTCCAGCCGCAGCCGCAGGTCGCGCTCGGCGCCGTTCCAGTCGGCCTCGAGCACGTCCTCGGCCTGGTAGGTGCCGTCGGGCAGCTCGGCCAGGGCGGCGCGGGTGCGGCGCTCGCTGTAGGCGAGGATCTCGGCCATCCCGGCGCCCAGGGCCTCGGCGCCCAGCCGCTCGCGCAGCTCCCGCAGGCGGAGGTCGCCGAGGCGGTTGGCGGCGGCCTGCGCGCGCAGATCGGCGAGGCGCTGGCGCGGGGAGCGCATCCGCGCCGCGAGTCGCTCGAGCGTCTCGGGGTCGGCGACGGTCGGCGGGATCACCACCCCCTCCTCGGCGAGGCTGCGCGAGAAGGCCGGCATCGAGCCCGGGGTCGGGCCGCCGACGTCGGCGTGGTGGGCGCGGCTGGCGGCGAACCCGAGCAGCTCGTCGGCGGCGAAGACGGGGGAGACGAGGGTGATGTCCGGCAGGTGGGTACCGCCGCGGTAGGGGTCGTTGAGGATCCAGTCGCGGCCGGGGCGCTGCTCCTCGCCGAGGACGGCGGCGACCGCGTCGGGCATCGATCCGAGGTGGACGGGGATGTGCTCGGCCTGCATCACCAGCTCTCCGCTGGCGTCGAACAGCGCGGTCGAGCAGTCATGGCGCTCCTTGATGTTGGCCGAGTAGGCGGAGCGGATCAGCGTCGCCCCCATCTCCTCGCAGGCGGCGCGCAGGCCGCCGACCAAGACCTGCAGCGCAATCGGGTCCAGGCCGCTCATCGCGTGGTTCCTTTTGCACCCATGCCGTGCGTTTCGAACCGCGCGACGATCGTGCCGTGGTCGTCGACCGCGGTCGACCAGCCGGGCGGGACGACGAAGGTCGCCTCGGGGAGCTCGAAGACGACCGGGCCCTCTGCCTCGCTGCCGGCGGCGGGCTCGCCGCGCAGGATCGGGGTCTCGATCCATTCGCCGCCGAAGTGGACGCGGCGCGAGCCGGTCTCCGCCGCGCCCGCTTCGGCGGCAACGGGTCGCGGCCGCGGGCCGGGAATGACCATCGCCAGGTCGACGTCGACCAGGACCACCTCCCCCTCGGGATCGCGGTGGCCGTAGCGCTGCTCGTGGGCGCGCTCGAACCCCTCGATCAGCTCGGTAGGGTCGGGATCGATCGCTCCCGGCACCGGCAGCTCGAAGGCCTGGCCCGCGTAGCGGAGCTTGTAGGTGACTCGCGCCTCAGCCTCCTCGCCGAGGTCCCTGCCGGTCTCCTCGATCATCGCCGCCACCTCGGCCGCGATCCGTTCGCCGCTCAGATCGCCGCCGCTCAACATCACCGTTCGCGCCGTATCGCGGCGCCGCTCGGAGGCGCAGAGGCCGAGGGCCGAGAGGACGCCGCCGGCGCGGGGGCAGAGGATCGTCTCGATCCCGAGCTCGGCGGCGATCGCCGCCGCGTGCATCGGGCCGGCGCCGCCGAAGGGCAAAAGCGCGAATCCGCGCGGGTCGACGCCGCGCTCGACCGTGACCACCCGCAGCGCCCGCACCATCTCCTGGTTGGCAACGCGGAGGATCCCGGCGGCGGTCTCCAGCGGGTCGAGCCCGAGCGAGCGGCCCAGACCGGCGACGGCTCGCTCGGCCGCCTCGGCATCGAGCGCGACGCCGCCGGCCAGTTGCGAATCGGCAGCGAGGTGGCCGAGCAGGAGGTTGGCGTCGGTGACGGTCGGCTCGCTGCCGCCGCGCCCGTAACAGGCGGGCCCGGGGTCGGCGCCGGCCGAGCGGGGGCCGACCCGCAGGGCGCCACCGGCGTCACGCCAGCCGATCGAGCCGCCGCCCGCTCCGACGGTATGGACGTCGACCATCGGCAGCTGGATAGGCCGTCCGTCGATCTTCCGCGAGTCGGTCCGCCGCACCTCGCCGCCCTCGACCACGCAGACGTCGCAGGAGGTGCCGCCCATGTCGAACCCGAGCGCGTCGCCGTCGCCGCTCAGCGCCGCCAGCAGGCCGGCGCCGACGGCGCCCCCGGCCGGGCCGGAGAGGACGCTCCAAGCGCCGGCGCGCGCAGCCTCGGAAGCCGGCGCGACACCGCCGGAGGATCGCATCACCAGCGGCTGCGGCAGCCCGGCCGCGCCGGCTGCCTCGCCCAGCCGCCCGAGGTAGCGGCTGAGCAGCGGGGTGAGGTAGGCGTCGATCACCGTCGTCGAGCAGCGTTCGTACTCGCGGAAGCGGGGCAGGACTTCGTGCGAGGCGGAGACGTGGACGCCGGGCAGGCGGCGGCGCAGGTGCTCGGCGATCTGCCGCTCGTGGCCGGGGTCGAGGTAGGAGAAGAGCAGGCAGACGGCGACCGCCTCGGCGCCGCTCGCCTCGATCGCCGCGGCGAGCCGCTCCGGCTCTCCCTCGCCCAGCGGCGTCACGACCCCCTCGGGGCCGACCCGCTCGTCCGCTTCGAAACGCAGCTCCGGATCCACCAGCGGCGCCGGCTTCGGGGCGCAGAGGCGGTAGAGCTGGGGACGGTCCTGGCGCCCGATCTCCAGCACGTCGCCGAAGCCGGCGGTGGCGACCAGCGCCGTTCGCGCTCCCCGCTCCTCGAGCAGGGCGTTGGTGCCGACGGTCATCCCGTGGGCGAAGACCTCGACCTCGCCCGCCTCGGCGCCGGCGCGCTCGAGCACCGCCGCGACCGCCCGCATCACCCCCTCGGACTCCTCCCGCGGCGTCGTCGGCACCTTGGCGGTGTGAACAGAGCCGCCGTCGAGCAGGACCGCGTCGGTGAAGGTGCCGCCAACGTCGACTCCAAGCAGCATGGGACTAGCGCCACTCCTCCTCGCGGACGCTGCCGTCGGGGGAGACGACGACGTGGATGCCGTCGAGTGCGGGGTCGGTCTCCGGGCAGTCGCGGCGCAGGTGTCCGCCGCGGGACTCGCGGCGGTCCAGCGCGCTGGCGCCGATCGCCCGCGCCAGGGGATACGGATTGGAGATCAGCCGCGCCAGGTCATCGGGGTTGCGGGTCGGCCCGGCGTAGCGCCAGACGGCGTCGCGGGTCTGGTCGCTAGGCGGCTCGAATCGTCGTTGCGGCAACTCGGGGCGGGCGCCGTTCGCCTCCTCCTCTATCGCCGCCGCGGCGGCACGGTCGCCGAAGACGAAGCACTCGCTGAGCGAGTTCGAGGCGAGGCGGTTCGCTCCGTGCAGCCCCGTGCAGGAGCACTCGCCGACGGCGTAGAGACCCGGCAGGGAGGAGCGCCCGTCGACGTCCACCGCGATCCCGCCCATCGTGTAGTGGGCGGCCGGCGCGACCGGCACCGGCTGGGCGCGGGGCTCGAGCCCCGCCGCGGCCAGCGAGGCGAAGACATTGGGGAAGCGGGCCGGGTCGATCTCCCGCAGGTCGAGCTCGACCGCCGGCTCACCGTCGGCGCGCATCTTCTCGAGGATCGCCGCCGTCACCGCGTCGCGCGGGGCCAGCTCGTCGGTGAAGCGCTCCCCGTCGGCGCCGAGCAGCTTCGCGCCCTCGCCGCGGATCGCCTCGGTGATCAGGTCGCCGTCGTGGGGCGTCCCCGGCAGCGCCAGCGCCGTCGGGTGGAACTGGCAGAACTCGAGGTCGGCGAGCTCGGCGCCGGCGAGCGAGGCGAGCACCGGACCGGCGCCGATCGCCCCGCGCGGGTTGGTCGTCCGCCGCCACAGCGCCGCGGCGCCGCCGGTGGCGAGGATCGTCGCCGACGCCGCCACCTCGCCGGCGTCGGTGAGGACTCCGTGGCAGCGCTCGCCGTCGCTCCACAGGGCCAGCGCCGAGGTCCGCTCCATCACCTCGATCCGGGTCTCGGCGGCGACCATCGCCGCCAGCTTCGAGGTCAGCTCGTAGCCGGTCTGGCTGCCGCCGGCGTGGACGATGCGGCGGTGGGTGTGGCCGCCCTCGAGGCCGAGCGCGAGCCGCCCCTCCTGGTCGAGGTCGAAGACGACGCCGCGGCCGATCAGCTCGCGGACCATCGCCGGCGCCTCCTCGACCAGGACCCGCACCGCCGAGTTGCGACAGAGGCCACGACCGGCGGCGATCGTGTCAGCGGCGTGAAGGTCGGGGGAGTCCTCGCGTTCCAGCGCCGCGGCGAGGCCACCCTGCGCCCAGTAGCTGGCGCTCTGCGAGAGCGGGGTGCGGGAGACGAGGACCGTGCGGGCGCCGCGCTCGGCCGCCCGCAGCGCGCTCCAGAGCCCGGCGGCGCCGCCTCCGACGACGGCGACGTCGAACTCGCCCGGCGTGTTTATCGCCCCTCGGCCTCTCGCCGGATCGAGTCGAGCTGCTCCTGCAGCCAGCTCGCGGCGCTCTCGCGCGCCCGCGCCAACTCGTCGGCGATGGTCTGCTCGGCGACGTTCGCCCGCCGCTCCGCCTCCTCGACCCGCCGCTCGGCCGCCTCGACCTGGGACTCGATCTCGCCCAGCCGCTCCTCGGCTGCCGCCAGCGCCTGTTCCTTCTGCTCGCGCTCGCGCTCGAGGTCGGCTTCCAGCGCCCTGATCTCCGCCTCGGCCCGCTTCTCGGCCTCGGCGGCCAGGGTCGCGGCCTCCTCCAGCCGCCGCTCCGCCTCGCGGATCCGGCTGTCGAGGCTCTCGTCGGCGGCGCCGGGTTCAACGTTCATCGCGCTCAATCTAATAGCCCCGGGGTCAGCGTCGCAGGATCAATCATTCAGGACAGCCCGGTATGCCTCGATAACCCGTTCCGCCATCGCGTCCGCCGAGAGGGTCGCCGCCCGCGCGGCGCCGGCGACGCGGGGGTCGGGGGCGTCCAGGTGGCGGCGCGCCACCGCCGCCCAGCGGCCGGCGTCGAAGGGGGCGCAGAGGCAGCCGTCGATCCCGCCCAGGGCGTAGGGCGCGATCCCGACCTCGGTGGAGAGGACCGGGACGTCGCAGGCCAGCGCCTCGACCGTGGCCATCCCGAACCCCTCGTAGTCGGAGGTGACGAGGACGGCGTTGGCGGCGTTGATCCAGAGCGGCATCTGCTCCGGCTCGATCGAGCCGCCGGTGAGCAGGTCGGCGCCGCAGGCCGTCGCGACCTCGGCGGCGTGGTCGTGCCGCTTCTCCGGCCGGCCCGGGTTGGCGGGGAAGAAGAGATAGCCGCGGTCGGGGTCGAGCCCGAGCGCGCGGCGCGCCTCCGCCCGCGGCATCGCCTCGAAGCGCCGCAGGTCGGGACCGCAGGGGAGCACCGCCGAGCCCGGCACCGCGGGCAGTCCCGGCCGTCCGTCCTCGGGCTCGAACAGCGCCCGCGAGACGCCGGCGACGAGGTCGAGCCGCCAGGCCAGCCGGCGCGAGATGTGGCCGACCAGGTGATGGCGGACGTCGGTGCCGTGGAAGGTGACGACCAGCGGCTTCGCTCCCGCCAGCCGCGCCACCCATCCCGCCAGCCCGTAGTGGGCGTGGACGAGGTCGAAGCGCTCGCGCCGCAGCAGCGCCCGCAGGCGCCGGGCGGCGGGGATGTACTCGCTGCGGCCGCGGGCGAACTCGAAGAGGTCGACCTCGACGCCGCGCCGGCGTATCTCGTCGACCTGGTCGCGGACCCAGCGCCCCCGCTGCGGAGCCGACGCGTCGGGCATGAAGTTGGTGACGACGAGGACCCGCACCGGGGGCAGGGTATAGCCGCTCGCCGAAGTGGGTAAACGGAGCCTCAACGTGCGAGAGAAACGTCCGCCCGCCGCAGTCCTGGCCCTCGGTGGCCTCACCGCCGTCCTCGTCGGAGCCGGCCTCGCCTTTCTGGTCGGCTACCTGATCGGCCACGAGACCGGGCCGACGCAGACGACGACCGAAACCGTCGCCGCCCGCGCCGCGGCGCCCGGGGGCGAGAGCGTCGGCGACATCGCCCCGGCGCCCGCCTTCAGCGCCGAGGAACTCGCCGCCGACCCGCGCGAAAACTGGCTCACCAACGGCGGCGCCCTGTCCAACGCCCGCTACTCGCCGCTGGACGAAGTCGACAGCGGCAACGTCGAGGACCTGAAGGGCGTTTGGATGACCCACCTCAACGGCTCCGCCGAGGCCACCAAGTACTCGGCCGAGGCGACGCCGATCGTCTACCAGGGCGTGATGTACGTGGTCAGCGGCGCCGACGACGTCTTCGCGATCGACGTCGAAACCGGCAAGAAGCTCTGGGTCTACGAAGCGAAGCTGCCCGAAGAGATCAGCACCGTCTGTTGCGGCTGGACCAACCGCGGCGTCGCCCTCGGGGAGGGGATGGTCTTCCTCGGCCAGCTCGACGGCAGCCTCGTCGCCCTCGACCAGAAAACGGGCGAAGTGAAATGGAAGGCGACGATCGGCAGATGGCAGAACGGCGAGACCGTCACCTCGGCGCCGCTCTACTACAACGGCCGTGTCTACTCGGGCGTCTCCGGCGGCGAGTTCGGGATCCGCGGGCGCCTCACCGCGGTCGACGCGAAGACCGGCAAGATCGACTGGAAATTCTGGACGATCCCCGGCCCCGGCGAAACCGGCCACGAGACCTGGGAAGGCGGCGAATCGTGGAAGGAAGGCGGCGCCCCGGTCTGGAACACGCCGGCGGTCGACCCCGAATTGGGCATGCTCTACTTCTCGACCGGCAACGCCTCGCCCGACCTCAACGGCAGCGGTCGTCCCGGCGAAAACCTCTTCACCGCCTCGATCGTCGCCCTCGACGCCGCCACCGGCAAGTACAAGTGGCACTTCCAGGAGGTCCACCACGACATCTGGGACTACGACGCGCCGAGCCCCGTCGTGCTCTGGAACGCCAAGGTCGACGGCGAAGAGGTCAAGGGCCTCAGCCAGCCCGGCAAGACCGGCTGGCTCTACATGCTGAACCGCGAAACCGGCGAGCCGATCCACAAGATCGTCGAGAAACCGGTCCCGCAGAACAAAGAGCAGCAGGCCACCTGGGACACCCAGCCCTACCCGCTGACCGAGGCTTTCGTTCCCCACGAGGTGACCGAAGGTCAGTTCGAAGAGATCAAGGGCCTGGCCGAAGACACCTTCAGGGGCGAAGACGTCGAAGTCAGCCAGGGCGAGATCTTCGACCCCTTCGGCCGCAACATGAAAGTGCTGGCGCCGGGGCCGAGCGGCGGCACCAACTGGCCGCCCTCGAGCTTCAACCGCAACACCAACGACGTCTACATCTGCGGCATCGCCGGATACGCCGGCTACCAGACCCACGGGCTCGAAAAGCTCAGCCCGGGCAACGTCTACCTCTCCAGCGTCCTCTCGCTGACCGGGTTCGGCACCTATGACGGCACCGTCACCGCCCAGGACGTCGAGACCGGCGAGGTCGAGTGGCAGCGCGAATTCGAAGACGAAGCCTGTTACTCGGGCACGACGACCACCGCCGGCAACCTCGTCTTCGTCGGCCGCAGCAGCGGAGAGCTGACCGCGCTCGACGCCGAGTCCGGCGACGAGCTCTGGTCCTTCCAGACGGGAGCCGGCGCCAACACGACGCCCGCGATCTTCGAATCGGGCGGCAAGGAGTACGTCGCCTTCTACGCCGGCGGCAACTCGCTGGCGGCGAGCGCCCACGGCGACAACCTCTGGCTCTTCTCGCTTGACGGCGAACTGGAAGAGGTCGAGGGCGGCGGCAAAGGCGAGCAGGGCCAGCACGCCGGCGAGGAAACGCCGCAGCCCGAGGTCGAGGAATCCGAAGGCTCGCCCGAGGAAGCGGCCGGCGGCGGCACCGAAGGCAAGGAAAACGTCGAACAGGAATCGGCCGGCGGTGACGCGACGGCCGGCAAGTCGGTGTTCTCGGAAAACTGCTCCGTCTGCCACGGCGCCACCGGGATGGGCGGCAACGGCGGCCCCGACCTGACCACGCAGCCGAAAGCGAAGACGCTGAACGGCTCGATCGAACAGGTGACCGAAGGCGGCGGCGGGATGCCGGCGTTCGCCGAATTGCTCTCGACCAAGGAAATCGAAGACGTCGCCGCCTACGTCGTCGAAGTGATCAACGGGAAATAGCGCGCGACCCGAAGTCGTGGTTCCTTTCGCACGCTATGGGTGCGAAAGGAACCACAGCTCACTCGGGAAGGGTCGGCGGTGCCAGGCGATAGGTCGCGGGGGTCTTCGAGAGCTTGATCGGGCTGCGGGGGAGGCGGACCGGTTGGCCGTCCTCGCGGTGGATCTCGATGATCGGGTCAAGCCCGATGCCGGCGGCGAACTCGAAAGCGGCGCCGATGTCGTTGACGACACCCGCCGGCACGCGCCGGACCTGCAGTAGCTCCACCCACTCGGCGGCGGGACGGGCGGCGAACGCCCCCTCCAGTAGCGGTCGCAGCTGGTCGCGATGCTCGACCCGGACCGTGTTCGTGGCGAAGCGCTCGTCGCCAGCGAGCTCCGGCGCATCCAGGACCTCGCAGAGCGCGGCGAACTGACGGTCGTTGCCGACCGCGAGGACGATCTCGCCCTCGCCGCAGCGCAGCAGTTCGTAGGGGGCGATGCTGGGATGGCGATTGCCCATGCGTCCCGGCACGACCCCGGCGACGGTGTAGGCGGAGCTCTGGTTGACGAGCGCGGCGAGCAGCGCCGAGAGCAGGTCGACCTCGACCAACTGCCCCTCGCCGCTCTCGCGGCGGTGCTCGAGCGCGGCGAGGATCCCAACCGCGGCGTAGAGGCCGGCGATCACGTCGACCAGGGCGACGCCGACCTTGAGTGGCTCCCCGTCGGGCTCGCCGGTGACGCTCATCAGGCCGCCGAGCGCCTGTACCAGCAGGTCGTACCCCGGCAGCTCGGCGCCGGCGCCGCTGCCGCCGAAGCCGGTGATCGAGCAGTAGACGAAGCCGGGGTTCTCCTCCGCCAGCGCCTCGTAGCCGAGGCCGAGCTTCGCCATCACGCCGGGGCGGAAGTTCTCGACGACGACATCGGCGGCGAGCGCGAGCCGCCGCGCCTCGGCCAGGTCCCCTGCGTTCCGCAGGTCGAGCGCGACGCTGCGCTTGTTGCGGTTGACCGCCTGGAAGTAGGTCGCCTCGCCCTCGGCGTCGTGCGGCGGCCCCCAGGAGCGGGTGTCGTCGCCGCTGCCCGGCCGCTCGACCTTGGTCACCTCAGCACCGAGGTCGGCCAGGGTCATCGTCGCTAGCGGGCCGGCGAGGACGCGGGAGAAGTCGAGGATCCGCAGCTTTCCCAGCGCCGAGTCGGCCATTAGGTCACGATCTCAGATACGAGCCACCGACCACGAGGACGCCGATGTCATCCACCACCGCCGCGCCGCCGATCCGCCCCAGCGACTATCTCGCCCTGGACGCCCTGCTCTCCGACGAGGAGCGCGACATCCGCGACACGGTCCGCGCCTTCGTCCGCGACAAGGTCGTGCCGAACGTGGGGGAGTGGTTCGAGCAGGCGACGGTCCCGCTCGCCGAGCTGGCGCCGGAACTGGGCAGGCTCGGCGTGCTCGGCATGCACCTCGAGGGCTACGGCTGCGCCGGCGCCTCGGCGACCGCCTACGGGCTCGCCTGCATGGAGCTGGAGGCGGGCGACAGCGGCATCCGCAGCCTCGTCTCGGTCCAGGGCTCGCTGGCGATGTACGCGATCTGGCGCTGGGGCTCGGAGGAGCAAAAACAAGCGTGGTTGCCGCGGATGGCCGCAGGGGAGGCGATCGGCTGTTTCGGCCTGACCGAGCCCGACGCCGGCTCGGACCCCGGCTCGATGCGGACGCGGGCGCGGCGCGACGGCTCCGACTGGATCCTGCACGGGCAGAAGATGTGGATCACCAACGGCTCGGTTTCCGAGGTCGCGGTCGTCTGGGCGCATACCGACGAGGGCGTGCGGGGGTTCCTCGTCCCCACGGGGACCAAGGGGTTCACGACGCAGGACATCCACAAGAAGCTCTCGCTGCGGGCCTCTGTCACCTCCGAGCTGCTGTTCGACGACGTGCGGCTGCCGGCCGACGCGGTCCTGCCTGAGGTGAGCTCGCTGAAAGGGCCGCTCTCCTGCCTCAACGAGGCCCGCTACGGAATCGTCTGGGGGGCGGCCGGCGCCGGTCGCGCCTGTTACGAAGCGGCGCTGGAGTACGCGCTCGAGCGGACCCAGTTCGACCGCCCAATCGCCTCTTTCCAGATCCAGCAGCAGAAGCTGGCGGAGATGGTGCTGGAGGTGAACCGGGCGACGCTGGTGGCGATGCACCTGGGGCGGATGAAGGATGCCGGGACGCTGCGGCCCGAGCACGTCAGCCTCGGCAAGCTCGGCAACGTCAACGGTGCGCTGGAGGTCGCGCGCAATGCGCGGCAGGTGCTCGGCGCCAATGGCGTCACGCTCGAGTATCCGGTGATCCGCCACATGAACAATCTCGAGTCGGTGGTCACCTACGAGGGGACCGCCGACGTCCACGCGCTGGTGATCGGCGGCGCTGTGACCGGGATCCAGGCGTTCCGCTAGAGCCCCGGTTTGTCCCCTTTGCGGCGTGGGTATTTGATCGTTCGGCCGGCGCTGGACGGGTCTCCGAACAGCTGCTGGACATGAAAAGGAGGCAGTCATGGAAGCGGAGCCGAGCGGGAGCCCGTCTCTGGTACTTGTGGAGCAGCACGAGGCCCTCAGGGACGGTCTCGCGGTCCTGCTGGAGCGACGCGGCTTCGATGTCCGCGGCTGCGCGAAGAACGCCGTCCGCGGCGAGAAGATGATCGCCGAGCGGCATCCCGACGTGGCGGTGGTCGGCGTCGATCTCCCGGACGAACGCGGCACCGAGCTGGTGCGGCGGTTGAGCGACCAGCCACCGTGTCCGAAGTTCGTCATCTACACCGGCCTCGAAGACCCAGACCTGCTCGAGGCGGCGTACCGCAGCGGGGCCAGGGGCCTGGTCGCCAAGCCGGGTGGCATCTCGGTCCTGGTCGACGCCCTGCGCGAGGTCTGGCGCGGCGGCCGCTACTTCGACCCCAGCTTCGTCGAGAAAAACGGCAACGGCTCGGCGGAGAAGGCGATAAGCCGCCGTGAGGCGGAGATCCTCACCTTCCTCGCCGACGGCCTCACCGGGGAGGAGATCGCCCGGCGGCTGGTCCTCTCGCCGGAGACGATCAGGACCCACGTCCGCAACGCGATGGAAAAGCTCGACGCCCGCACCCGCACCGAGGCCGTGGTCAAGGCCCTCGACCGGGCTGAGATCCAGCGCTAGCTCACTTAGGTAGTCCCCAGGCTCGATGTCACGAACCCGTTGCGGAATCGGATGACAGTCGGCGCTCCCGCGTCTTGTTCCGTGCGCCTGGCAGGCCGAGCATCCCGCCTCCAACCAACGAAGGGAGGCAGACGATGTTCTACGCGCTGATGGGCTACGCGCACGCCGCCGTCACCCGGCGGCTGCGGGAGATCCAACGGCTCTGCGGGGAGAGGGGGCAGGGGACGGTCGAGTACGTCGGCCTGATCCTGCTGGTCTCGCTGCTGATGGTCGGGATGGTCGCCGCGATGAAAGGTTTCAACGGCAAACAGGGAACTGAGTTGGCCGACGTGATCGTCGACAAGATCAAGGAGGCAGTCGACAAAGTCGCGTTCAAATAAAAGAAGGGCGGCCTAGGCCGCCCTTCTCTATTCGTACTCGATCGAAATCGATCCGTCTAATCGAAGCTGAGGCTTGCGGGCGTGGTGATTTTGTAGCTCCCTGTCCAGGTGCGCGATGACCCGCAGAAGAATCCACTCGTGCCACCGGTTCTCTGCATCGTCGCATTGATCTGCAATGTCGCGTTGCTCCCGGTCACTTCATTGGGGATAAGCGTGCCCCAATGGGTGTTGTTGGTGGTCCAGATGCAGTGGATCCCGGTACTTGTGTTTAGTTCTGTGACTTCTTTGCCGGTGGATGTCTCTGTTGAGTTCTTAGTGCCCGCGATCGAATGGTAGGTTACGAAACCACCTTTCAACACCGTTACGTGAGTACTATTTGTGCAGTTGCTGAAGGTGAGGCTCGAGATTTTTCCCGAAGCTGTCACACCGGCGCCGTGGCTTTCGAGGTTCATCGAAAATGCTGAGTTGCATTCGCTTGTGAGGCCGAGGCCACTGGTGTCATGGAAGATCATGTGGCCCTCGCTGGAGCCGCTGATCGTGCTTGTGTAGGTGGTGCCGCTAGGGGATGTGGCCGTCGTTGCCGCGGCGATGCCCGGGACAGAGACGAGCAGAGCCGTGGTCCAGAGAACCAAGGTGGAGAGGCGCTTGTAATTCATGTCGTGCTCCTTGTTGGGAGGTAGCGCAGGCTCCCTGCCCTTCCTTGTCCTACCGCCTGCGGACGCGCCAGTCAAGAATCTTTTGGCAATGGGTTTCGAGGCCTGGGACGCCCGCCGCATGAAAGACTCGCCCGATGCCAGCTTCACGCAGCTACGACAGGGCGCCGGCGGACATCCGGCCGGTGACGATCGACCCGGGGTTCGTCGGAAGCGCTGACGGCTCGGCGCTGATCTCGATCGGCAAAACCCGGGTGATCTGCACCGCTTCGATCCAGGAGCAGGTGCCGCGCTGGATGACCGGCAAGGGCAAAGGCTGGGTCACGGCCGAGTATTCGATGCTGCCCGCCTCGACCGGCGACCGCAAGCAGCGCGACATCTCCAAGGGCAAACAGGACGGGCGCGGGGTTGAGATCCAGCGCCTGATCGGCCGCTCGCTGCGGGTCGTCGTCGACTTCAGGGCGATGGGCGAGCGCAGCGTCTACGTCGACTGCGACGTGCTCGAAGCCGACGGCGGCACCCGCTGCGCGGCGATCACCGGCGGCTTCGTCGCCCTGCGGATGGCCTTCCAGAAGCTGGTCGACAAGAAAGCCCTCGAGGCGCTGCCGCTGACCGGCTCGGTCGCCGCGGTCAGCGTCGGCATGGTCAACGGCCGCGCCCTCTGCGACCTCGACTACGGCGAGGACTCCAACGCCGAAGTCGACGCCAACGTGGTGATGACCGGCGAGGGCGGCCTGGTCGAGGTGCAGGCGACGGCGGAGCGGACGCCGCTCTCCCGCGCCTCTCTGGACGAGCTGCTGGGCCTGGCCGAGCTTGGGATCGGCCGCCTGCGGGAGGTGCAGGAGCGGGTTAGTTCCTGATGGCGGGGCGTTCGTGATCCTCGCCACCCGCAACCAGCACAAGGTGGGGGAGATGGCGGAGCTGCTGCCGGGCGTCGACCTGCGGCCGCTGCCCGAGGAGGTGGAGCTGCCGCCGGAGACCGGGGACAGCTTCGAGGCCAACGCGCTGATCAAGGCGCGCGCCGCCCATCAGGCCACTGGCGAGGCGACGATCGCCGACGACTCAGGGATCGAGGCCGCCGACCTCGGCGGGGCCCCGGGGATCTACTCGGCCCGCTACGCCGGCG
>DATFQO010000041.1:0-57400 GCA_035264245.1 Solirubrobacterales bacterium
GCCGTTGCCGTTGCCGTTCTGCAGCCCCATCTCGTCGATCAGCTTGCGGCGGCAGGTGACGTGGGCGACCCACTCGTTGCCGCAGACCTGCATCGAGACGACGTCGTCGAGTTCGTCGGCGGCGGCCCAGTAGGCGAGCGCCCGCATGTGCTGGGTCGGGAGGCCGTCGGAGCGGACCAGTGGCATCTCTTCCAGCTCCTCGCGTTCGGTCTCGTACATCACCATGTCGTCACCCCAGCGCTTGGTCAGCGTGCCGGCGGCGAGGCCCTGGTTCATGTACTCGGCGACCTCGGGCAGGTAGTCGGACTCGTAGATCACCCTGTCGAAGGTGATGCCGAGACTGGCGAGCGTCTTGCGCTGGCCCGAGACCACCCAGGAGCGGGTCTTCGACCACAGTTCCAGCGCCTTCTGGTCGCCGCCCAGGACGCGCATCATCAGCTCGTCGGCTTTGTCGTCGTACTGGGTCGACTCGCGCGCGACCGAGTCCTCGGCGCCGTCGTCCCCCTGGCCGCCGTTGCGGCTGGCGGTGACGTAGTCGGCGTAACAGAAGCCGACGAAATGGTCCGACTTCTCGTCGGCGTCGGGGCCGGAGTCCTCGCCGGCGCGAGTCGCGACGCCGGCCATCGCCTCCCCCATGCTGCGGCCGACGTCGCAGATCAGGCTGCGGTTCTCGACCCGGGCGCCAGCCTGCTTCAGCGAGCCGGCGATCGCGTTGCCGACGGCGAGGTTGCGGAGGTGGCCAATGTGCAGCGCCTTGGTGGTGTTGGCGCCCCAGAAGTAGACGGCGTAGCGGTCTTCGGCGGCCATGTCGGCGAACTCGGTGGCGCCGGCGGCGCCGGCGGCGGCGCCGGAGCGGATCGCCTCGCCCTGGGCTTCGATCCACTCGTCGGCGAGGCGCAGCCGCGGCTGCTTCCCATCGCGGTCGAGTGAGGCGACCCAGTCCTCGGCCTCGATCCGGTCGAGTGCCGCCTTCGCCTCGTCGTCCTGGCGCCAGTCGGCGTCCTTCGGCAGCCGCGGGATCAGCATCAGGTCGAAGTCGGGCTCCGGCCGGTAGGGAGCTCGCGCCGCCCAGAGAGCCGTGCCGCCCTCGCCCGCCGCCGCTGCTTCGAACTTGTTGAAGATGTTCTCGCCCATAGCCCTTGCTTTCGAACTTGCTTGCCTCGAATTGGTTGTTCGAAATGCACCCGCCGGGGCTCGAACCCGGATCTTCGGCTTACAACGCCGACCCTTTAACCGATTAAGGCACAGGTGCTAGCTATGGTTCCCTGCCCGTGAGCAAACCCTGATTGCTCAAGCGCGGCGCGAGCATAACGACATCTCCCACTCACGTCAAATCTTTTGATTAATTGGCCGGAATAGCGAGGTTTGTGGGCGTCTGCTTCTTCCAGAGGGGCTCAGGCGGTGTTCGGTGGGGAGGGAGGGGTGTCCCTCCCTCCTAGCGACAGCACCTATGGATCGCTGTTTACCGAGACCGCGAGAGACATCGCATATCGGCGTCTCATGCGGTTTCGTTTCGGCGTCTGACGGAGCGGGCTGGTGGGAGGGTGCCGTTGTCCCTCGCAGGAATGTTCGGCGATATGCAATCTGTCTCTTGCGCGCGAAGCGCGCAGCAGGTTCTCCCCGTAGCGAAGCGAAGGGGAGGTCAATTTCCGGAGAGGGATACCGGTACCCTCCCCCCAATTACGCCCGTCCAGCCTCCAAGAGGCGGCTGAGGAACTGACGGGTCTCTGGCTGCTGGGGCGCCTCGAGAACTTGGGCGGGCGGGCCCTGCTCGAGGATCCGGCCCTCGTGCAGGAAGGCGACCTGGTCGGCGACCTCGCGGGCGAAGCTCATCTCGTGGGTGGCGATCAGCATCGTCATCCCCTCCCCCTTCAGGTCCCGCACGGCCTCCAGCACCTCGCCGACCAGCTCAGGATCGAGCGCGCTGGTGACCTCGTCGAGCAGCAGGGCACGGGGGCGTCCGGCGAAGGCGCGGGCGATCGCGACCCGCTGCTGCTGGCCGCCGGAGAGGTTGTCGGGACGGTCGTCCTCGCGGCCGGCGAGGCCGAAGCGGGCGAGCAGCGCCCTCCCCCGCTCTTCGGCCTCGGCGCGGCTGGCGCCGTGGGCGCGGCGCTCGCCCAGCACTACGTTCTCCAGCGCGGTCATGTGCGGGAAGAGGTTGTAGGCCTGGAAGACGAGCCCCAGCCGGCGGCGCACGGCGACCGGCGCGACGGCGGGGTCGGTGATCGTCTCGCCGTCGAGGAGGACGTCGCCGTCGTCGATCTCCTCCAGCAGGTCGACGCAGCGCAGCAGGGTCGACTTGCCCGAGCCGGAGGCGCCGATCAGGGCAACCGCTTCGTGCTCGCGGACGGTGAGGTCGATCCCGCGCAGTACCTGGCGCTCGCCGAAGGCCTTGGTGACGCCGCGGACCTCCAACACGGCCGCGCCAGGCGCGCTCACCGCACCGCCCCCTCGGGGCCACCCATCCGGTCGACGATGCGGGCGGTCGGGATCGTCACCGCCAGGTAGAGCAGCGCCGCCGCGACCAGCGGCGTGAAGTTGAACAGCTGTGCCTCGATGATCTGCGCTTCGCGAAAGGCCTCCAGGGGACCGAGGATCGAGATCAGGGCGACGTCCTTCTGCAGGGCGACGAAGTCGTTCAGCAGCGGCGGCGCCACCCGCCGTATCGCCTGCGGCAGGACCACGTGGCGCATCGCCTGGCTCTCGGTCAGGCCGACCGCCAACGCCGCGTCGCGCTGGCCGCGGTGGACCGAGCGGATCCCGGCCCGGTAGACCTCGGCGACGTAGGCGCTGTAGGAGAGCGTCAGGGCGATCGCGCCGAGGACGATCGGCTCGCTTGGCACCCCGCTGAGTTCCAGGGCCGGGACGCCGAAGCCGACGATGAAGACGAGCAGGATCGTCGGGATGCCGCGGAAGAGGTCGACGAAGACGACCGACAGCAGCCGCAGGGGGAAAAACGCCGGCGAGCGGGCGATGCGGACCAGGGCGACGACCAGTCCTACCGCCAGCACCGCGACCTCGACGATGAGGAAGACCTTGACGTCGAGCCAGAAGGCGCTGAGGACGTCGGGGAAGGAGTCCTTGAAGACCTCCCAGTCGAAGAAGGTCTCGCGCACCGTCGGCCAGCCGGGGCTGGTCAGGATCAACGTCGCGAGGCCGCCGAGGACGACGACGCTGGAGAGAGCCGCGATCGCCTGGCCGCGGCGGTGGCGGCGGCGCTTCGCCGCCTCCCGCTCGAGGCGACGGTCGCTGGGCATCAGCCCAATTCAGGGGCGCCGGCGGCTTGGCTCATCCAGCGCTGGGTGATCTTTTCCAGCTCGCCGGAGCTTTCCAGCGCTTCGACCGCCTCGGAGACGCAGCCGGTCAGCTCGGAGTCCTTCTCCAACAGGGCGCCCCACTGGTCGCCGCCGGGGGCGCTGAACTGGCCGACGACGGCAGCCTCGGGCACCTGGACGGCGGTCAGGTAGAGCGCCGTCGGCAGGTCGACCACGACGGCGTTGATCTGACCGTTCTTCAGCGCCTGGACGACGTCGTTGGAGGTGTTGAAGACTTCCGGCCGGCTGCTCGGTTCGATCTCCGCTTCGGCGGCTTCGAGGCTGGTGGTCCCGACCTGGACCCCGAGCTTCGCGTCCCGCAGTTCCTCCAGCGATTCGGCCGTGGCCGCGTCGGAGTCCTTCAGCGCGACGACCGCCTGGTTGGCCGTGTAGTACGGCGCCGAGAAGTCGACCGCTTTCTCCCGCGGCGGCGTGATCGAGATCTGGTTGACGTCGAAGTCGAAGTCTTTCGGGCCGGGAGCGAAGGAGGAGTTGAACGACTCGACCGTCCACTTCACCTTCGCCTTCGGGTAGCCGAGCTGATCGGCGATCGCGTACGCAACGGCGCTCTCGAAGCCTTCCCCGTTGGTCGGGTCGTCGTCTTCGAAGTAGGGCGGGTAGGCCGGCTTGTCGGTTGCGATCGTCAGCACCCCCTGCTCGTTGGTCGGCAGCTGGCCGGGCTTGCAGGTGCTGGCGCTCGTCCCGGTCGTGTCGTCGGAGCCGCCGCAGCCGGCAACGGCGAGGACGAGGGCGGCGAGGACGACGAAGACAGCGAGGGGGAATCGCACGGCGCGACCCTATCCCAAAGCGCGGTCGCCAGCGATAACCGCGGGTGGCTCCCGGGTAAATCACTGAGTATTAGAGTTGAGCACAGCCACCCCGAAGCCGTTTCTCACCGCCCTCCGCCGTCCTCGGACCGGGGGGCGGTTCCGTATTTGCCCTCCAGATCTTCAGCCAGGGCGGCGAGCTCGGGCAGCGTCACCCGCAGTCCGACGGCGATCCGCCGCACGTTCCCCCAGGTCGGGTTGACCCTGCCGGACTCCATGTGGGATATCCAAGTCGGGTGGATGTCAGCGCGCAGGCCCAGGGCTTCTTGGCTGAGGTGAACCTCCTTGCGAAGCTGGCGGATTGCCTTGCTGAGGCCGATCTGGGGTTCTTCGCGGCGAGGCATTTAAGGAAGGGAATGTGCCCCCCGCCCCCACGTCCATAGAGGAGACCTCAACGGCCACCTCGAAGCTCCCGCTACCGGCGTTCTTCCGGTACGCAGCCGTCCAACGAAATGCCGCAGGCGGAGACCCGTTTCAGGGGGGCGGTCTCTCGCGATCGCGAACACGAACGTATGTTCGCATACGTTCGTGTTCGCGCATAGGGCAGATCAGCCCGCTTCGGCCCGGGCGGCTTCCAGCTCTTCTTCGACCGTGGCGGTCTGATTCGGGATCTGGAGCCGCTGCTCGAGCACCGGGATCGCCTCTTCGGGCCGGCCGCTGAGGCGCAGCGCGTTGCCGAGGTTGAAGAGGGCGTAGGCGTAATCGAGGTCTTCGCTGCCTTCGGGATAGGCGGCGACCGCTTCCTCGAGGACCGGGACGGCGGCCTCGTATTCACCGGCCTGGATCAGTTCGTAGCCCTGTTCGTTGAGCGAGGCGCCGCTGCCGGTTTCGCCCGAGGCGGGCTCCGGTTCGGCGTCGGGTTCCGAGGCGGGTTCGGGTTCGTCTTCCGGTTCCGGGGCGGGTTCCGGTTCGGCTTCCGGCGCCGGCGCGGCGGTGTTCTGAGCCGCGGGCTCAGCGCTCTTCTTCGCCCTTGCCTTGTCCGACTTCGCCGCCTCTCGCCCCTGCGTCGGCTGCTCGTCGCCACCGCCCGCAAGAGCGATCACGGCAACGGCCGCCAGGGCGGCGATGAAGGCCAGCAGCGCGACCAGGGCGCCCCGGCGAGCTGCCCGCGGCTTGGCCGGCTCGGGCCGCTCGACCGCGAGCGGCCGGGTCGGTTCGAACACCTGCGTCGATTCCTCGACCTCGGCGGGCTCGGGTCGGTCGAGGTCGTCCAGCGCCTGCTGGGCGGAGGCCGGACGGTCGCGGGGATCCCTCGCCGCCAGCCACTCGACCAGGTCGGCCAGCCGCCCCGAGCCGCCCTGCTGGCAGGCGCGCAGCACCACCCCCAGCGAGTAGAGGTCGGAGCGCTCGCTCGCCGGCTCGCCGTTCATCACCTCCGGCGCCGCGTAGCGCTCGGTCCCGAGGACGAGGCCGGTGCTGGTCAGCGCGGTCGCGTCGCGCGGCAGCGCGATCCCGAAGTCGATCAGCTTCGCGGTCCCCTCCGGCTCGACGATGATGTTCGCCGGCTTGACGTCGCGGTGGAGGATCCCGACGCCGTGGATGTGGGCGAGCGCCTCGAGCATTTCCCGCGCCAGCTTGTCGCCGTCGATCCCCCTCCCCCGCTCCAGCCGCTCGGCCAGGTTTTCACCCGGCACGAACTGCATCACCAGGTAGGGCCTCTCACCCTCTTCGGAGAAGTCGTAGACCCCGACCAGGTTGGGATGCGAGAGCCCGGCCGCCGTCCGCGCCTCGCGCCGGAACCGCGTCACGAATCCCTGGTCGGAGGCGATCGTGTCGGAGAGCACCTTCACCGCCACCGGCCGGTCCAGCACCTCGTCGTGGCCGAGCCAGACAGCCGCCATCCCGCCGCGCCCGAGCGTACGCTCGAGGCGGTAACGGTCCTTCAGCAGCTCCCCGGTGCCGATGGCGGTCACGCGTTTCCTCTACCCACTTGGCGGGAATAGCTGCCCCCATGGACGTGATCCTCTACATCATCGGCCTGCTGCTGACCGGCCTGATCGTCGGCGCGCTCGGCCGGCTGCTGCTGCCTGGGCGGGATCCGATGACCCTCTTCCAGACGATACTCGTCGGCATCGCCGGCTCGCTGGTCGCCGGCCTGATCGCCTACTACGTGTTCGACAAGGAAGAGGGCCCCGGCTTCCTGCTCTCCGTGCTCTGCGCGATCGCGATCGTCTACGCGGTGCGCAAGTACCGCCAGCGAACCATCGCCTAGCTCACCGAGGGAGAGGCTTCAGCCGCGCAGGGCGCGCCAGATGGCGCTCGGTCGGCGGCCGACCTTCGGCCCCAGCACCAGGGCGAAGAGGGTCAGCGCCAGCCACGGCCGCAGGTGAGGGCCGATCCGGCGGATGCGCCCGTCGGCGGCGAGGTCGAAGACCATCGCGTCGGTCAGCCGCACCCCCAGCAACCGCGCTTCGCCGATCACGACCCGCCGGTCGCCCTCGCCGAGCGCGTCCGTCCAGCGCAGCCCCTTCAGGGTCCCGCCGTAGACGCCCCGGATCAGCAGCTCGACGTCGTCCTCGCCGCGGAAGACCATCCGGCCGGAGATCGGCGAGACGAGCTCGACGTCGGGCGTCAGCGTCGCCATGATCCCCCCGATGTCGCCGGCCTCCGAGGCGGCCCGGTAGCGCGCGATCGCGTCGTCCATGCGGCAACGATAGATCGCCTGGGCTCCGGTGGTCGTCTTCACCTGAGCCGCGCCGACACCGCAGGAGCGACTTGATCGCAATCCCTGGGGCCTATTCCAGAAGAAATCGCCAGTGCGGAAACAAAACTGGGCTCCCAGCGTGAAGCGAGCCGGGAGCCCTCTCCTACATGGGCTGACCAATCCCTAGAGGGTCAGGAACCCTTTCCCTTTGCAACGGAGGGCAGAACCCTGTCTGAGCTAATGACCATCGCGAATCACCTCCCCTCGCTTGGTTTGGTGGACAGGATTCCACCAGTGGAGAGCAATCCACAGTTAGGTCTGTTTTGTCGCCTACCTCATGATTGAACGACTAGGATCAAGCACTCAGGAACGTCGAAAGGAAGAGCGTGGCCACGAAAGCGCAGCGCCGACAGGCGACCCAAAACCGGATGAAGTCGATGTCGCATCCGCTCCGAGCGGAGGTGTTCAGGCTGATTCGCGACCGCGGCCCCCTTAGCCCGGCGGAGGCGTCGCGGGAGCTAGAAGCCGATCTGAAAGAAGTCAGCTACCACATCCGAAAACTCAGAGAGTTCGGATGTGTGGAGGAAGTCAAACACCGGCAGGTAAGGGGAGCCGTCGAGCACTTCTACCGAGCTACTGACGAGCACATGATCGACACGGAGGAGTGGGGAGAACTCGCCGAGCTCGAGCCGACTATGGCGGAGGCGCTAACTGACGAATTCATGCAAGGCATCGTCGATGACTACACCTGCTCCCGGCGAGCAGCGATCGTCGCGCTCGATGAGGAGTTCTGGATCGTTCGCACCCCGCTGATCCTCGATCCAGAAGGCATCAAGGAAGCCATGGAGGCAGCGGGAGACTTCGAGAACGCAATGACTGCGATCGCAACCCGCAGCGCAGACCGCAGGATGCGGGAGAACACGGAGGACATCCCAGTCTCTTCTTCGGTCGTGCTTTTCAAGATGCCGAAGGCCTCCAAGAGGCGGCGAACCACCTCCTAATGTCGGAAGACGTAACGGCAAGAACCGCCTACGACCGCTACGCGCCGATCTACGACGAATGGAACGAGCAAAACAACTACGAGTTGTGGTTAGGCGAGATCCTTCTGCCTCAGCTCCAGAAGCTGGGGCTAGCCGCTGGTGGCTGGGCGCTGGATGTGGGGTGCGGGACCGGCCGAGCTTTTGACCCGCTTCTAACCCGCGGCTGGAGGATTATTGGCTGCGACGTTTCGGAGGGGATGCTCGCTGAGGCGAAGAGAAAATATGGATCGGCGGTCCGCCTCCTCAATCTCGACGCGCGCGCCCTTCCGGCGATCCGTCCCGAACCTGGGCTTGCCGCCGGATCCTTCCAACTTGTGCTGCTCCTCAACGACGTCATCAACTATCTGATCGAGGACGGCGACCTCGAGAAGGTTTTCGAAGGTGTCAGCCGGAACCTGAGCGCCCACGGCGGCCTGCTGATCTTCGACTCCAACACGCTCGCGCTCTTCCGAGACGATTACGCCTCCGGGCTCTCTGAAGAGATGGCTGCCAAGGGCTGGGAATGGCACGGACTGACCAAGGGCACCCAGATGGGAGGGCTCTTCGAAGCGCGTCTATCTGGCCGAGGGGTTGCTTCGCACATTCACAAACAGCGGCATTGGACTAGAGAGCAGATCGAATTGGCTCTCGAGGCCTCCGGTCTCGATGCCATCGCAGTGCTTGGCCAGCGAGAGGAGGATCAGATCGTGCTTTCCGAGTGTCCAAGCGAGATCCGCGACGAAAAGGCCATATATGTGGCCGTCCGACATCCTGGCTGTAGAGAGGCTTGAGGGTGGGACCTAAAGAAGAGACGACCACTTCAGCAGCGCCATTTAGGGCGGTTGCGGCAATCAGCTGTCTATGGCAACCACCCTCGAACTCGGAAGGGTAAAGGTAAGTGGCGATGGCGAAGCCGGAGAATACGTCTGACAGCGAGGGTCTCTACCAAGGCTCTCACTCACCCTGTTCGTACGAGGATCCTTTGGACCCTGAAAGCAGAGGGCACTTGCAGCCCCAAAGCATTCAGCGCGGCTACCGAAAGGTCGAGCAACGCGATCGACCTGAATGTTGCCTCGTACCACTTCCGTGTATTACTAAATACAAGGCAATCAAAGAGATTGACAGGGTGCAGCGGCGAGGCGCGGCAAAACACATCTACAGGATCAATCCCGACTCCCAGGTGCCCGATCTCATGCGGGCGACGGCACTTCTCCAGCGAGTCGGTGTCGGTTCTGAGCGGAGGTTGTTGGTCGGTGTTTTATCCCGACTCGAAGCGGAACTAGACGCATGAATCGGCCTTCCTTTCAAGACAGAGATATGGAGCCATTCGACTGGCGGGTGTTGCGTCCGCCACCTAACCGCCCTCGCCCCAGGCGGTGGCGACCAGCGAGCGCGGGCCGGCGTGGTCGCGATGCTCGCAGAGGTAGATGCCCTGCCAGGTCCCGAGCGCCAGCCGGCCCCCGGCGATCGGCAAGGTCAGGGAGGGACCAAGCAGCGCGGCCTTGACGTGCGCCGGCATGTCGTCTTCGCCCTCCAGCGTGTGCGTCCAGTAGGGGGCGCCTTCGGGCACCGCCTGGTCGAACCAGCTCTCGAAGTCGCGCCGCACGTCCGACGAGGCGTCCTCGTTCAGCGCCAGCGAAGCGGAGGTGTGCTGGATCAGCAAGTGGAGCAGGCCGACCGAGATCCCCTCCACCTCCGGCAGGGCGTCGACCACCTCGTTGGTGACGAGATGGAACCCCCGCGGGCGGGCGGGAAGGCGGATCGCGCGTTGGACCCACATCAGCCGGAGAATGGCATGTCGCCGCCCGGGTCTCCCATCGCCTCGCCGATGAATTTGGCCTTGGCCTCGCGGTAGGAGTCCACGCTGTCGTCACGATGCGCGTTCTTCAGCTGGTTGTAGGCGTCACGGAGCTCCGGGTGAGAGCGCAGGAGGTCGCGGAAGCCGAGAAAGAGGCGGTCGCTCTCCCCCGCCTCGACGACCAGCTGCACCCCTACCGCGATCTCACCACCGGGCGAAAGGGCGAAGCTGGCGAAGTCGTCCTGCCACTCCTCGGGCTGGTGCACCTCGTAGATCTCGGAGAGCGCGGGTGACGCCGCGGCGAACTCGCGTCCGGCTACGCGGACCAGGATGTCGAGGTCGCCCTTGGTGAGGGAGCCGGGGATCGCGGTCGAGCCGATGTGCTGGACGTCGGCCCCTGGGAGCAGCCGCGCGATCCGCTGCCGCTCGCGCTCGAGAGCGGCCTCGACGGCGGGCCTGATCTCGGCCTCGTCGCGCAGCTCCATGGCGAGATGCCGAGGGGCGGATGGCTCCGCCCCTCGGCAGGTGTGGCTACCGCCCGAACCGCAGGGCGCTGAACAGGCCCGCGTGGTCGGAGTCCCAGAACCCGTTGACCGGCAGCAGGCCGGTGACCTCGGAGCGCTCGAGCTTGATGCCCGCCGGGTCGTCGGTCATCACGTGGTCGACCTGGTGGTCGAAGTCGGCGACGCTGCCGCCCGCCCCTTCCGCCAGCAGGCTCGACTCGAGGCAGCAGCTGAGCGGGTCGTTGGTGCTGCGCTCGACCAGCCCTGCTTCGAGCAGGACCCGGTAGGCCTGCTGGTCACCGGGCGCGACGGTGTCGTCGTCGGAGTTGAGGTCGCCGACGAGGACGACCGGCAGGGTGCTGTCAGCCGGGCCGCCGGGGGCGACCAGCTCGGCCGCCTGCAGGGCGCGGATGCTCGGCACCAGGAAGGCCGGGTCGAACGCCTCCAGGTGGGTGTTGACGAAGCGGAACCAGCCGCTGCCGCGCACCCGCGCGTCGACCGCGGTCCAGCCGCGTTTGATCGCCAGCGGTTTGCCGAGGATCGGAACCGGGAGCAGGGTTTTGAAGTTGGCCGATTGCGGCCGCGCGGTCTCGACGCCGCTGCCCCGCTTGGCGAGGATCACGTCGCGCATCGTCAGCCGGCCGTTGATCTCGGCGTCGGCGATCGCCGGGTTGGGACCGTCGCCCGCCACCTGGTTCTCGTCGCCGGGGGCCTCGAGGTCGAACTCGTTCTGGACGACGACGACTTCGTAGCGGTTCGGTCCCGGACCTTTGTTCAGCTGTTCGACCAGCAGCTGCAGGTAGTCGTAGCGGACCGTGGTCGCGGTCGGTTCGCCGCTCACGGCCGGAGTCAGGCTCGGCGGCGCGGTGCGCCACAGCGCCACCTCCTGCAGGCCGACCAGGTCGGGCTGCTCGGCGAGGATCTCCCGCGCCAGCCCCTGGGCCCGAACCGGGAAGTTGTTTTCGGTCACTTCGCGCAGGATTTTGCCGTTGGCGGTGACGAATTCGTTCAGGTCTTCGGCGCCGATCGCGGGCGCGAGGTCAGCGCCAAGGTAGAGGTTGCGGGTCATCACGTCGACGACCTTGCCCCGGCCGTTGTCGGAGTGGTCCTCCTGGGCGGCGGCGGCGAACGCGGGCAACGCCAGCGCTATGACCAGGGCGACGACCGTCGTCATCAGTTGACGAATCGATGCAGAACTCAAAGCTCTCCTCCTTCATCGAGCCCCTTCCCCTGTGGGCCATTGTCGAAGGCCTCCCCTTTACGACTATAGGGCCAGGGCGCCGTAGCGCTCGCCGGCGGCGGTGCGGGCCGCCGGATGGAGCCGGACGGCATCGGGCCAGAAGCGGGTGCCGAGCCGCAGCTGCAGGAGGGCGGAGCGCAGCAGGGCCTCGCGGCCGGGATCCCAGGAGAAGCCGAACATGCGCCGGATCTCCGGCGGCAGGAGGCCGGTGGAGACGAGGCGGATCGTCTCGGTGACGGGGATCAGCGCCGCCCGCGTCAAGCCCTCGAAGGGCGGGTCGAGGATCATCCGCTCGGCCTGCTTGCGGCGGTCCTCGGAGATCCAGAGGCTGCCGTCGGTGAGGCGGCCGTCGACGTAGTCCTTCAGGTCCAGGTAGGTGGCGGGCATCGAGTCGCCCGGCAGGCCGAGCAACTGGCCGACCTGGCGGTATTCGCTCCAGTAACGCTCGCGTTCCTCGGGCGAGAGGCCGCCGAAGATGCGCTCGTAGTAGACGACGGCGGAGTCGGCGAGGGTGGCGAGGACCCAGAGCCCCAGCTCGGGATCGGTCGCGTCGTAGGGCGTCCCCTTCGGGATCGGGCCGTAGTCGGCGGGGGTCTTGCCTTTCACCCGGCGGTGCATTGCCTGGACGGTCTGCCCGGCCTCCTCGGCCTCGCCCGCGGTCCCGAAGTAGATCCGCGACATCCACTCGTCGGTGCGCTGCAGGCGCAGCTGCGGGTCGTCGAAGATGATCGAGTGGCGCTGGAAGCCGACGACCGCGAGCGGGTCGCAGGCCTGCATCAACAGCGCCCGCACCCCCGAGAAGAGCACCAGCCGCTCGCGGTGCAGGCGGCGCAGGGTCGAGTCGGCGGCGAAGAAGCCGTCGACCTCGCGGGCCTGCGGCGGCCGCCCCTGCGGCACCCCGGGGATCAGCGAGAGCATGTCGGTGGGACGGAGCACTCCTCCAACGGTAGCTGCCGGCAACCCTCACTACGATGCCTTCGGTGCGGACCGCGAAGGAGCTGATGCGCGCCGGCGAGCCCTATCCCGGCGACGACCCCGAGCTGAACCGGGAGCTCGACGAGCGGCAGGCGATGGTCTCGGCGCTGAACGCGCTTCCCTACGAGCGCTCGGCGGAGCGGGCGGCGGCGCTCGCGGAGCTGCTGGCGGCGATCGGCGAAGACACCTCCATCCGGCCGCCCTTCTACTGCGACTTCGGCGACGGGATCCGGATCGGCGCCCGCACCTTCGTCAACTTCAACTGCACGATGCTCGACGGGGCGCCGATCACGGTCGGCGACGAGTGCGCGATCGCCTCCGGGGTGCAGCTGATCACGGCCACCCATCCGATCGATCCCCTCGCGCGCCGGGCGGCGTGGGAGCAGGCGCTGCCGGTGAGGATCGCCGACGGCGTCTGGCTGGGCGCCGGCGTCCTCGTCTGCCCCGGCGTCTCGATCGGCGAGAACACGGTCGTCGGCGCCGGCTCGGTCGTCACCCGCGACCTCCCGACCGGCGTCGTCGCCTACGGCAACCCCGCCCGGGTCGCCCGCGAAATCGGCGAGGGGGACCGGGGCGGCGGCGCCTAGCCCTTGCACCGGCGCTCGCTGCCGCGCTCGTGGCTCAGAGGCTCAGCACCAGAGCGAGCGCCTCGTCGATCGCTCGCATCTCGTCGACATCGAGTCGGCCGGCAGAGCGGCCAAGGCGCTGTGGATCGACGACGGTGGTCTGCTCGACGAGGACGCGCGTTTCGAGATCAGCCAGCGTGATCGTCGGCCGAAAGGTGGCCGGCAACGCAGCGGTCGAGGTCGGCGCTACAAGCGTGGTGCTCAGCGCCATGAACTCATGGGCCTGAACGACAACCGCGTAGCGCACTCCTCGCTGCTCGTGTCCCTGGGCTCCTCGCGGTGAAGGCAGCCGGAAGACCTCGCCACGAACCACGTCAGTCGGGCGGATCGGGTGCGAGCTCTGCCATCTGCTCGCGCACGAGCCGCATCTCGTTGCGATCTCCCTCGTCGGCCATCAGCCGCCCCACCTCTTCGGCGATGGAGGAGCGCGCTCGGCGCCGAGCAGCGGCCTCCCGAAGAGCGGTTCGCACCGCTTCGGAGTCGCTCATCCCGTCGCCTCCCCGCACGATGCTGAGCGCAGCATCGGAGCTGTCATCGAGACGCACGTGAAGGGAGCGGGCCATCCCCACCACTGTAGCACGATATGTGCTACTGATTTACCCACGTCTCCCGAGCAGCATGTAGGTCGTCATCGGTCCCTTGCCCTTCACCTCGATCGGCCCCCGCGGGCGCAGCTCGTAGCGCTCGCGCAGTCGTTCGTAGGCGCGCTCGGTCACCTGGATCGAGCCGGCAACGCCGTGGGACTCCATCCGGCTCGCCGTGTTGACGGTGTCGCCCCAGAGGTCGTAGGTGAACTTGGCGCGGCCGATCACGCCGGCGACCACGGGGCCGCTGTCGATGCCGATCCGCACCTCGAGCGGCGGGGCACCCTCCCCCGCGCATCGGGCCGCCTCGGCCCCCATCTCCAGCGCCATCTCGGCGATCGCCTCGGCGTGATCGTCCCGCTTGCCGGGCAAGCCGGCAGCCACCATGTAGGCGTCGCCGATCGTCTTGATCTTCTCCACGCCGTACCGAGCGGCGAGCGCGTCCCAGCCGGCAAAGATCCGGTCGAGCAGGGCGACGGTCTCGGCCGGCGCCAGCTCCTGCGCGAGCGGGGTGAAGCCGACGATGTCCGCGAACAGGACCGTGGCGGCGTCGTAGCCGTCGGCGATCACCTCGTCGGACTCCTTCAGCCGGCTCGCCACCGAGGCCGGCAGGATGTTCAGCAAGAGGCGCTCGGATTTTTCCCGCTCGACCTCGAGTTCGGCCAGGGCCCGCTCGCGCGCCCTGACGAAGTACTGCAGCAGCACGTAGGCGGTGACGCAGACGCCCAGCACGTTCAGCACGAAGAAGGAGATGACGACGCCTTCGGGGATCTCGGGCGCGCCGTCGGCGAGCGCGGGGTCGATCAGGCCGGAGAAGACGACCAGGGCAACGAAGGCGAGGAACCAGGGCACCGCCTGGCGGGTGCCGATGAACAGCAGGGCGCCGACGGGACAGGCGAAGGCCCAGAGCGCCACCGCCGAGGAGGCGGCGAAGCCGCCGAGGCTCCACTGCAGGGCGAAGGGAAGCAGGAGGCTCATCAGCAGCTGGCTGACCCGGAAGAGGTGGAAGCGACGGGTGCGGGAGAAGGTGTAGATGCTCGTTGCCGAGGCGAGCTGGTAGGCGAAGGGGATCGCCGCCGGGAGCCAGAGCCCGAGTGCCGCGTAGGTCCCCACCCAGACGAAGGCGAGGGTGGCCATCAGGCTCGACGACAGCACCAGCACCGACTTGCGGAGCCGCTCCTCCTCGCTGTCCGTCGGCAGGCTGCCGAGCGCGGTCAGCCGGCGCAGCGATTTCAGCGGTGAAGCCACGGCGCGTAGGAGATGCCGACGATCAGGGAGTCGACGCTCTGCAGCCGGGCGACCGTTTGCCCCCAGGGCTCTTCGCGGGCGCCGTGCAGGAGCTCGAAGCCTTCCCCCTCCAGCTCCTCGGCGGCGGCGGCGACCGCCGCGGCGTCGGCCACCTCGAACTCGATCGAAGCCTGCGGCACGGTGCGCTCGCTGGGCCACTCGGGGGTCCCGAAGCAGGCCTGCGCCGCCTGGGCCAGAGGCCAGACGCCGAAGTGCTTGGCCCCGCCGATCTCCTCGCTGTGGAAGTACTCGCCCCCGTCGGCCGCCTGCAGCGGCAACCCAAGCGCCTCGACGAACAACTTCCGGCTCTCGGCCGGCTCGGCGGCAATGACACTCATGCTGGCGATGAACTCGATGTCCACGGGGCTCCTCTCGCTCGATCTCGGTCAGGCGAAGTTAGAGGAACAGCATCGCGCCCGGCGAGGTTAAGGGAGACGGGAGGTGCGGCTCAGCCGACGTTGATGCCGCGGCCCTTGCCCGGCAGTCGCTTGACGACGGCCGCAAAGGAGCCGCTGACGGTGCAGACGTCATCGCGGAAGGTCGAAGCGGTGGCGGTGGTTCGGTTACAGGGACCGTTCACCTTGATGCGACTCGAGAGTTTCTTGCCGACCCGCAGGCCCATGAACTGCTTGGGCTTGAGGTCGAGCGGCAGGACAATCGCCTCGTAATCCGATTGCAGCGCCTCGATCTGGGCCCGGGTCGGCTTCGGGCCGATCACCGGCGCGCCGATGCAGCTCTGGTCCTGTTCGCCGCCACCCTTGCGACCGATGCCGAGCGACACCAGCCAGGGCGCCCGGCCGAGAGAGAGGCTGGCGGCACCGGCACCCGTGTGCCGTTTGCAGACCGGCGGCGGATCCTGGCTGACGGGTTCCTCCGGCGGGCAGTAGTTGGTCTCGTGGAAGTTACTCGAGGTGTTCGTGTTGACGGCACCCCCGGACGTGATCGCCGCCGTGCTCTGGACCTGCTTGCTGCCGATGACTTCGACCTCGATCCGGCCGTGAATGTTGACCTCGGCCTCGGCCTCGATCGTCCAGGCTTGGCCCGGTCCGCAATCGCTGGTGAAGTCGTGGACCGTGGTGATCGTCACGCCGCCGGTGACCGAGAGCTTCGCCGGGTAGGCAACGCGGCTGGTCGCCAAGCTCGTCGCCGCGGGCAAGACGAAGAGGAAGCAGCCGACCAGGAGAAGACCGAGGTACCGACGTGGACGAAGCACTCCCGCATTCAAGCACCCCAAAGGTTGGGCCGGCGAAATTCAGCGCTTTCGTCCGGCGCGACGCGCGCCATTTACGAAACCAGCGACGCTCTGAAGCGAAAGTTTTGGTCTGCATTCGAGCCGCCGATGCCGTCGGCATGATTGAGGGATGCCGACGATCAGCCGCTTCTTCGGGATAGCCATCGTCATGTTCTTCGACGATCACGGCTTCCCGCACTTCCATGCTCGCCATGCCGAAGGAGAAGCAAAGGTGCGAATCGACAATCTGGAGGTCATGGACAGCAACCTCAATCGCCGCCAACTGCGATTCGTCCTCGCCTGGGCAGAGCTCCATCAGGAAGAATTGGAAGAGAACTGGCGCCGAGCCCGCGCCGGTGAGACACTTTTGGATATCGAGCCTTTGAGATGAACGGCCTAACCCCTGATATCACCGCCGCAGAGGTCGTCCGCCACGGCGTCCTTCGGCTGACCTTTGCCGACGGGCTGAGTGGAGAGGTCGAGGTCCTGGACCGCATGCGCGGCCCAGTCTTCGAAGACGCCCGCACCCCCAAGGGATTTGCCAGGGTTGAAACCGATCCGGAGACCGGAACCGTCGTCTGGCCCGGAGGCGCCGACCTCGCCCCCGACACGCTTTACGAGCGGGTCCAGTCGGGAGCCTGGCCCGAGTCTCGTACGGCCGCCTGACCCCTCGCCCTTTCGCGCGAATGCAGCCGAAGCGCGACCGCAACTCCGATCCTGTGAGGGTTCTACACCCCACGCGCCAAAGTGCTTTAGCGCGTCGGTTGTACCTTCGCTCCACTAGTCGGACCGCGTCACCCCAACGACCGCCGCCTGGAGGTATTCCGGCCTCCACGATCAAGGGCGGCGGGCGTTAGTCCGGCTTCTTCAACAACGCGCGGGGACCGGGGTCAGCGTGGTCCCGGTCCCCCGTTGCCGCTAGGCGGACTTCATGATGTGAATAGACGGGACTGCCCGCCTGACCTTGATAGCGGCCATCTGCATCACCCCCTCTCGCGCATAGCGCGACGGGCCGCATTCCGGTACGGCCCGCCTTCAACAACGCCTCCAACAATGCGCGACAGGTAGACAATGCGTCAACCACCTTTAGCGTTTTGCGCAAGTCGCCAGTTCTGAGGTTGCTTAACTACTCAAAGGGATGACGGCAATAGAGGGACCGAACAGCGTAAGGGTCGATGTGACCGCCAGCGGGTAGCCGGTCGGGTAGTCGCCGCCGGCCAGGCGCTTCCCAATCGAAATCCCAACTCCCACCCCCAGGGGGAACGGCGACGCCGAAGCACGGCACGCCGCGCGGGGGCTGATTCAGCCGAACATTCACATCGTCACCCGCGACCCCCTGCGCGTGCAGATTCTGTCTACGGCGATGGTGCGAGCCATCAGCACGATTGAGTTTTCCGCCGAGACCGGAATCCCGTACAGCACGGCTACCTACCACTTCCGCGTCCTGCGCCGTGCGGGGTTTCTGGAGCTAGTCGAGGAAACCTCTGTGAAGGACGCGGCCAAGCGCAAGCTCTACCGGGCGACTCGGAACGGCTTCATCTCGGATGCGGATTGGGCAGACGTGGAGGACAAGCTGAGGCCGGGGGTCGCCGGGGCGATCTTGCAGGACTTCAACGGCCGCACTAGCGAGGCTATCGAGACGGGAAAGATGTTCACCCGCGAGGACGCGACCCTGTATTGGATTCCGCGTCTGCTCGATGCGAAGGCTTATGAGGAACTAATGCAAGGCGTCCGCTGGATCATCGACTTCCAGAACCAACTTCAAGAGGAAACGATCCAGCGCCGCGCCAACGGCGAAAGCAAAGACAAGGACTGCATTACCGGAACGTTTGCCGTCGCCGCCTACCCATCGCCGACGCCGGATGAAGTCTCGGACGGTCAGCGCCAGGGGAAGCGGGGCGGCGGCAAGTTGAAGAAGTCACGGAGCAAGGGGAAGAAGAAGTGACGGGTCCGGCTGGGCGAAACCGACCGACCCAACTAGGGGGACGAAGAACCCAGGCCACGCCACGGACGCGACCGCAATCGGATCGAAGGCGACCAGACACAGGCCGCACAGCACCCGGTCCGCAAGATGATTCTGAAGCTGTTCAACTGCAACCGGCTACGGTCGCTGAAGGTCGACGTACTGGCGGCCGACCTGCTTACCGAGTTCCCCGACCTGAAGGCGGAGGACGCTAAGCCAGCCAAGATCGCGTACCACGTTGCCGTCCTGAAGGATGCCGAGCTTCTGCCGGGGTATCCCTGATGGCCGTCACTCTCCAGTCGAATGAACGGGATGCCGTCTACGCGCAGATTACGGCGGACTTCACCCTGTTCGGGGACCTTGAGCACGCTATGGGCGTGGGCGAAGAGGAGGCGTGTTACAGGCTCGGTCGCAAGATCACGGACGGCCTGCGCCTCATTCTGGACGGCGGGCTGGGCTGGCAACAGAAGACGGTCGGCCCGACCGTCTTAACCCTCCCCGATTCCGAGCTTCGCCGAATCCTGATGCGCATGGAGGAACAGGCGGTGAACCTGCACGAGTCGAGGCGGCCCGATGCCGAGGAAGTGCAGGCGGACCTAGACGAGATAGCGGCCGTCCGCACCGCCGCCGGATCGGTGTTCGACCAAACCCACCCATGAAGATTCCAAAGCTCTCCCTGCCCTCAGTCAGGGAGGTCCACCCATCCGAGTTAGCGATTCTCCATCCTCGCCAACAGCACGTCCTACGGATGCGGCGGGAAGGCATGAAGCTGTCCGAACTGGCGGACGAACTCCGCTGCCATATCGACCGGGTTCGGCAACTTCAATGGACGGCCCTAATCGAGGTTCGCAACCATCGCGAACGCGAGACCGGAGCGGCCTAGGTGGACCGGCGCCCGATGTTGGATTCTCCCGCCGAGTGCGTCACTCGCGGCCGGTGTCCTTGCGTCACACTTGCGTCACTGATCCCCGCGAACCGCTCCGCACAGGCACGAACGAAAGACGGGGCGATGCGCTTCCCCACGCACCGCCCCGCAGATTTTCAGATCGGGGAGACAGGATTTGAACCTGCGACCGCTCGGCCCCCAGCCGAGTGCGCTACCAGACTGCGCCACTCCCCGTGGGATTTCATTTTGACGGATTGGCGGGCGCGGTGCCTATGGGAACGTCTGTTCGCCTTCGTATGCTGCGGTCATGAGGCGGTGTGAGCGCTGCAAAAGGAAGAAGCCAGCAGAGGAATTTGCCTGGCGGAGGCGGGCGCGTGGGCAACTCGATAACTACTGCCGGCCCTGCCGGTCGGCCTAGCATCGCGAGCACTATCTGGCGAACAAGAAGCGCTACATCGCCCTCGCCGGGCAGCGGAAGAAAGCGATGGTCGAAGAACGGACCCAATATCTCGTCGCTTTCCTGCGGGAGCATCCCTGCGCCGACTGCGGAGAGGACGATCCGGTCGTCCTCGAGTTCGACCACCTGCGAGACAAGAAGTTTGGGATTTCGAAGGGTCTGACGGACCGCAACTGGGCCGACGTGCTCAACGAGATTGCAAAGTGCGAGGTCGTTTGTGCAAACTGTCATCGACGCCGCACCGCGAAGCGGGGCGGCTTCCTCCGCGCGGCGGTAGCTCAACGGTAGAGCCTCGCCCTTCCAAGGCGATGACGCGGGTTCGAGTCCCGTCCGCCGCTCTCCTTCAAGGGCAGGTATCTGCCTGCCGATGAGAGCCTCGATGCGCGCCGCAGCTTTGCTTGCTCTGATCCTTGCTCTCCTCGTCGCCGGCTGCGGCAGCTCGGACGAGACCGAAACCGGGGCCTCGGCTTCCGAAGTCGCCACCGGGTCGGATTACACCGACTGGCCGCTGTTCGGTCGGGTGCCGCAGCGGACGCACTACCTCGCCGCTGATCGAAAGGCGCTCGATCCGCCGCTGAAGCAGGACTGGTCGATCAACACGCATGCGTTGATCGAGTTCCCACCCGCGGTCCACGACGGGATCGCCTACGTGATCAACAAGTACGGCAATGGCAAAGCGGTGCGGCTCAGCGACCGCAAGGTGCTTTGGGAACTGAACATCCGGCCCAGCGACAAGGGGAAGCCGAATTTCGTCACCGCGCCGGTCTATTACGAGGGCCGCATCTACGGCGCCTTCCTCACCGGCCATCTCGCCGCCGGCGATGCCGCGACCGGGAAGAAGGTCTGGGTCCGCAAGTTCGACGCGCACCTCGAATCCTCACCGCTGGCGGTCGACGGCAATCTCTACCTCGGCACCGATACCACCAACCTCCTCGCCCTCGACGCCGCCAGCGGCAAGACGCTGTGGAGCTTCAACGCCCCCGGGGCGATCAAAGCCAGCCCCAGCTACGACGACGGCAAGGTCTTCTTCGCCGACTACCAGAGCAGCATGTTCGCGCTCGACGCGAAGAACGGCAAGCCCATCTGGCGCAGCAACACGAGCAAGGTGCCCCCCTTCGGCCACGGCGGCTTCTTCTCCTCCCCCGCGATCGCCTTCGGCAACGTCTACGCCGCCCGCGACGACGGCACCGTCTACGCCTTCGACGAGAAGACCGGCAAGGTCGAGTGGCACTTCGACACCGGCGACTACGTCTACGGCTCGCCCGCCGTCGCCCAGGTCCCCGGCACCCCGCCCACCGTCTACATCGGCGCCGAAAACGGCCGCTTCTTCGCCCTCGACGCGCGCACCGGCAAGGCGCGCTGGCACTACGACGTCGGTGGCCCGATCCCCGGCACCGCGACCGTCATCGGCCACACCGTCTACACCTCGAGCTTCGAGACCCAGGAGACGACCGGCCTCGACGTCCGCACCCACAAGCGCACCTTCCACCTCGATGATGCCGGCTACACGCCGATGGTCTCCGACGGCATGCGCCTCTACCTGATCGGCTACTACGACCTGATCGGCCTCGAACCGAAGCGCTAGGGAATCGGGCTGTGCGCGTGGCTCGCGTCGAGCTCGAAGATGCGGAAGTCGGTCCCCAGCACCGGCTGGGAGACGTTGTGGACTGGGGTCTCGCCGATCGTCCCGTCCGGCGAGCCGGCGTGGGCGTGGCCGTGGAGGACGAGATCGGGGCCGTGCTTGAGGATCGGCGCCGCCAGCCGGTCGGAGCCGAGGAAGACCCAGATCTCCCGCGGCTCCCCCTCCAGCGTTTCTTCCGCCGGCGAGTAGTGGAGGAGGACGATCCGCAGCGGGCAGGTCGCGACCTCGCGCAGGCCCTGGTCGAGCGCCTCGACTTCGGCGGTCGCCTCGGCGTAGACCGCGCGCAGGGAAGGCTCGCCGAAGTCGGGCAGGTGGCGCGGCGCGAAGCCGCCGACGAACCCCTTGACGCCGACGATCCCGACCTCGACCTCGCCGACCTGGCATACGGCGGTGCCGCGGTCGAGCATCCGCACGCCCCCCTCCCCCAGCCGCCGCAGCATCGCCTCGGCCTCGTCGGCGTGCCAGTCGTGGTTGCCGAGCACCGCGTAGACCGGCGCCGCGGTCGCCGCCGCCGCCTCGCAGAGGATTTCCGCCTCGTCGAGCCGACCGTGGCTGGTCAGGTCGCCGGCGACGAGGACGAGGTCGACGTCGTCGCCGAGCGCGGCGAACGAGGCGACCACCGCCTCGCGGTTGGAGTCCCGGCAGTGGATGTCGCCGGTGGCCGCGATCCGCAGCCGCGCGGGTCCGGTTGAAGAAGGCACGCCGCTCCCCTACCCGACCGGCCCGGCGTTTATCGGAGCCGCGGATTGGGCACCGAAAGGTGCGTGGCGGAGAACCTGGGCAAGAGCGAGGTCGCCGAGGAGCTGACCGACAGCCTCAAGCGGTCGGTCGCCGCCCTCGACCAGCGGGACGTCCCCTACCTGCTGGGCGGCGGGCTCGGCTGCTGGGCGCGCGGCGGTCCCCCCTCCAGCAACGACATCGACCTGATGGTCAAGCGCGAGGACGCCGGGCGGGCCCAGCAAGCGCTGGCCGAGGCCGGGATGCGGCCCGAGACTCCGCCCGAGCAGTGGCTGCTGAAGGCGTGGGACGGCGAGATCCTGATCGACCTGATCTTCGAACCCTCGGGGATGCTGATCGACGACGAGGTGATCGCCCGCGGCGAGGAGCTGAGCGTGATGGCGATGGGGGTCCGGGTGATGGACCTGAACGACATCCTGATCACCAAGCTGATGGCGCTCGACGAGCACAGCGCCGACTACGGAGACCTGATCCTGATCACCCGCTCGCTGCGCGAGCAGATCGACTGGGGACGCCTGCGCCAGGAGACTGTCAACAGCCCCTTCGCCGTCGCCTTCTTCGCCCTCGCCGACGGGCTCGAGATCTGCCCCGCCGCGCCGGCTGCCGCCGCCACGCTCGAGGGCTACACCTCGCCCAGCAGCTCCCGGTAGTAGGGCCGGAAGCCGGCCCGCTCGTAGAGGCGCGTCGCGTCGCGGTTGGCCTCGACCACCCCCACCGCCCAGTGGCTGACGCCGTCGGCGCGCAGCCGCGCGCGGCAGGCCTCGATCAGCATCGTCCCGATCCCGGCGCCCCTCGCCTCCTCGGCCACCGCCAGGGTCTCGATCTCGCCGACCCGCTCGCCGACGTCCCAGCTCGCCATCGAAGGCTTGACGCTGAGGACGGCATAGCCAAGCGGCGCGGCGGCCGGGTCCCCTGCCGGCACCGCGACGAGCATCCGCGCGCTTCCCTCCCCCAGCCACTGCTCGTATTGGCGCCGGCGGATCGCCCAGGCGGCCTCCTGGTCGCGCACCGGCCAGGCGCCCTCGACCACCTCGCGGTGGAACTCGACCAGCCCCTCGAACAGGGGCGCGACCCGGTCGATCTCATCCCGAGCCAGCTCGACGACCTCATACCCGGCGCTCATGCCAGGACTTCTACCCGGATCAGCGCCGGCAGGGCAGGTAGGCACCGGGGACCGGGGCCTTCGGCACCAGCAGCCCGTCCTTCGCCTTGGTCGTGAAGGGGACCGCTTCGCTCACCGGGGCGCCGTCGCTGTCCCGCAGCACCCAGGAGCCGCCGGGAGCGTGATCGTCGATCGTCAGCCTCGCCCCGAATTCGATCGGGACGTCTTCGAAGCGGGCGACGACGACCGTGTCGCCGCTCGGACAGGAGGCGAAGACGGAGGCTTCGACCGGCTGGGCGGCGGAGATCTGCCAATCATCGAGGTAAGTCCCGCTGCGGTTGCGCCGCACCGCCGGCACCGAGACCGGCCCGGACGCCGCTTCGTCGGCGTCGAGCGCTTCGATCCTCACCCCCGCCCCGCCGGTTTCTTCCAGCCCGCCGGCGACGTAGCGATCCAGCGTGGCCTCGTCGCAGACGACCATGTAGATGCCGCTGGTCGCCGGCTTTTCCCAGTCCGAGCAGTCGTCGATCGCCTTCTCCAGGTGGCTGGCGCCGCGCCGCAGGGCGGCGGGCACGCCGGTCTTCTCCTCGACCGTTTCTTCGCCGAGGCCGTCGCGGCCGCCGGGATCCTCGAGGCCGCGGCACGGTTCGACTTCCTCGCCGCCGAACTTCTGCTGCCAGAGCGGGCTCTTCGGCGCGTCGGCGATGAGGAACTTGTTGCTGCCTTCGTAGACGCCGACGCCGCCGTTGCGATGGCCGAAGAGCCCGTGCCAGCAGGCCCAGCCGACCCGCGAGAGGTCGATCAGCGGCGTCACCTCGGGCAGCAGGTGCAGCTGGCGCACGGCGTCGCAGGTCGGGTGGTCGTCGATCAGCCCCTTCACGTCCAGCGGCCGGACCTGGCCTTCGCAGTTCTCGTAGGTGGCGTGGCTGCCGCGGGCGGCGAAGACGCGCGGATGCCCGTCGGGGCGGCTCAGCGCCTCGTCTTCCCAGGGGAAGGCCCGCCCCTCCTTGTCGTGGCGGTTCATCCACACGTAGCGCGGCTCGCCGGCCGCCGAGAGCAGCACCCCGACCGACTCGAAGTCCCCCTCGTGGAAGCCGCCCTCGGCCAGTCCGCCGCCGACCGGCTGGTAGTTGAAGGGATAGAAGAACCAGTACTGGATCGAGATCGGGCCCTTGCCATCCTCCTCGCGGTCGACCAGGTAGTACTCGGCCGCGCTCGCCTCGGGGTCCGCCGACCCCAGCGCGGCGACCATCTGGTCGTGCTGCTCGTCGGGGTCGTTGTCGGCGGCCGGGTACTCGAGCGACTCGCCTTCGCCGCCCAGCCAGGGGAACTGGCCCGGCGTCCCCAGCCGCAGGCAGCCGTCGCCGCCGGCCGCGACGCGCCGGCAGATCGAGGCGCGTCGGTCGCGGATCGAGAACAGGGTGGCGACCGGGATCGGCCAGAAACCGTCCTTGCGGTCGACCACCAGCTCCGGCTGGTATTCCTCGGCGAGCTGGCGCTGCCAGGCGCCGGCACCGGGCGCGTCCTTCTCGGCCATCGCCGCCCTCATCTCGGGCGAGGGACTGCAGCTGGGGGCGCGCTTGCGCGGGTCGCCGTCGCCGCGGTCGTCGAGCAGCTGGTTGCGCAGGCGCAGCGCGCGGGGCTCGAGCAGGTCCACCGGCTCCAGCGGGCCCAGCGCCTTCGCCGCGACCCGGTCGGCGTCGATCGGCGCGATCGCGCCGCGCCGCGGCCGGTGCACGCCGGCCCGCTCGTCGAGGACGACCCGCGCGACCCACAGCTGGTCGTCGCTTTCGCCGACGAAGGCGCCGCAGACCGCCTCGCCGTCGTCGAGGACGATCGCGACCGGCTGCAGTTCGGGCGAGTCGAGGCCGTGGAGGAAGGCGGCGGCGCCGGCGAAGAGCGGGACCGAGACGAGCACCGCAAGCCCGTAGGGGGCGAACCACTCGCCCGAGGCGGCCGCGACCGCCAGGCAGAGCAGCCCGAGCAGGACCGCCGTGGCGGCGACGCCCGCCAGCCAGAGCTCGTCACGGGCGAGGAGGACGACGACGATCGCGAAGCCGACCGAGGCCAGGGCGACACGGGGCACTGTCAGCGCCCGGACTTCGGGGTCCCTCCATCGCACCCCCGGGGCGGCGAGCCCGCCGGGCGCGGCGAACAGCAGCGCCGCGGCCAGGTAGGCGACGAGGACGAAGACGCGGTCGAAGCCTTCGGTCGACTTCGACAGGTAGAGCGCGACGGCGAGCAGCAGGAACGGCAGCAGCTGGAAGAGCCGGAGGGCCCACGGCACCTCGCTCCTGACGAACCTCCAGGCCCAGGCCTTGAGGTCGCCCCAGACTTCCTCCCCCAGCGGTTTGGCCGGCCCCGCCCGCTCGGCGCGGCGCTTTCGCCGCCCCTCCCGCCACTCCAGCCCGCGGTCGACCAGGTAGTGCAGCAGGAGCGCCGCGACCACGACCCCGATCAGCAGCCGCAGGGCCTGGTCGGAGCGGAAGTCGCCGATCCAGATCGCGGCGATCACCTCGACCAGGCCGATCGCGACCAGGCCGCGCCGCGTCGTCCGCACCTCCCGGCCGTTGCCGTCGAGCAGCCAGGCGATCGCGGCCGCCGCCAGGCCGAGGCCGAGGAAGATCACCAGCGCGACCGAGCCGGTGGAGACCAGTTCGCCGCCGGAGACCGCGTCGGCCGCCTGGTCGGCGGGCAGCCCGGCGCACCAGAACCGCAGCCAGAGGATCGCCCGGCCGGCCAGCCCGGCGAGGACGATCATCGCCGCGAGCAGAACGGCGACGCCGACGCCGATCAGCAGCAGCTGGCGGACCGAGAGCTGGGTGCCGCGGCCGCGGAGCCGCGGCGGCTGGCGGCGGCCGGCCGGGTCCGGTGGCCAGGTCGCGCGCAGCAGCATCAGCGCCCGCCAGGCAAGCCACGCCAGGGCGATCAGCAGCGGCAGCAGCAGCCAGAGGGCCAGCACCTGGCGCCAGGTCGAGTCCAGGTCCGGCGAGAGCAGCTTCGCGGCGATCGCCGGCTGCGGCGCGAAGACGGCCGTCGCCACGCCCTGGCCGATCTCCCCCAGGTTCGGCAGCCCCTCCTCCGCTTCGGCTTCCGGCGGCGGCGCCGGTGCCTGGAAGTCGAGCAGCGCCGCCAGCGGGCCGGCCACCCGGCGGGCGATCGCCTTGTGCCCCTCTTCGTTGGGATGCAGGGTGCCGGCCGGGTTGTCCATCGCCAGCGCCTCGGGCAGGGTCCGGATCCAGCGCCTTTCCCTGGCGCAGTAGCCGTGGTGTTCGAAGTCCGCGGCGATCCCGCCGATCGGCCGCCAGCCGTTGACGTCGGCGGCCGTCCTGATCTGCCGGTTCAGCGGCCGCAGCAATTCCTCGTAGGCCCACTGCGCCTCCGCGTCGGTGGTCAGCCCGGGGCCGTCCTTGCAGAAGCGGCCGAACTCGTCGTGGGTCGGGTCGAAGTATTCGGTGATCAGGACCGGGGTCGCGGGCGCGGCCTCGGCGAGAGCGCCGCCGAGCTCTCCGTAGCGAGCGCCCAGCGAGGCCACCCGCTGCTCCACCCCCGCTTTGACCCCCTCCCGGCAGTCACCCGGCAGGGCGCACTTCTTGACCACGCTGGAGAAGCGGACGTCGTTGGCGCCGACGCTGAGCAGCACCGCGTCCACCCCCGGCCCGTCGTCCTCACCGGCGCGGCGGGCGGTGCCGAGTTCGCGCAGGCGGTCGACCTGGGGCAGGTAGGTAGCCGCCCCCGGCCGCGGCTCGATGCCGTCATAGCTCCCCAGCAGGCCGGCGTCGATCCGGGCGCCCGAGCAGGCGAGGCTGACGAAGGTGATCGAGCGGCGGCGATCGACCTTGCCGAGCTGGTTCGCCGCCTGCTGGAAGCCGGCCGCGGCGCCACGGTGGCAGGGCGCGTCGAGCCAGCGGTCGGGGCCGCTGCCGGCGGGGTTGCCCTCGCCGGAGGCGACCGAGTCACCGAGGGCGATGATCAGCTTGTCGTCGACCTCGACCCGCGCGACCTCGGCCCGGTTCCTGGCCAGCGCCTTGATCGTGTGCTCCCCCTCCCCACTGACCGAGAACACCCCACCGCAGCCGGAGCCGGAGCCGGGTTCGAGCTCGCGGGGTTCGGCGATCTCGCCGTCGACCCGCCACGAGGCCCGCTCCAGTTCCGCGCAGACCGCGGCCGAGGGCAGCACCCGCACCGCGAAGACGTCGAGATCGGCCGGCTGCAGCGGCGTCGGATCGTCGAGCTTCCCGTCACCGTTGGCATCGCCCCCGTAGCGGTCGATCACGGTCCAGCCCATCCCCTGCGCCGCCGGCGCCGCTCCGGCAACCTGCGCCGCCGCGCCAAGCAGGATCAGCGCGCCAAGAAGCCCTAGGAGTAGTCGGTGCGGGCTGAGCATGTGCGCCGCCAACCTTCCACAACGCCCACCCTCATTGCTTGCCGGCGCGCTTGCTCCCCCGAGCCGATCGCAGCGCAACCGGTCGCTTCCGGCCCTCGCGGCCATACGGCTTCTCGCGCCACGGCTTCTCTCCCTCGGCCTCGCCGACTTCGAAGACGACCACCACCCGGCGGACGAAGGCCGGGACCTCGAGCGCGGTGTCAACGACGTCGGCATCGTCCTCGGCGTGCGCCAGCAGGCGATAGGGGTCGGCCAGGCTCACGCCGGGCCGACCGACCACGGTGACGATCGCCTGGTGGCGGCCATGCTGGAAAGGGGTGAAGACGCCGACGTAGTCGCCGCTGCCGCCGCCCTCGGCAAGATCGTCGTGCAGGGTCACGGTGCGGCGCGCGCCGTTGGGCGACGTCACGACCGCGCGGACCTGCAGACCGGTCAGCGCGTGGCGCCAGCGCGCGGAGGCCGAGATCGGAACCGGAGCGCCCGCCTCGCCGGTCGCCGGCGCCGAGGCGAAGACCTGCAGGTTGCGGTTCTCGCCCCCGGCGACGACGTGGCCCTCGAACTCCGAGCCCGGCTTGGTGCGCACGGCGACGATCGTCCAGCGGCCCGGGTCCGGATGGTCGACGACGATGAACTCGTGCGGCGCGGCGCTGGCGACCTGTACCGCGGGGCCTCCGGGGGTGGTGTCGACAACCGTGCCCGTGGGGTCGACGAGGTAGAGCCAGACGTCGACGTCGCCGGGATGGTTGACCGTGAAGCTGGCGCGGTCGGCGGCGGGCTCGACCTCGACCGGGAACGCGACCAGACGGCTGTGCCGCGCCCGCTCGCCACGCGGGCGAAGCTGCGTGAGATCGGAGATGCGCGCCGCCTTCAGCAGACTCTCCAGCGGCGGGCGCTCGCGCGGGTCGACCGGCTCGCGCGAGCGGCCGATGACCTTGTCGACCGCGCTCGGGCGGCTGTCCGGGAAGAGCACCGGCTCGGTGGTGATGATCCCTCCGCGGACCTCGGCGTTGATCTCCACCATCTTGGTCTCGATCAGCGCCGGCTGGTCGTCGCCGACGGAGTAGGAGCGTCCGCCGGTGCCGGCGGCCAGCGCGTCCAGCGTTCCCATGTCGATTTGACTCCGCGTGCCGACGCCGAGCGTGTAGACGCGGATGCCTCCCTCCTGGAGGTCGCCGAGCGCCTCCAGTGCCGACGACCCCGCCGGGAAGTTGTGGATGCCGTCGGTGAGCAGCAGCACGACCTGGGCGGCTGCACGCGTGGGCAGCGACTCGATCTGGTCGCGGGCGCGGAACAGCGCGTCGCGGATGTTGGTGGCGCCGCGCGGCGTCAGCGCATCGATCGCCGACGTCGTGCCGCCGAGGCCGCCTAGCGCCGAGATTTGGGTCTGGGTGAGCACCGTGTCGACCTGGTCGTCGTAGGCCACCACCGACAGCAGGTCGGTGCCCGCCGAGCAGTACTCCAGCCAGTAGACGGCACCGTGCTGGGCGTCCTCCATGCGGTGCCCCGCCGCCATCGAGCCCGAGCGGTCGACGACGACCGAGAAACGCAGCTGCTTGTCGAGGACGATCCAGTCGGGCGCGGTCGAGCCTGCCGAAGGACCGGGCGCCGCGGGGTCGGGCGCGGTCGAAGCGGTGAAGCCGGGGCGCGAGATGATCGTCTCCCAGCACGAGTCGTGGTTGCGGATCTCCTGCTGGGTGTTGCCGTCGGGATCGTGGTTGCTGTCGGTGCAGAACTCGGTGACCGGATCGGCGGCCGGCGTCCAGGTGCCCGTCGGGCTGAGCGTGCCAGCGGCGCCGCGGCTGTTCTCCATGATGCAGAAGTCGGGGCCTGCGCCCGTCGCGCACTCGGCCGGGAACTGGTACTGGACGCGAGCGTCGGAGTCGTTGACCGGCGACTGCGAGAAGGCGACGTCGACGGTCACCGACGACGGCGTGTTGGCGACGATCCGGTGGCGCTCGAGCAAGGACCCGAACTTGAGGATCGCGTCGTTGCCGACCAGCGCACCGGTCGCGTAGCTGCTGCTGACCAGGGGGATGGTCTTGAAGTCGGCCGGGGTGACCGAGGTGTCGATGTCCTCCAGGACCGCGTCGCCCGCGTACTCCTCGCCGAGCGCCCAGACGTGGTGGCCCATCTCGTGCAGGTGCGTGAGCACCTGGAACTTGACGTAGGGCATCAGGTGCAGCGCCTGGCCCGGCTGGCCGAACAGACCCCAGGTGCCGTAGCTCGGGTCGCCGCTGGCGTGCAGGATGACCTCGGCGGCGTCGATCCCGATCGAGTCGTCGCAGACGAAGATCCGGCCGTACTGCATCTGGCCTTCGGTGGCATCGAAGAGCAGCTCCGACGCTTTGGCGAAGCTGCGGCGCCACTGGGCGACGTCGGTCGCGGTCATCCCGAAGTTGGCGACCACGACAAGGTCGAACCGGCCGTTCTCGAAGCGTCCCATCCCCATGCTCAGCGTCCTCTCGGTTATCTATATCGATACTCCTCGATTACTCTGCTGCAGTCAATCTACGCCAAATGGGGGATGCGGGCGGAAAATCGCTGAGGCAGGGGTCTATTCCTGACTGAAAACGTGGACAATCTCGCGCCTTGACTCCGCGCGATCCCATCGAGCACCCCGAATCGCCCAGGGAAATCTTCATCCGCTTCCTCGAGTTCGGCTGCCTCGCCTGGGGCGGGCCGGCCGCCCAGATCGCGATGATCAAGCGCGAGTGCGTCGACGAGGAAGCGTGGATCAGCGAGCCGACCTTCAAGCGGCAGCTCGCGGTCTACCAGGTGCTCCCCGGCCCCGAGGCGCACGAGCTCTGCGTCTACTTCGGCCGCCTGCGCGGCGGCAAGCTGGGCGGCTTCATGGCGGGCCTCGGCTTCATGCTGCCCGGTTTCCTGCTGATGCTGGCGCTCTCGGCGCTGTATGTCGAGGCCAACATCGCCAGCGATCTCCACTCGCTCTTCTACGGCCTCAGCGCGGCGGTCGGGGCGCTGGTGGCGCGGGCGGTGGTCCGGCTCGGCCAGTCGTTCCTCACCGATCTGCCGCTGGTCCTGATCGCCGTCGCCGGGTTCGCGCTGACCCTCTTCGCGGGGGCGAGCTTCGTGCTGATCCTGCTCAGCGGCGGGATCGCCTACGAGCTGTGGCGCAACGCCCGCGTTTGGGTCGGTCGCGCCGGATCGTTCACGGTCGGCCCGCTCGGGATCGCCCTCGTCGCCCTGGGCGCGATCAGCTTCTCCCTCGGCGTCTCGATCTTCTGGGAGGGGTTGAAGGCGGGGCTGCTGACCTTCGGCGGCGCCTACACGGTGATCCCCTTCCTGCACGACAGCGCCGTCGACGGGCACCACTGGCTGACCGACAAACAGTTCGTCGACGGGCTCGCGATCGGCGGCATCCTGCCGGCGCCGCTGATCATCTTCGCCACCTTCGTCGGTTACCTGGCGGGCGGCCTCGCCGGCGCGCTGGTGATCACGCTCGGCATCTTCCTCCCCGCCTTCGTCTTCCCGATCTTCCTCCACCGCCAGCTCGTCGCGATCTCCGAGAACCCGCGCCTGCACCTATTCCTGCTCGGCGTCGCGGCCGGGGTCGTCGGCCTGATCGCCGCCGTCACCGTCGAAATCGTCGAAACCTCGGTGGTCGACGTCTACACCGCCGTCCTCGCGGTGGTCGCCTTCCTCGCCCTGAACCGCTGGCACGGCAAACTGACCGTGCTCTACGTCGTGCTCGGCTGCGGCATCGCCGGCGTTCTCCTGCAGGCGACCGTCGCTTAGAACGTCTAGCCCTCCTGCCCCGTCGCATCGGTGATCGGGGCGCCGACCGGCTTCGACTCCGGTGAGCCACGCTGGCGCAGGTAGATGACCAGCACCGCGAAAGAGCCGACCGCGAGGAACTCCGACTGCCAGTTCTGGAAGGTGGCCTGCCAGAAGTCCGAGCTGCCGACGTAGCTCCACCACGAAAGGCGCGGGTCGCCATGGTCGTGCTGTTCCTGGTTGAAGGCGGTCCAGCCGGTGACCGACTGGGCAAACCAGGAGCCGAAGAAGAGCAGCGCCATCGCGATGATCAGGCTGTTGGAGTAGATCGCGGTCCGCAGACCGCCGACCTTGGCCCAGCCTGGCGAGTTCTCTTCGGCGTGCTCGCCGACCTTCTGCTCCTCGTCTGACTCGGTTCCCGCCTTGTCGAGCTCCTTCGACTCCGAGGAGCCCTTCTGCAGCAGCCAGACGGTGACGAGGCCGAAGAGCGCGAACTGCAGGTACTCGGACTGCCAGTTCTCCATCACGGCCTGCCCGAAATCCGAGGAGGAGAGGTAGCGCCAGAAGCTGATCGTGCTCTCTTCGTGCTGGAGGGCCTCCTCGTTGTAGAGGTTGTGGCCGGAGATCGCCTGGCCGAGCAGCGCCAGCAGGAAGATCGCCAGGAAGAAGAGGGAGAGCGAGTTCTCTTTGACGAACCGCTTCATGGCCCTCAGTGATGGGTCAGGCCGATGATCGAGAAGTAGACGATCCCGCCGATCAGGATCAGGCTCCAGGTGAAAGCCATCGTCCGCATGGCCAACGCCTCCCCGGTTGATGAAGAAGCGAAACCTCCACGGCACGAGGGATTCGGCGGCTGCCCGGTGCGTTGCCGTTCAGGCAAGGCACCGTGCCGCCAGCCGGATGCAATCGCGTCACGCTGGCAAGGTCGCGGCGCGTTGGCGCGGCTCCGGTGCGAACAGGGAGCAGAACAAAGGTACAGGCTCGACAGAGGCGCACGAAACGGCTGCCGCTCCCACGCCTCCTCCCTGGGTTCAGCCGCCTCGAGGCCGCATAGGATGCACCCGTGTCCGCCCTGCCCGTCAGCGGTTCCTACGAGCTCGCCAAGGGTGTCGTTCCGCGGGAGCGGATCGATGCCGCGCTGCGGCTGCTGCACCTCGACCTGCTCGAACGGGGTGCCTCGGCGGAGGAGCTGAGCAAGTGGCTCTGGGGAGCCCATTGGTTCCCGCACCTGAAGGAACGGGAGGAGATCTTCGCCCTCGGCGAGTCGCTGCCGGAGGAGTGGCGGACGGGGCGGATCTGCGACCCCCAGATCCTCCTCCAGTTTCCCCACGTGGGGCCGGAGCCGGAGATCACCTTCCATCTCGACCAGGAGCCGGCCTGGGCGGAGGGGCGGACCTACCTGCGGATAGTGGGGGTCCCGCTGAGTCCCTGGCGGGGCGGCAACGGCGGGCTCCTGGTCGAGACCGCCGACGGGCCGCTGCCGGTCGAGGCCGATCCGGGCGACGCGATCATGATGACGCCGGACCTGCCGCACTCCGGCGGCGTCAACCACAGCGGCTCGCTGCGCTACGGCGTCTACTTCCGCTGGCTGGCGGAGCCGGGCGGCTGACCCGGCGGCTGCTTTGCCTCGGGGCGGCCTCGGGTAGGGACTGAGGATGTCCCCTTTCGACTACGTGAACCGCACCGAGATCAGGGTCGTCGGGATGTCGCGCAGCGGCAACCACGCGATCATCAACTGGATCCTCGCCCAGTCGCCGGGACGCACCTGCTTCCTCAACTGCGCCGAGCCCGGTCGCAACCCTTTCGTCTCGGCGCGGCCGCGGACGCCGGAGCTTCCCGGCTGGCGCGCGTCCTACCCGGGCTTCGAGATCGAGGCCGAGCGGGCGGGGCGGCTGAGCCGCAAGGACCTGCTGATCCACAGCTACGAGGACACCTTCCTCGGCCCGTTCAAGAAGCCCGAGAACGAGGACAGGCACGACGCGGTGGTCGGCAGGTCGGCCCGGCGCGTCGACCTGCTCGTCCTCCGCGACCCGCGCAACCTCTTCGCCAGCCGGCTCGCCTCCGGCTACGGCTGGCTGGAGGACGAGCTGGTTTCGCGGGTGTGGTCGCAGCACGCGTGCGAGTTCCTCGGCCTGCGGCGCAATCTGCGCCAGGAGCGGCTGACGGTGAGCTACAACGAGTGGGTGACAAGCGCCGTCTACCGCCGCGAGGTGGCGTCGGCCCTGGGGCTCGAGTTCGACGACCGCGCCGCGCACAAGGTCCCCGCCGCTGCCGGCGGCAGCTCCTTCGACGGCACCGCCTACGACGGCCGTGCCGAGGAGATGCCGGTGCTGCGCCGCTGGCACGACTTCCTCGGCGACCGGCGCTTCCACCGCCTGCTGACGCCGGCGGTGCTGGAGCTGTCGGAGCGGGTCTTCGGCCCGGCGGTGCTGCCGGAGCAGATGCGCGCTGCGGCCTAGCGGCGGGTAGCGGCCTGCAGCTCGATCGTCCGCAGATCGCGGTCGTGGTCGTTCGCCTCGTCGCGCTCGCAGATCCAGATCTCGTGGCCCGGCCGCTCCGTCACCCGCAGCCCGGCCGAGCGCGCCATCGCTTCGACGCAGGCGGCGTCGGGGGCCCACCAGTTGGTCGGGTCGCCGGCGAGCTGGTGCTCGACGAATGCCGCCCGCGGCCAGCCCGGCTCCAGCAGGCGCTTGCGCTCGTCGATTTCGACGTCGACGGGGGTCGCGAGCGGCTCCGAGCCGGGCATCGTCAGCGTCTGCAGGACGAGCTTGCCGCCGACCCGCTCGGCGACGACGTCGAGCGCGAGCAGCGGGTAGCGGAGGTGGTAGAGGACCCCCATGAAGAGGACGACGTCGAAGCGCCCCTCGATCTCGACCAGGTCGTAGACCGAGCCCTGGCGGAACTCGACCCTGCCCTCGGGGTCGAGGAGCCGCGCCGCCCAGCGGCCCTGCCGCAGGTAGTGCTCGTCGAGGTCGAGGGCCAGCACCTCGGCGCCGCGGGCGGCGAGCTGGAAGGAGTAGAAGCCGGCGTTGCAGCCGATGTCGAGGGCGCGGGCGCCGGTCAGATCCGCGGGGAGCCCGCCGGCGATCTGCTCCCACTTGAAGGTGGGGAAGTCGCCGAGCGGGTGCTCGGGTGCCGTCTGGCGGCCGTCGGGCAGGTGCAGGTTGTGGAACCAGGGCCCGAGCTCGGCGATCGCGCCGGGAACCTCTAGCGTCATCGGACCATCACTCCCGCGACCTCTGCCTCGAGCAGCTCGCAGCGACGCTCGGCGGTGTGCTCGGCGAGCACCCGCCGGCGGGCCCGCCCACCGATCTCGCGGGCTTCCTCCTCGCCGATCTCGGCGAGATAGTCGACAACGTCTGTGGTGGAGTCGGCGATCAGGATCTCCTCGTCCGGGGTGAAGAGCCACTCGAGCCCCTCCCAACGATCGCTGATCACCGGCACCCCGCAGGCCGCCGCCTCGAACAGGCGCACGCTCGGCGACCAGCCGGCCGCGCGCATCTCCGCCCTGGTGACGTTGAGGGTGAATCGCTGCGAGGAATAGAACGAGGCATGTTCGCCGGGGGCGACGTGCTCGATTCGCTCGACGTTGGGCGGCCACTCGATCCGCTGCGGATACCGCGGCCCGGCAACGGCGAAGTCCGCCACCGGCGACCACCGCGCCGGCTCGAGCAGCAGCTGCTCCAGGACCGGCTGGCGGTCGTCGCTGTAGGTGCCGAGGTAGCCGAGGTCCCAGCGCTTCTCCACATCCACCGGGCGGTAGGCCTCGGGGTCGACGAGGCAGTAGAAAGGGACAGCCCGGCGGGCGCCGAACTCCTCCTCCAGCACCTGCAGAGTGGGGCCGCCGGTGAAGGAGAGGTAGAGGTCGAAGCGGCCGACCAGCTCGGGGGAGACGTACTCGTGCTCGCCGCGCCGCAGCTTTCCGAGCGTTACCGGGGTGTCGATGTCGTAGAAGGCGGTGGTGCCGCCGGCGTTCTCCAGCACCCAGTCGCAGACGGCGACGCCGTCGGGCACGTAGGAGCCGGCGACGACGAGGTCGGCGGCGGCGACGTCCTCGCCGTGCCGTTCGGCCAGCTGCTCCAGCGAACCGTAGAGCGAGGTCCGGCCCCAAGGCGGTTCGGGCAGGTCGCGCTGCGCCGCGTACCAGGGGACGTCGCGCTCGCAGAAGAGGACGTCGTGGCCGCGCGAGGTCAGCTCCCGGACCAGGGCGCGGTAGTTGGTCGCGTGCCCGTTCCCCCACGAGGAGGTGATCGAGAGGCCGAGGAAGACGATTTTCATCCGACCGGCGCCCCTTCGAGGATCCTCTCGACCTGCTCGGCGCGGCGGTCGTAGGTGTGCTCGGCGAGCACCCGCTCGCGCGCCGCTTCGCCGATCGCCCTGGCGCTGGTGGGGTCGAGGCGCTCGAGCAGCGCCGCCACCTCGTTCCCGTCGCGGGCGACCAGCACCTCTTCGCCCGGGGCGAGGAAGTCCTCCATGCCCTCCCACCTGTCGCTGATCAGGCAGGCTCCCGCGCCCGCCGCCTCGAACACGCGCGTCGCCGGCGACCAGCCGTTCGCCGCCATGCTCTCGCGGCTGACGTTGAGAACGGCGAGGGCGCTGCGGTTGAGGGCGTTGTGGTCGCCGGGCGCGACGTGACCGAGGTAGCGCAGGTTCGCCAGCGCCTCGACCCGCTCCTCCCAGCCGTTGCCGCCGAGCAGGAAGGACCGCTGCGGCAGCGCCTCGACCGCCCGGAAGAAGAACTCCTCGACCCGGGCCTCGCGGTCGGGCAGGCGGTTGCCGAGGAAGGCGAGGTCGCAGGCGAGCTCTGCGCGGGCCGCCTTGGGGTGGTGGGTCTCGGGGTCGAGCGCGTTGTAGACGGGGACGCAGGCGCGGGCGCCGAGGGCGGCGTAGCGGTCGATCACCGGCTGGCCGCCGCCGTAGGTGAGGACGATGTCGTAGCGGCCGATCAGCTGCCGCAGCGGGTTTTCCGGGTCGGCCTCCATCGCCGCCAGGGTCGCCGGCGCGTCGACGTCCCAGAAGATCCGCACCTCCGGGCCCTCGAGCTCGGCCACCGCCCGCTCGAGCACCGCGTCGCCGACGCCGACGCCGCTCGCCTTGACCACCACGTCGGCGTCGGCGGCCCGCTCGACGACCCCGCGCAGCGCCCGCTCGCCGCCCGGCTCGTAGACGACCACCTCCGCCCAATCGGGATCGTCGATGTCGCGGTGCGCCTGGCGGTCGAATGCGTCGGGTTCGTAGAAGGTGACCTCGTGGCCACGGGCGTCGAGCGCGCGGACGATGCCGCGGTAGTAGGTGCAGGCGCCGTTCCAGTAGGCGGAGACGAGGCTGGAGCCGAAGAAGGCGACCTTCATCCCGCCACCTCCAGCTGCGCGGCGCCGCGCAGCTCGGCGTCGATCGCCAGCAGCTCGTCGACCCGATGGGCGCAGGTGTGCCGAGCGCGGATCGTCTCCAGCCCGCTGCGTCGCAGCTTCTCGGCGAGCTCGGGGAACTCGCGAATCGCCTGCATCGCCTCTCGCATCTCGGCCCCGTCGCGGGCGAGGAGGTAGTCCTGCTCGGGCCGGAACAGCCCCTCGCAGTCCTCCCAGGGCGCCGAGATCAGCGGGATTCCGCAGGCCAGCGCCTCGAAGGGGCGGATCGTCGGGATCCCCGGCAGGGCCTCCGCGTATGGGCGGCGGGGGACATGGACCGTCATCCGGTGGCGGGCGAAGAGTTCGGGGACGCGGTGGTTGGCGACCCAGCCGCGGTAGCGCAGTCCGGCGAGGGCGATGCGAAGCCGCGCCGTGCGCGGGTAGCGGACGCCGTGGACCGAGCCCCGCAGCCGCAGTTGGCGGGCGGGGCGCAGGAGGAAGTCGCGCAGCTCGGCGCCGCGCTCGCCGTCGCCCCAGTTGCCGATCCAGACCAGGTCGGCTTCCGGCTCGATCGTCGGGAGCGGACGGAAGACGCGGGTATCGGCGGCCTCGTGCCAGGTCCAGGCGCGCGCCGCCCAGCCGCGTTCGAGGTAGATCTGCCGGATCACCTCGCCGTAGGCGAGGACGCCATCGTAGTCGGAGAGGTCGAAGCGGCCCATCTCCTCGGGAACGGTGCTCGCGCGGTGATGGGTGTCGTGGAAGAACAGCCGGTAGCCGTCGTGGCGGGCGCGGTGCTCGCCGATCCGCCTGACGAGGGCCGGGTCGTTCCACTCGTGGACGAGGACGAGGTCGGCGTCGTCGAGCTCGACGTCGAGGTCGAGCGTCTCGGGGTCGTACTCGCGGCCGGCGAGGTCGGGGAAAACCTGCTCGAACTCCCGCAGCGGCTGCTCTCCCTGGTCGCGGACGAGGTTGGCGCGGCTCCAGCCGTCGCCCGGTTCGAGGACGACCACCTGGTGTCCTCGCTCCTGCAGCTCGGCGACGACGCCGCGGAGGAAGTGGGCGTTGCCGTGGTTCCAGTCGGAGACCAGCGAGTGGGAGAAGACGACGACCTTCACGCCGCCACCCCCTGGTGGACCACGCTGCGCAGGCGGTCGTAGAGGCGGCGGTAGGCGCGGGCGCTGCGGGCGACGCCGTAGCCGGCGGCGCGGCGCTGGGCGCGGGCGGCGAGTTCCTCGCGCCGGGTGCCGTCTTCGATCAGCTCCTCGAGCGCCCAGCGCAGGCGGCGCTCGTCGCGCGGGTCGACGAAGACCGCCGCCCCCTCCCACAGCTCGCGCAGCGAGGGAATGTCGCCGAGGACCAGGGCGCAGCGGTCGCGGGCGGCCTCGAGGATGCCGAGGCCGAAGGGCTCGTAGACGGCCGGCGCGGCGTAGATCGCCGCGCCGCGACGAAGCTCCGCCAGCGCCGCCCGGTCGAGGAGCCCGGCGCTCCGCGCGTGGGTGGGGGCCGCGTCGCCCATCTCCCCGGCCACCACCACCGGCCAGGCCAGGCCCTCGGCGGCGGCGTCGAGGGCGGCCAGGTTCTTCGCCGGGTCCCAGAAGCGCCCCGAGCCGACGACGAGCGGGCGCTCCCCCCCGACGACGGGCCGATTTCGATCTATATAGGGCCCTTTCAGGCCCATCGGCGGGGTGGACGAGCCGTTGTTGATCACGGTGCCGCTGCCGGGCCGCAGCTCGTGGTCGCGTTCGACCTCGGCGAGCATCGCCCTGGTCGGGGCGACGACGACGTCGGCGCCGCGCAGGCCCTTGCTCATCTCCTGCCGGTATCGGTCCCACTCCGCCGGCGCTGGGCAGCCGTGGACCGCTCGCCACCAGGAGAGGACGCAGGAGTGGGCGACCAGCACCTTGGGCGCCTCGAAGGGCAGGGCTCCGTGGGCGTAGGAGCAGAGGTGGACGACGTCGGGCCGCTCCTCCTCGGCGAGGGAGAGCAGCCACTCGCCCGCGGCGGCGACGTCGTCCCACGGGTCCTCCATCCACTCGAGCCGGAATTCGCTCTCGTGGACCCGAGCCGGCAGCCGCCGCCGCTGCTCCTCGCGCGGCGCCGGCCCCATCGTCGCGACGACGACCTCGTCGCCGCCCGCCTCCAGCTCGGCGCCGAGCTCGCTGGTGTAGGTGAAGACGCCGCCGACGGTGTCGGTGGCGATCAGGACCTTCATCGCCCCGCCTCCGCATAAACGTCGTCGATCGTCCGGGCGAGCAGCTCGAGCTCGTCGGCCGCGGGGTCGTAGCGGCGGTCGGTCGCGAGCCGGGCCGTCCAGGCCCCGATCGCCCGGCCTCCCCACGCGTCCGGCGGCTCGGCCAGCTTCTCGGCCGAGGTCCCCCGCCACAGCTCGGCGCGAAAGTCGTAGAAGGAGCCGCCGACGTTGCGCACGCTGACGGCGCCCTCGCTGCCCCAGGCGGTGCACTCGAAGGCGCACTCGCCGCCGGCGGGCTGGAACCAGGAGCAGGCGAGCCGCGCCCGCACCTCGTCGTCGAGCGTCAGCTCGGCGCTTGCCTGGTCCTCGACCGCGTGCCCGTGGAGCGAGAGCGTCCGCGCCGTCTCGACCCCGACCTGCTCGGCGCCGGTCAGCCACAGCGCCAGGTCGACGAGGTGGGTGCCGAGGTCGATCAGGCAACCGCCGCCGGAGAGCTCCGCTTGCGTAAACCAGGGCTTGTCCGGCCCGTAGGCATTGTGGAAGACGAGGTCGAGCGAATGGAGGCGGCCGATCTCGCCGGCGGCGACCACCGCCCGTGCCGCCCGCAACGCCTCGACGTGGCGGTAGGAGAGATCGACCGCCAGCAGCCGGTCCGCCTCCCGTGCCGCGCGCAGGACCCGGCCGGTCTCTTCCCTGTCGCGGCCGAGGGGCTTCTGGCAGAAGACCGCCAGGCCGCGCTCCAGCGCCGCCACCGCCTGCTCGGCGTGCAGGCCGCTGGGGGTGGCGATCACGATCCCGTCCAGGTCGTGCTCGAGCAGCTCCTCCAGCGAGGCCGCCCGATCGGCCCGCGGCGCCACCTCGCCGGCGGCCTCCAGCGCCTCCGCACGAGGGTCGGCGACCGCCGTCACCCGCGCCAGCCCGTCCCGCGCAAGCGCCTCCATCCGGTGGCGGCCGATCCAGCCGACGCCGAGGAAGCCGAGACGCGGAAGCGTGGTCACGGTCATGCCATCACCAGCGCCTTGATGAAGCCGTCGGGCCGCTCGACCGCGGTGTCGAGCGCCGCGTCCACCTGGTCGAGGCCGAAGCGGTGGGTGTAGAGGGGGGAAGGATCGAGGCGACCGGCCTCCACCGCGGCGACCGCCTCCCGGATCCCTTCGACGTAGACGCCCGGGTCGCGCTCGTGGGCATTGACGACGTCAAGCCCACGCCAGTTCCAGAGCTGCATGTCGACCTGCCGCGGACCGTCCTGGTGGAAGCCGGCGATGACCAGGCGGCCGCGGGTGCGGGTCAAGGTCGAGGCGACGGCCAGGGTCGCCTGCACGCCGGCCGCCTCGATCACCACATCGCAGAGCTCGCCGCCGGTCAGCTCCTCGACCCGCTCGGTCACCGGCTCATCCAGCGCGATCGTCTCCGCCGCGCCCATCGCGGCTGCCGTCTCCAGCGCCGAGCGCCGCCGCGAGACCGCCAGCACCCGCGCCCCGGCGGCGGCGGCGAGCTGAACGATGACGCAGCCGAGGAAGCCGGCGCCGACCACGGCGACGGTGTCGCCATCGCGGATGCCGCTGCGCTTGACCACGTTCACCGCGCAGCCGAGCGCCTCGCCGGGGAACGGTCCCGCCCCCTCGGACAGCGGGACGAGCTCGGCGGCACGGGCGAGGTCGTAGTCGGCGTAGGCGCGGTAGGTGAGCCCGGCGACCCGGTCCCCTTCGCCGAGGCCGGTGACGCCGGTGCCGACTGCATCGACGACGCCCCAGCCCTCGTGGCCGGGGGCGCCCGGCGGCTGCGGGTACTCGAACCACGGCCGCCCGGCCCAGACGGGAAGGTCGGACCCGCAGACGCCGGAGCCCTCGAGCCGCAGCCGCACCTCACCCTCGCCCGGTTCCGGCAGCGGCACCTCGACCAGCTCGACCGAGCCGCTCTCGCGGATGACCGCGGCGCGCGGCATCAGACCGCGCTCGGCGCGGCCTCGGACCGGCTGCCCGCGCCCCTCTCGGCGCTCAGCCACTCGTAGAGCCGCTCGATTCCCTCGTCGGCCGCCACCCGCGGTCGCCAGCCGGTGTCCTCTTGAAACCGGCTGGTGTCGGTGACGTAGTAGCGCTGGTCGCCCTGGCGCCAGGGGCCGAAGCGCACCTCCGGCGCCTCTCCCGCCAGCTCCCCGATCCGCTCGATCACCTCGCAGAGGCTGACCGCGTTCGCCGGCCCGCCGCCGATGTTGTAGGCGTGGCCGCCGAGCAGATCGATGTTCTTCCTCGCCGCCAGGAAGGCCTCGACGAGATCGTCGACGTAGAGGACGTCCCGCACCTGGTGGCCATCGCCGAAGAGGGTCATCGGCTTGCCTTCGAGTGCGCTGATCGCGAAGTGGGCGACCCAGCCCTGGTCCTCGTTGCCGCACTGGTGCGGCCCGTAGATGCAGCTCATCCTGAAGACCGCAGTGCGCAGCCCGTAGCTCTTCGCGTAGTCGAGGACGTACTGGTCGGCCGCTCCCTTCGAGCAGCCGTAGGGCGTGCAGAAATCGAGCGGGCGTGCCTCGGAGATGCCGCTGCGGCGGATCGCACGGTCAACCGGCTCGTAACGACCCCCGGCGTCGTGGAGCTCGACGTCCTCGAGCCCGCCGTAGACCTTGTTGGTCGAAGTGAACAGGAGGGCGGGAGGGCGAGCCTGCGTCCGCGCTGCCTCGAGCAGGTTGATGGTGCCGCGCAGGTTGACTTCGAAGTCGTGAAGCGGCGCGTCGAGGCTGGTGGTGACCGCCACCTGCGCCGCGAGGTGGAAGGCGCTGTCGACCCCGAGGATCGCCTTGCCGACGACCTCCGGGTCGCCGACGTCTCCGACGATCGTCTCGACGCGGTCGCCGTGGCGGCTCTCCAGCCAGGCCAGGTTGCGCTCCACCCCGGGCCGGGAGAGGTCGTCGAGGATGCGCACCCGCTCGCCTCTCTCCAACAGCCTGTTGGAGAGGTTCGTGCCGATGAATCCGGCTCCACCGGTGACGAGGGCTCTGCTCACAGGGTCAGCCCCCGCGCGGCCAGCTCTCCATGCGCGGATTCCACCCTGTCTTCCGCGGTCTGCCCGTCCAGCCATCCGGCCAGCTCGGCCATCCCGTCGTCCAGTGCGAGTTGCGGTTCGTATCCGAGAAGCTCCCGGGCGACCGAAATGTCGGCGAAGCAGTGCCGGATGTCGCCGACCCTGTATTTGCCGGTTACCTGTGGCTCGATGTCCTCGCGGCCGGTCACCCGCGCCAGGCGCTCGGCGATCTCGCGGACGGTGATGCTCTCGCCGCTTCCCACGTTCACCACGCGGCCCGCGGCCGAATCCCGCTCCAGCGCGAGCCCACAGGCGCGGGCGACGTCGTGGACGCTGACGAAGTCCCGCCGCTGCTCGCCGTCCTCGAAGATCAGCGGGGCGCGGCCGTTCAGCAGCCGTCCGCCGAAGATCGCGAGGACGCCGGTGTAGGGGTTCGACAGCGCCTGATCGGGTCCGTAGACGTTGAAGAAGCGCAGAGCCGTCGTCGGCACCTCGTAGGAGGAGCCGAAGAGCAGGCACATCCGCTCCTGGTCGTACTTGTTGAGCGCATAGATCGACGACAGCGTGGGGCGCTTGGTCTCCGGCGTCGGCCGCGAGGTCAGCGAGCTGCCGTCGGCGGACAACGGCTCCCACTCGCCGCGCTCGAGCTGGGCGCGGTCGCGCTCGACCGCCTCGGCGACCCGCCCTTCCTCGGTGGTGGCGAGCCCCTCGCCGTAGACGCTCATGCTCGATGCGACGAGGAGGCGGCGGATCGGCTTCTTGATCAGCGCCTCCAGCAGGACGGCGGTGCCGACGGTGTTGACCGAGCAGTACTCGGCGATCTCGTACATGCTCTGGCCGACGCCGACCCGAGCCGCGAGGTGAACCACCCCGTCGACTCCCTCCAGCGCCTCCTCGACCGCGGCGGGGTCGCGGACGTCGCCTTCGATCAGCTCGACTTCGTCCTCGAGGTAGGTGGGGCGTTCCCGTCTGGGGTGGACCTGGGGGTCGAGCCGGTCGAGGGCGCGAACACCGTAGCCCCGCTGGAGCAGATGGCGTCCCAGATGGGACCCGATGAACCCGGCACCGCCGGTGATGAGAATTCGTTCTGCCAAGGGGGTGGCCTTCCAACGATGTATGACTTGATCAACCCCCTAAGTTGCCTCCTGCTGCCGCCTCTAAACCTGGCGAGCCATCACCAGCTCTTCCGCCGCGCTAATGCTCCAGCGAGTGGCCATCCAGAAGAGCTTCTTGGGCGTTCGCCATGACGAGGCCGTTGGAGGTGAGCCCGGTTGCCGAGAGGATGCGGAGGACCTGGTCCGACGCGCCGTGGATCACGACCCGGCGCCCCTGCTCGGCGAGCCTGTTGTGAGCCCGCAGGATCAACGCGATGCCGGTCGAGTCGATGAACTCGCACTGCTCCATGTTGACCAGCACCAGGACGTGCTCGGGATCGACGCGATCGAGGCAAGCCTGGAACTGATCGGCGACGGCGAGGTCGAACTCCCCCTCGACCTGAATTTCTCGGCACCCGGAGCGTCGATCTATCTCGGTGAGGTTGAACCTACGCATCGTTCGCTTGCTGGAACATTGAGGAGACCCTCCGGACGGAATTCGAGTTCTTTTCCCGACGGAGACCCGCTAGCTGGGCTTTCGCATGCCCAAGCCACTTGCCTCGCTCACTGCGTCAATGCTTCGGCCTAGCCGCCCGAGGCATCCCGCTTAGGGTAGCCGATCCTTTGCTGCTCTTTCAAGGAGGCGATGGCGCGCTACCCTGAAAGGGAACGCTCCGTTCGTCGGCGCCCAGCCTCCTCTGCCCTTGCGCGCGGTCATTCCCCTTGAGGAGGGGTCAGAAGGATCGATGCACGACGGACAAGCTCCATCGGAGACGGATTCACGGCCGACGGTTCTGGCCGAGATATCCCGGGAGATGGTGCGTCTCTACAAGGAGCAGTTCGGGCGCGGCCCGACCAAGACCCGCACGGCCTTGGCGGGGCTCGACATCGTGATCGTGACGCTGGAGAACAGCCTCACGCCGGCAGAGCGCAGGCTTGCGGAGATGGGTGAGCACCAGCGCCTGCGGGACACGCGCCTCTACTTCCAGCACGCCACCGAAAGCCAGTTCAAGGGCGTAATCGAACGGCTCCTCGAGCGCAAGGTACGGGCCTTCATCAGCGGCATCGACACCCGGGAGGACATCTCGAGCGAGGTCTTCTATCTGGAACCCGCGAAGCAATCGAGCTAGAAAGGCACTGCAAGACGGGGCACCTAGGACTCGAACCTAGAATCGCCGGTTTTGGAGACCGGTGCCTTAGCCAATTTGGCCAGTGCCCCAGGGTGCTGCAGAGCCAAATCCTAGTCGACGCTGCCGCCAGGGGAATGCGTAGGGGAATGAAGCGAAACGCGCTTTCCCTGAACCGGCCGCGCCTAGGCCGCTCGGCGCGCGGCACGTTGCCGCTTGCCTCGTCGACGCCGATCTGACCGCGGTGGTGCCATCGAGGTGAGTTTGCCAACTCGGCGCTCGATGAGCCGTACCGCCTCCTGGCCGGCATTCCAACCGCATTCGTAGTTCTGGACGTTTCCCCTCGGGGGCTTGCCCACCTCCAGCTTCCCTTCAAGTCCGTGACGCCTGCCCGGTTGTTCAAGTGCCTCAAGGAACCCCTTGGCGACATGCCCGGAATCGAGCGCCTCGGACATGGCGCGGCCTCCGATCTTCAACGCGCCGATGGTGAGCAGCACACGCTCGGGCGGACGAAGGGTCTGCGGAATCAGGTTTAGCACCGGTCGAGACGTCAGCCCTTTGGGCGAACCGATGTGGCCCTCGCGGAGGAGCTTCTCCAGCTCAGCGTCGTCGCGATGCGCGCCGAACGGGTAGAGCCACTCGTCCAGGCGCTCGTGAAGCTCGACCTGATCCAGTTCGGCGATCTCGCGGCGGGTCTTCGGATGCGTCTTGCCGGAGAGTTCGAGCCAGTTGAAATGGACGGCGCACCGCGCCATCTGCTCCTCTGACAGCCGGCCCTTCTCCCATCGCCTCAAGACCACCTTGGTCCAGCGCTCGAAGGAAAAGCCGTTGTAGATGCCGCCGAGATCCAGAGGGCCGGCGCCGAAGCGCCGTTGATGCTCGGCCCATTCCAGTCCGACATCGACGATCTCGGCACTCGACCATTTGACCGTGCCGGAGACCCCAGGCCGCCGAAGAACCTCCTCGGGCGCGTGGTCTTCGATCGCCTCAGTCGGGGTTTTCGTCGGGTCTCCACCAAGGGCATCGACGAGACAGACCTCGACCGCTTCCCCGAACTCTTTGCCGACTGATGCGGGTCCGTCGATGATCCAATGGCTCGCTGCCTGCGCGGCGCGCGGCTGCTGAGGCCCGAGCTCGGTTCGGATGCCGTCGACGGAGCTGGTGATCTCCGCGTCGAGGCTCCGCAGAGCCGCAAGAACCTCGCGGACGGGCTTGTGGGCGGAGTGCCGGAGTGCGTCCTCGGCGGTTTGCCCCTCGCTCACAAGCAAAGGCAGCAAGACAGTCCCGAAGCTCTTGCCGGGCGCCAGTCGAACCGCTCGGCCGACCGCCTGAACGACGGAGGCTGGTCTGCGGTTGGTGTCGATGAGGCAGATCGCGTCGATGCCCGGCACGTCGACGCCCTCTGCCAGCAGCCGCACGTTCGACAGCAGGTGAGGCTGATCGTCATCGGTGAAGCGCCCGAGAATCTGCTCTCGCTTCCCCTTGCTCATGTAGCCGTCGACGTGGGCCGCTTCGAGATCGGCTGGCACCTCGTCGGCATCGAGCAGCTGCGCCGCCCGTCCCAGGTCAGCGCTGAACCGCCGCGAGTCCGGGACGCCTGGGTGAAACGCGACGAGCCGGCGACAGTCAAAGCGGCTCATCGTGCGAAGGCACGCGATCTGCGCCGCCAGGTTGTAGGCGTCGGTCACATGCGCTCCGTCATCGGGCGTAACCAGCCTCCGCCGGCGCACCAGCTCGGCGACCTCAGTGTCGAGGATCGGCATCACCACGACCCGGAACGGGCAGAGCAATCCTTCTTCGGTCGCACGCTTGAAGGAGAGCCGGTGAAAGACCGATCCGAACCGGCGCACATCGTCCATAGAGGCGACCTGGACTTGCAGTTCGCGGGCCTGCTCGCGAGCGGGGGCAGAGAAGATCGTCGGGGTGGCGGTGGCAAACAGGCGGCGGGTCGCCGGGATCTTTGAGTCGTCGAGGATGGTCTTCCTGGCCCGACCTTCGATCCCGGTGCAGTGGTGCGCCTCGTCGCAGATCACGAGGTCGAGCCTCGTCCCCGGCAACCGGCTGAGGGCTTCTGCGATCCGGGGCGAGGAGTCGTAGGTCCCGACGATCACACGTTTTCCGCCTCTCCCGAGGAAGGCGGCGATCTCAGCGGGGTCGGTGGTCGCACTACCCACCTCTGCAACCGCCAGGTCAGCGCGGGCGATCTCATCGTTGTGGTCCGCCTGCTCGGAGCACACCTTGAGGAGGGTGAACGGCGCACTCGCCTCCGCGCACCAGACGAGCGCCGTCTGACGAACAAGGTCGAGGGTCGGAACAAGCACCGCCGTCGTCTCAGCCTCGAGGCGCTCGGCGATCCACAGGGAGGTCAAGGTCTTGCCGGTGCCGCATGGCATCAAGAGTCGGCCGCGGTCCTCGCTCTCGAAGCCGGCAAGCACCTCCTCTATCGCGCGCTCCTGATGAGGGCGTGGCGCCTTTGCGGCGAGCCTGGCAGAGCCGCTGATCGAAAATCGCTGCCATTCCAGCGGAGCGGCCTCCAGACGGTCGCGAAGGATTGCCGTCACCGGCTTCTCCTGGGCCGCGATGACCTGGAGCGCCCCGGCCGAAAGCGTGTTGGTGGTCGCGATGAGGAGACGCTCGACGAACTGATGCCGATTCGACTCGCTCAGGAAGGAGTCCACCTCCGCCTTCGCGATCGACTGCGAGAGGCCGTAGTGCTTGCACTGGACAGCGATGAGGTCGCCGTCGGTGGTCTCTGCAACGAGGTCTATGCCTCGGTCCGGCCCCCACCGCCCAGGCCATTGATCCCAGTGCCATACGCGGCTGACGCGCGGGGCCCACTCGGCATCGTTTTGTAGGAACCAGACTGAGAGTTGCTCGAAGCCCCGCCCGCGACCCTCAAGTGAGTCGAGCAGTGCTGAAAGTTCCGAGTTATTCCCTTTCACCAAGGCATAAACGACTGTAGGGCCGCCGTCAGACGCTGCGAACGTCAGTTCGCCTTACGCCCCTTGGCGCAGCCTCTACACCGCCACCACCTTCAGGTGATTAGAGGACGGCGATCTCGCAGTTGATGCCGCTCGCCCGCTCGATCCGCCCATCGGCAGTTACCAGCACCGTGTCCAGCGCCTCGGCGAGGGCAACGTAGGAAGCGTCGTAGGCGCTGAGGTTGTCGCGCAACTCCCATACGCGGGCGAGGAGCGGTAGGTGCGGCACCCGCCTAAGCGGAATCGCAGCAAGGTCAGTAAGCGCCTGGAGGGACCGGCTCTCGTCGAGCCTCCTTGCCCTCGCCGCCCGGCGCAGCGTCGATAGGACCTCCAGGTCGATCAGCTCCGGGGCTGCAAGCTCCTCCCCGCGCAAGCGCTCGCGAGCGCGGTCGCCGTCATCCCCGTCGTCTGCGAGAGCGGGAGCAAGCACGGATGCGTCGACGACGATCACGCTGCGCGCTGGCGATCTTCGCGGAGGTGTTCGGCGGCGAAGTCGAAGCCGAGCGAGCCGCCGTTGCGGCCACCTGCTCGGTCTAGGACCTCCTCCAGCGTCGGCGTCCCGGCCTGTCGGGTCAGCTGGTCGAGCAGGTACTCCTGCAACGACTGCCCGGCGGCGGCGGCCCGCTCGCGCAGGACGCGATGCACGTCAGGCGGAACGTTCTTGATCTGGACGCTTGGCATGGTTGAAACCTCCTGCTGGACATTTTAGCGCCACTTTGGCGCCACCTACGGATTTGATGGTCTACGCAGCCTGTGCCGCGCTCGCCCTGTTCAGCGACAGCGCCGGAACAGGCTCGTCCGCCGCCCGCTCGACCAAGAACTTGTCGAACAGGACCCGAGCGCGCTCCAGCTCGCCCGGGAGCATGTGGGTGTAGACCTGCAGGGTGATCCTGGCGGCGCCGAGCTGATACTCGGGCGTCTTGTGGCCGATGAACTCTGAGATCACCTTCGGCGAGACACCGGCATGGTCGAGCCAGGTCGCCGTCGTGTGGCGGGACTCGTGCAGGCCGATCGGGGTCAAGCCCTGTTCCTCCCAGCGCTTGTGGATTCTGGCCTGGAGGGTGTTGAGGGCGAGAAGACCGGACTTGCGTTGCGCCTTTGGCGGGCAGACTTTGCCGCTCGTCGGTCGCCCCTGGGCCTCCCACTCCTCGCGCAGCATTTCCCACAGAGGCTTTACGAAGAAGATCACCCGCCAGGAACCGCCGGGCTTTCGACCGGCCTCGTCACCGGCGAGCTCTCCGCCACCGACGTCGAGGTTGAGGTGTTCCCAATCGAGGATCTGGATCTCCTGGTGGCGGGCGCTGCCGTAGCCGGCCAGCGCGAAGGGGAGCGCGTCTTTGCGAGCAGCATCGCGGTCGCGGGTCTTGCCTTCCTTCCTTTCGGCTGGGGTCGTCTCGAAGACGGCGGCGATCAACTTCCCGAACTCGGCAGGGGTCGCAACCCGATCGCGGGGCTTGGCATCACTCGCCGGCAGCCTGATCTCTTTGGCCGGATCAAAGCTCGCTAGTTCGCGTTCTTTCCCCCACCGATAGAGAGAGCGGATCGCGTTGACGATCGAGGAGATACGCGAGCTGGAGAGCTTGTTGGGCCCGGTGCTGCGAGCGTCGACCATCGCCTGAATCTCGGCTCGCGTAACTCGCACGAATCGACGACGGGCGATCTCGTCGGAGACTTGGTTGAGCGCTGATTCGAGGTCGTCAGCGGCGTTGGGCTTGTAGGGGCGACGGTGTTTGTTGAGGGCGGTTCCGTTCTTGACGTCCTTGATGAAGCGGGTCCGCGCATCGGCGAAGGAGATCGTCGAGACCACCGGGACCTCCCCCTTCTTCAAAGACGCCTGGAGGTCAGCCCGAGCGGGGCGAGCTTCGTTGATGAGGCGGAAGTGACGGGTCTTGCGGGTCCGGTGTGCCACGCGATCCCAGGCAGTCCCGAAATAGCTGGGGGTGCAGTTGCAGGGACGATCCTGCTCGACCCGGCAACCCTCCTGGTGCCGCGCGTAGATGCCCTGGTAGCGGGTCTTGGTGTCGAGGCCGGCCATCAGCTATTCACCGCCTCCTCGGCTCGCACGCCTCGGCCTCCGACCATTGCTCCAGGTCGCGGGGTCGGTAGAGGCGCAGCTGACCTGAGTAGACGCAGCGCAGGTGCGGCTGAACGTGCCGCTGGAAGTGGCTCAGGCTCATGCCGAGTGCTTCGGCAGCCTCTTTGCGCGTCAGCAACAAGCGCCCTTGCATCGCTTGCTCCCTGCGGCGTTTTGATCGTGTCGTATCTGCTCATGGCTCGCTTGCCCGTCGCGGGCGCCCGGTTTCTCTCCGCGTCCCTTCCGCGCCGAGACCGGCCGCGGGTCGGTGGACGCCAACGACATAAGTCGTCGAGGTGGCGAGATAGTCCCCCCTTGAGAGGCGCGGAGAATGAGCGGAGAGAAACCGGGCTCGCTGAGAGCTCGTCGGCCGCGCCGGCTGTCCTGCGGCACGCTCATAGCCCCGGTGGGTGTCGAGGTTGGAAGCCGGAGAGGTAGCCCGCATCGAAGGCGCTCTCGGGAATCCATCCCGGCCCGCCGTTCGGGTTGGTCGAGGACGTGCCCCAATAGCGCTTGCTGTCCGGGGTGACGCTGGCGTCGAACTCGAGGAAGGTGTGGGCGTCGGCTCCGTAGGGCTTGACGTGGATCGTCACCCAGCGACCCGGCCCCGCTTTGCCCCAGCTGATGAGGAGCGTCGTGTCCATCGTCGGGTTCTTGAAGCCGGCGACCTGGAGGAGGTGCGACACCGCCGAGGAGCAGTCAAAGGGACCGTTTGCCGGCGTCGGGGTCGAGCCGTGGGAGCCGCCGTACTCGTAGGTGAGTTCGAGGCCATTGATGCGGTCGGCCTCGGCGACCATCTTTTCCACCGCCGGCCCGGCCGGGCCGGCGGTGGACGCGCAGACTTCCGAGCTGGCGACTTCTGGAGTCGCACCGATTTCCCCCGCATATTTCTCAGCGCCGGCGAGGACGTCTTCGACGTACCAGTCGGCGTGGTTGTAGGCGAAGATCGCTTCGCGCCAGTCGCCAGGTGCGCCACTGGCTCGCAGGTAGCGACCGGCCGCATAGATCGCGTCGGCTGCGGCGTAGGGGTCCTTCACTCCGTCGCCGTTGGCGTCGACGCCGTAGGTGGCCCAGGTTTCCGGCATGAACTGCATCCAGCCTTCGGCCCCGGCCGAGGAGACCGTGTTGGCCGCGCCGAAGCCGGTCTCGATCTCGTTGATCGAGGCGAGGATTGACGGGCCTTTCTCGCCGAGGCCATACCGCGAGGCCGCACCCACGTAGAGCGGAACCAGGCGGGGCGGAACCTTGGAGTTGACGCCGCCCACGGCTTCCGAGTCGCCGCAGCTGGTCGGCGCCGCCGCGCCGAAGACGACGGTGATCGAGAGCAGAAGGGCGACGAGGGCGGCGAGGACCGCGACCGGCAAACCGAGGAGGAGGATGGGAGAGCGCGAGCCGGCCGCCACGACTCACCCCGGCGGCGAGGCGGAGACGACGCGCCATCCGGCCGGACTTCTTCTCAGCGTGAAGCCGACCGAGAAGATCGGAGAGCGACCGTCGGCGATTTCGACGTTGCCGCGCAGCGCCGTGCGGCCGACCGGGGTGAGGTCGATCGCGACAGCATGGGGTCGCAGGTTCCGCCGAGAAGGCGGCACCCTGGTAGCGGCCTGGGCGAGCTGCACCGTGAGAGCTGGAGTCGCGCCGGGCAGCCGGGGCGGTCGCCGGAGGTAGACGCTGCGTGCATAAGAGCTGGCGAAGCGTTGAGCGAGCCGGGTAGCCGGGGCGAAGGTGCTGGCCGAGTAGCCGCTCTTGTCCCCATGCAGCAACGAGGGTTGTTTGTCGCGCGTCGGCGTTGATCCGCACCCGGCGAGCAGTACGGCGGCGGCGAGCAGGAGAGCTTTGGGAGGAGGCAGTTGCATCCTCCCTGGCTGTCCAGCGTCGAACTTTTTTGCATCGAATCTCGATGAGGCCGATGCAAACCGCTTCCGCGATGGACAGTTGGTTCAACCGCCCTGCGTGCGGGTACGTCTTTCCACTAGAAGCGATTGGAGTAGCGGATGTACTTCAAGCCAGTCGAGACCGAGCTGAGCAAGCGTGAGCTTGACGCGGCCCGCCTTGGCTTCAAGCAGCTCCTTCGCCGCAAGCGCTTCTCGCCGCGATTCATCGAGCAACACGGCGACGACCTCTTGGGAACCGCAACCCTCGAATACAGCCGGAAGGTCGACGAGGGCGCGGGAATCGAGAATCCGACGGGGTGGCTCATTGCCTGCGCCTGGAGGCGGACGCAAAGCCAACTCGAAGCCGAAGGACGACGCCCGGAGATCGTGTCGACTGAGGTGACGGGACCGGTCGCCGACGAGCTCGGCAAGGATCCCGAGGACGCCCTGCTATCCGAGGATCGCGTTCGGAAGGTCCGCGAGGCGGTCGAGGAGCTGCCGGTCGAGCAGCGTCGGGTCGTCGCCCTCTCGTACTTCGAGGGAATGACCGTGAGGGAAGCCGCGCGGGCTCTCGACTGGCATCCGTCGAAGGCGCAGCGCGCCCACGAGGCGGCGAAGCGTCGTCTTCAAGAGCTGCTTGGGGTCGACGACGCCGACGCCCTCGAGATCGAGATCGGCCTTGCGGCCTACGGATCGGTGGCGGCGAATGACTCGACGCGGAATCTGCTCGAACGAACGGTCCAACGGTCGGTCGACGGCTTGTCCTCCTTGAAGCAGCACGTTGTCGACGGAGGGACCCAGCTGAAGCAACACGCCACGACGACCTACTACCGCGTTGTCGATCCGACGCCTTTCGCGGCTGCTCGCCCAGGCACTGTTGCCAGCGTGGCCGTGGGCTGCGTCCTAGCCGTCGGCGGCGGCGCGACCTATTGCGTAGAGCAAGGGATGAACCCGATCGGGGCGGCCCGCGGCCTGATCGCGTCTAGCTCCGAGCCAGAGTCACCGCCGACGAGCGAACCAAAGCCGGACCCCTCCCCCGGCCCCGTCTATACGCCGGAACCGTCGCCAGAAAGCGAAGAAGCATCCACGCCTGAATCGACGCCGGAACCGGAACCGGCCCCACAGCCGAAGCCCGATCCGAAGCCTAAGCCGGAACCTTCCCCCGAAGAAAGCTTTGAACCCAATTCCGCCTACGCATCGAGCGAAGGCGGTAGCGAAGAAACGTATGAAGCGCCAGAAGCGGCGCCAGTTGAAAGCTCAGAACCCGCACCTGCTCCGGCTCGACCCGGCCCGCAGTTTGGAGGTCCATGATGAAGGCAGCATCAATCTCTGATCCCCAATCGACTCGCTCCGCGTTGATCGCGATCGTGGCGGCCATCGTCTTCTTGGCGCTGATTTCGCCTCGTCCTGCGAATGCCGGCGAATACACGATCTCCGCCTGCCAGGCAGACGAGGCCGGATACGTCAGCTCTGCCTTCTCGAACTTCGCCACGCGCGGGATGAAGTGGCGGCGAGCGTGCGATCCACGGGGAAAGGGGCTCCGAGGGCTGGTTACGGCAAACGTCCCGCGTGCTGGTCACGTGGAGAAGGGGGCGCAGTCCGGGTTCATCCTCGAAGCCCCTCCGGGGACGACGTTCTCCCGCTTCCGCTGGTCCGGCCAGGCGCATCGCCGCGACTGCCGCTACGCCCTCCAACTCTTCGCCCAGCGACCCGACGGCTCGCCGATCGCGATGAAGAACGTTCGCGCCAACCGGGGCTGTCCCCGTCCCGGCATGGCGCAGGCATCGGGGGCGCCGTTTCCGCGCGCCTTTGACCTCGGCAGCGCCACGCGCATCGTCCAGCGCGTTGTCTGTCTCGGCAGCCCGAAACATGAGTTCTGCTCGGCGCGAGGTCAGAACTACATCCGAACCTTCTCGGCTGAAGCAACCGTGGTGGACGGAACGGCGCCCTCGGTCGGAGTCGTCCAGGATTCAGCGTTCACCCAGGGTCAATGGGTGAACGGGAAGCAACGCTTTGGCTACGACGCCTCTGACAACGTCGGCGTCAAGAGCGCGTCTGCGCTCATCAGCGGTGGAGTGCGAGGGACCGAAACCCGATCCTGCGACTACTCGCAGAGGATCCCCTGTCCTGATGGGGGTGGGCCGCTTGTCGTCGACACCGCGGAGGCACCGGAAGGTTCCCAGCCCTTGACGGTGGTCGCCGAAGACGCGGCAGGCAACCGCGCCGAGTCCGGGGCCGTCACGGTGCGGATCGACAATGCCGCGCCGGGCACGGTGCCGGTCGGGGTCGGCGGCGGAGAGACCTGGCGCAACGCCAACGACTTCGATGTCGCCTGGGTCAACCCCAGCGAAGGCGATCGGGCTCCGATCACCGAAGCCCATTTCCGGCTGTGCCGCGCGGGCGGTGGCGACTGCGTGAACGGCGACCGGACTGGGGCCGGGATCGCAACGATCGACAACCTCCCAGTTCCAGCGCCGGGCGAGTGGGAGCTGCGGCTCTGGCGCGAGGACGCTGCCGGCAACCAGCAAGCCGATAACGCATCCTCGCCCGTTCGGCTTCGCTTCGACCCGGAGCCGCCTCAGCTCGGTTTCGAGAATCCCAGCGCAGAGGATCCGACCCGCCTGTCCGTTCTCGTCACCGACCGCATCTCTGGCCTTGCCGGAGGCGGGATCGAAATCAGCCGCGCGGGGTCGGGGAGCTGGCAGGTTCTGTCGACCTCCCAAGAGGGCGAACGCCTCCTTACCCGCGTCGACGACGCCTCCCTGCCACCTGGCGACTATGAACTGCGGGCCAGCGCCCACGATCAGGCGAACAACCTGGGGAGCACCGATCGTCGCCTCGACGGTCAACCGATGCGGCTGAAGCTGCCGCTGCGAGTCGCGACCGCGATGAAAGCCGGCGTTGTCGAGAAGCGCACCGTCGCCCGCAAAGGGAAGAAGAAAGGCAAGGTGCGGCGGGTCGTACTCGAGCCCCGCGCCAAGGTCTCCTTCGGGCGCAAAGTCCATCTCGGCGGCCGCCTCGTCAACCAGGCCGGGCACGCCCTGAGCGACGCCAACGTCTCGGTCTACTCCCGCCCCAAAGGAGGCGAGGAGCAGATGGTCGGAACGGTGGCGACCGACTCCGGCGGCCACTTCTCCTACGCGGTCGAGGCCCGCGCCTCGCAGACCTTCCGCTTCGTCTATCCCGGCACGGCGACGATCCTGCCGGTCGAGGGCACCGCGACTCTGCTGGTCAAAGGGACCTCGACCTTCACCGTCAAGCCGAAGCACGTCCTCAACGGCAAGTCGGTCACTTTCAGCGGCCGGGTGAAGGGACGCCCGCTGCCCGAGGCGGGGAAGCTGTTGGAGCTGCAGGTCCGGTTCGCCTCGGGATGGCAGACGTTCCGCACGATTCACACCGAGGCGGACGGCAGCTGGCGAATCCCCTACCTGTTCGACCGCACCTGCGGGGAACCGGAGTTCGATTTCCGCGCCCACCTTGCCGCTGAGGCGGGCTGGCCGTTGGAGACCGGAAACAGCCGCAGGTTGACGGTGCGAGTGAAAGGGCGGCCATGCTAGACCCGACTAGCTCGATCCATCCCAATCTCGGAGGAGACTCATATGAGAGCGGTGCTTGACCGACTCACCTACGCCAACGTCGTCGCGACCCTGGCGCTGTTCATCGCCGTAGGAACCGGGGGCGCCTTCGCGGCGTCGAAGATCGTCGGCTCCGACGTCAGAGACCACAGCCTGACGGGAAGGGAGTTCAAGGCGAACTCGATCGGAGGGAAGGCGATCAAGGAGTCCAGCCTACGCCCGGTCCCTCGGGCTCAGAACTCGGCCCGCCTCGGGGGTCAGCCGGCCTCCCGCTTCCTCGATAGCTGCCCGCAGGCATTCGCTCCGACGATCCCGGTCGGGGACGTCTGCGTAGAGACCCAGGCTCGGCCACCTCGGTCATATGGAAGCGCCGTCTCAGACTGCGCCTTGACCGACAACCGGGAACGTGCCGGGCGGCGCTTGCCCACGCATCAAGAGCTGATGGTGGCGTTGGCGCAGCCGCAAATCCAGCTCGCACCAGAAGGGGAGCTGACTAGCGAAGTTTTCCCGTCCACCAGCAAGCCCGGCGCGGTCGACGTTCTCTACGTCACCCAGGAAAACGGCAGCGTCGGCATCACCGAAGACCTCGGCGGCGACAAGAGCTACCGCTGCGTCGCTGATCCCATGAACTGAAAACAACAGCCTCGACAACGAGGAGGAGCCCGATGGCAAACATCACCCAGCATCTGACGTCCGTCTCCCTCGACCTGCGCTCCGGTGCTCCTCCAGGCCGGCGACTCCTCGCGCTGACGCTGGTGGTGATGCTCGTCCTCGGCAGCACCTTCCCCGGCATCGCCCTAGCGGGCGAGACCGACAGCGAAGGCGAGGGAACCGCGCCACCGGTTGAAGTGCCGGTCGATCCCGACCTCGATCCCGGCGGCGAGGAAGAAGTCCTCGAAGAAGCTCCGGCATCAGGGGGAGACGAAGAAGCTGGCGCGGTCGAAGTCGAACCCGAAGTAGACCTGGAAGCCCCTCCGGTCGATGAAGCCAGCGGTGCCGCCAATCAAGCACCGAAAGCAGGCGCGCCTTCAGCGCCGGCTGCCTCCTCCGAGCCCGACGGTGCCCCTGCCCCCCCTTCTGTCGCCGCCCCTGAACCCGAACCCGTCCAGCAGAAGGCACCGGAAGCGAAGACCTCCGGGCCGGTCGCCAACCAGTCGATCACCGCGCCGAAGCAGAGGCCCGCAGCACAACAGTCGGCACCGGCACCCTCGGGCGCGACCTCTGACGAAGCCGCCCCGGCGAGCGAACCATCCGAAGAAGAAGCACCGTCGCCGGCCCCGGCCCCCCAACCCGCCGCAACGCCTCCGGCCGATCACAGTCGCCACCTGGCGGGGAAGGATTCCTACGTCGTGCAATCAGGCGATTGCCTCTGGCACATCGCCGCTGCCTTGCTCCCTGGTGACGCGAGCGACGCGCGAATCGCAGCCGAGGTGGCGCGGCTGTGGAGCCTCAACGAAGCCGCCATCGGCACCGGCGACCCGAGCCTGATCTACGCCGGAACCACGCTCCGCCTTCGCTGAGCGTCACGCGAAGCTCCTCGATTCCTGGGGTCGGCCCTCTGCGGGTCGGCCCCTTTGTCGTTCGGGGGGATGAAATCTCGATGCGACCCGATGCAACCGGGTCGGCGGCTGGACAGCCGAGGTGAAGAACACCTCGAGCAAAGGAGCCCGCCGTGGCACTCGCAGTCCTCGTCAAGTTGCAGCTCGCCCTCGACAGCGCGGCGGTCGCGATCAAACCGAACCCCAATGGGGGACCGGGAACGCCAGCGCTCGAAAAACTCGTCAACTGGCTCGCCGCGATCGTCCTACTCGGCTGTGCCGCCGGTCTGCTGATCGGCGCCGCTCAGTGGGCGCTCGGCAGCAAATCCAACAACTTCAGCCACGCCTCTGACGGCAAGCAGAAGGTCCTCTACTCCCTGTGCGGCGCCTTCGTCGTCGGGGCCGGCGCGGCCCTCATCAACTTCTTCTACACCTCCGGCTCGGCGGTCAAATGATGGGCTCGTCAGTTTCGAGATCATCGTCGCGGCGGCCCCTCATCATCGGCTGTCTTGCCGCTCTGATTCTGGGCTTGCTGCTCGGCCGGTCCCTCTCCCCCACCAGCGACCGCGCGGCGCTACCAGCCAAAGCAGGCGCAGCGCGGTCGCTTGCCGGCGTTCCAGTCGCCTTCCCGAACACCGCAGATGGGGCGGCTGAGGCCGTTGCTGCCTACCAGCGGGCCTTCGCCGACCCGGCGGTTCTGCGGCCGGGGGTGATGCGGGCGCGGATCGAGGCGCTGGCGACGCCGGACTACGCACAGACGATGGTCGCGGCGAACTCGCCCGGCGCCGAACGACTGGCGGCGGGACCGATCGGGATCGGGATCCGCAAAGGGGTGCAGACGATCTACACGGCGGTTCCGATCGGCTACAGGGTGGAGTCGTTCCAGCCCGATCGCGCCCGCGTTCTCACCTGGGGTTTCACGCTGCTGGGAAACGGGGCCGCGGTCGAGCCCTCCGCCTACTTCGGCATCACGCACACGGAGCTCGTCTGGATGGACGGCCGCTGGCGGATCGCTGAAACCAGGGGTGGCTTCGGCCCGACCCCGGAGCTGGCGACGAGTCCCGGCCCGCTCGGCGGCTACCGGGTGCTCAACCTCGCACAAGGGCTCGAAAGCTATGAGCTGGCTCCGTAGAGGGTTGGCGGGACTCGGCCTCGCCGCCCTGCTGGCGGCCTTGGCCGTGCTGGCTCAGCCGGCCCCGCCGCCCGCAGAAGCCAACCCGGCCTGCGACGTCGGCAGCGCTCCCGTCGGCGCAGCCAGCGGCATTGCCGACGCTGTGACGGGCGGCATCGTCGGCGGCGGCAACCCGGTCGGCGACGCCTGTAACGCGGTGAGCGACGAGATCACCGGCGTCGTCACCGACCCGATCACCGACGCCATCGAGGGAGTCGGCAACAGCATCTTTGAACAGATCACCACCTGGGTCAGCGGCGGTGCCGGTTGGCTGATCGGGAAGGTCGTCGAGGGGATCAACGAAACGACGACGCCGGAGCTGACCACCAAGGGCTTCCTGCAGCAGTACGGGCGCATGGCGCAGATCGCGGCGCTGATGGGACTGGCGATGCTGCTGCTGGCGGTGCTGGAGGGACTGGCCCAGGGCAACGCCGGCCTCCTCGCCCGCGTC
>DATFQO010000042.1:0-7341 GCA_035264245.1 Solirubrobacterales bacterium
GGTCGCCCGCGCGATCGACTCGCGCAGCTCCATCCCGTCGGCCAGCTGCAGTTTGTGGCGGGTGACGATGAACAGCGCGTAGTCGATCCCGACTCCGAGGCCGATCATCGTCGCCAGGGTCGAGGCCACCCCCGGCACCTCGAGCACGTGCTCGAGCAGGCGGATGATCGAGAGCGCGCAGGCGAGGCCGATCACCGCCGAGACGATCGGCAGCATCATCGCCGTCGCGGTGCCGAAGGCGAAGAGGAGGATGACTACCGCCGCGGCAAGGCCGATCGCCTCGCTGGTCTCGGTCGCCGGCTTGGAGAGCTGCTGGCCGACGTAGGCGCCGACCGCCGTCTCCAGTCCGGCCTTGCGTGCGGGGCCGGCCGCGTCGAGAATCTCTTCGGCCTCTTCTTCGTCGATTTCACCTGGGCCGACCGAGAGGACGACCGGGAAGTAGCCGATCGATTGGTCCTTGCTGAGGAAGGCCGCGCCCTGCGGGGTGAGCGGGCTGACCGCGGAGTTGACGTCGGGCAGCGCGTTCAGTCGCTTCCCGGTTTCCTCCACGGCGGTGGCGTACTTGGTTGCGGTCAGCTTCCCCCGCGGCGCTTCCATCACCAGCGGGTTGCTGCCGTAGGCCTGTTCGGGCAGGTCGTCTTCGAGCAGTTCGGTCGCGATCGTCGAGTCGGTGCCGGGCAGGGTCAGGTTTTCGCTGGTCTTGCTGCCGGCGGCATGGCTGATCGCGAGCAGGGCGATCGCGAGGACGATCCAGACCCCGATCACGGGATAGTGATGGCGGGACGAGAAACGCCCGATGGCGTAGAGGGGAGCGGTCATCGCGGCATCATCTCCTCTGGAGCGGCCGTTTCGCCGGTCTCGAACGCCTCCGGCACCGATTCGGCCGGGCCGGCCCCGAGCGCGCGGCGGATCAGGACGAGGCGCTGGGCCTGGTTCGCGGCCATCGCCGCGAGCAGCGGCCGCGGCCAAGCGATGGTCAGCCGGGCGACGGCGTTGAGCTCGGCGTCGATCGTCGCGCTTTCCAGCTCGTAGAGAAAACGCAGGGCGTCATCGGGAGTCTTCAGCCCATCCGCGTCGATAGTTTCCGCCGGTGGATCGGCTTCGCCGTCGAGGCCGCGGAGCGTCTTCGTCGTCGCGTCGACGTGTTCCTGTTCCTGGGCGCGGAACCCGCGGGCAAGGGCCCGCTGCTCGCCACGCAGCAGGGGCAGCGCCGCGCCGTAGGCGTCGACCGCCGCCAGCTGCCGGGCGAGGATCTCGTTCAGCACCCCGAGGTCCGTCTCGCGGTCGGTGGTCCCGTCGTCGCCACCGCCGCCGCAGCCGGCCAGGCCGGTGAGGAGCCCGACGGCGACGGTGCCGAGGACAAGGGCGCGGCGCACGCGCCGGCGGCGCATGATTCGGTTAGCGGCCATGAGGAGGAGGCGAAGCCTATGAGCTCGGACCGCGATCGCGCGCTGGCGGCCCTGGCCGAGGAGATCCACGGCTGCCGCCTCTGCCCGCGGCTGGTCGAGTGGCGGGAGGAGCAGGCGGCCAACCCGCCGCGGCGCTACCGGGGCCAGGACTACTGGGCGCGGCCCGTCTCGGGCTTCGGCGACCCGGCGGCGCGGCTCGGGATCGTCGGCCTCGCCCCCGCCGCCCACGGCGCCAACCGCACCGGTCGGATGTTCACCGGCGACCGCTCCGGCGATTGGCTCTACGCGTCCCTGCACCGGATCGGCTTCGCCAACCAGCCAACCGCCGAGTGGCGCGGCGACGGCCTCGCCCTGCGCGACGCCTACATCACCGCCACCGTCCGCTGCGCGCCGCCCGCCAACAAGCCGACGCCGCAGGAGCGGGACACCTGCCTCCCCTACCTGCGGCGCGAGCTGGAGCTTCTCGACCGCCTGCAGGTGCTGGTCGCCCTCGGCTCCTTCGGCTGGGACGGAATCCTGCGCGCCCTGCGGGCGATCGGCGAGGAGGTGCCGCGACCGCGACCGAAGTTCGGCCACGGCGTCGAGGCGCAGGTCGGCCGCTGGCAGCTGATCGGCTGCTACCACCCGAGCCAGCAGAACACCTTCACCGGCAAGTTGACGGTGCCGATGACCGACGCGGTCTTCGAACGGGCGCGCTCTCTCCTGCCTTAGAAACGCTTCGACCGCTTGAACGGTCTCTACTGGGCTATCGAGCTACCTAGGGGAGGGACTCTTGCAGCGGCCACGGATCAAGCGAACCACGGAGGAGATCGAGACGCCCGAGGGCGACGTCTACCTCTTGCGGCCCAGCGCCGACAACGACATCAGGATCGAGCAGCCCAACGAGGAGGAACGCCGGCTGCTCGCGGCGGTCGACGGCGAACGGACGCTGGAGGAGCTGCGCGACGAGTTCGGCACGGAGGAGGTCGACGACCTGATCGCGCAGCTGCAGGAGCTCGAGGTGGTCGAGGACGCCGCCGACGACGAGCTGCTGCCGGTGGACGAGCTGGCGCGCTTCGATCGCCAGCTGCGCTACTTCAGCGACGTCGGCCCGGCCGGCTCGACCCCCTCGGAGTGCCAGCGGCGGCTGCGGGAGGCGAAGGTCGCGGTGCTGGGCGTCGGCGGCCTCGGCGGCTGGTCGGCCTTGGCGCTCGCCTGCATCGGCATCGGCGAGATGTGGCTGATCGACGGCGACCGGGTCGAGATCAGCAACCTCAACCGCCAGATCCTCTACACCGAGGCCGAGCTCGGCGAGCTCAAGGTCGAGTGCGCGGCGGCGAGGTTGGGCGCCTTCAACTCCAGGATGAAGATCACCGCCGAAGCCCGGCGACTCGAGAGCGAGAAGGACATCGCCGAGTTCATCGCCGGCTCCGACGTCGTCATCGACGCCGCCGACTGGCCCGCGCACGACATCGAGCGCTGGTGCAACGCGGCCTGCTTCGCCGCCGGCATCCCGTACATCACGATGAGCCACTTCCCGCCGATCGCCCGGGTCGGTCCGCTCTACGTCCCCGGCCAGACCGGCTGCTTCGCCTGCCAGGAGATCTCCTACCGGCGCGACTACCCGCTCTTCGACATCGCCGTCGAACAGCGGCGGGCGAAGCCGAGCCCGGCGGCGACGCTGGGTCCGGCCTGCGGCCTGATCGGCGGCCAGGTCGCGCTCGACGTGATGCACCTGCTGACCGGTCTCAGCCGGCCCTCGACTCAGGGCGAATCCCACATCTACGACCTGCGGACGATGGCGGTCAAACGCGAGCCGGTGGTCCCGGAGCCGCTGTGCCCGATCTGTGGGCAGATGCCGCACGAGGAGGTGCCGGAAGGGGACGGGGGCGACGAGTAGCTTTCCCCGGGATGCGGATCTTCACAGCGGCAGTGATCGTCGTCGCGCTCGCCATCCTGGCGGGCTGCGGCGGCTCGGACGACGGGGCGGCCTCGCCGGCTGACGGCGGTCAGGCTTCAGCGCGAGAAGTACGGGGCGATTTCGAAGCCGAGCCGAGCTGCAAGCGGCCGCCGGGCGCCTCGCGCTGGGGCTGCTCGGTCGGCTCGCTGCGCTGCCAGGGCATCGTCACCGACCGCGGCTGGTCGGTCTCCTGCTCAGAGCCGGGCCGGTCGGTCGCCTTCGTCGTCCGCCGCTGAGCCGTTGCCGGCAAGGCGTCGCGAGGGATCGATGAACAGCACCAGCCAGAGGTAGGGCGCGACCTCCGGAGCCAGGTAGGCGAGCGGGATCGAGAGCAGGAAGATGCCGGCGATGTAGGCGCTGCGGACCCGGTTTTCGCGGTGGGTGCGATCGTCGATGCTGGTCAGGCCGCGCCGCCGGGCGTCGGCGCTCATCAGCAGGCCAAGCAGGACGACGACCGCCAGGTTGAGCGAGTAGAAGACCACCGCAGTCGTCTTCCCTCCGTACTCGCCCAGCAGCTCGCTGCTGAACGGGATGAGGACGATGAAGCCGAGGTAGACGAGGTTGAGGCCGAGGAGCCGCCCGTCGAAGGCCTCGACTTCGGCGAAGAAGCGATGGTGGACCAGCCAGAAGCGGCCGATCACGGCGAAGCTGATCGCGTAGGCGAGGAAGACTTCGCGCTGGTCCCAGAGGGCGTTGTCGATCTGCCCCTCGGTCAGCCCTTTTTCGATTCCCAGGTTGAGGACCAGCAGCGTGATCGCGATCGCGAAGACGCCGTCGCTGAAGGCGACGATGCGGCCGAACTCGATCTCGTTCTCGTTCCGCCGTTTCGCGATGTGCCGCCTGGCCATCCGCGGATCATCGCCACCGGCCGCGACGGAACCGAGAGCCGATCCCTCCTAGAATGGCCCGAGCGCGCCGGCGTAGCTCAGTTGGTAGAGCACATCATTCGTAATGATGGGGTCCCCGGTTCAAGTCCGGGCGTCGGCTTGTTTGGTCATCCAGCGACCCGACGCTCATGAGCGAACTCACTCCCGAGCAGCTCCATCATCGCCAGCAGGAACTTCAAGTCCGGCAGCGTTTTGTCGACGCTCGAGCGGGCTCGGAGCAATTAACTGCGATGTCGTCTTCGCCACCCAGGCGGCTTTATCACTACACGTCACTTCGAGGTCTCATGGGGATCTGCTCCTCAACCGAGATCTGGGCGTCGGACGTGAGATTCGTGAACGATGCCTCCGAGTTGACCTACGCCTCAGAACTGATCGGCACCGAGGTGGCGGCAGCCATCAATGACTCAAAGCGAATTGCTCAACATGTGCATCTTCATCCAGATATCGCCAATCCTTTCCAAGTCGTGCGCCCCTTCATTGCTTGCTTCTGTGAGGAGGCTGACCTTCTCTCTCAATGGAGGGGGTATGGCGCAAGGGAGTCGGCATACTCCCTCGGCTTCGATCTCGACCAAATTGCCAATTTTGGAGCTTCGCCTCGGAATACCGTGGTGCAAAAAGTCGTCTACGACCCTGAACAGCAGCGAGGGGCAGTCCGGCTCGCGATGCAAATTTGGATAGCGACTGCGGAAACCATCCTTGACGAAGGCCAACTCGAGCCATCCGATCTATTCCCATACCCCGCGATAGGGGCTCTGCAAGACGCACTGATCGAGCACCACCTCTGCTTCAAGAATCCGGCCTTCGCTGAGGAGAAAGAGTGGAGGCTGATCAAGATCGTTGATCTCAACGAAGAGCTTGGACTGATTGACGATCAGCGCAGAAAAGCAAGATGGCTAGAGACGAAAAGGCAGGTCGAAGAGTTCAACCCCGAGGGGGCCCCTTTTGAGATTCCGTCGCTTCCGGCTCGAGGTGCAGAGGGTCTTGAGATTTGTTTCCGAAGATCGGCCGCTACCCTTGTCCCATATGTGAGGGTCCCGCTTCAGGATGCCGCCGGGGTCTTCACCGGTCTCTTGCCCCTTTGGGAGGTGATCCAGGGACCTTGCCCTGATCCTGCGTTATCTCTCGAATCATTGGAGCTCTATCTCCGATCTGTGGGATATGGCGTCCATACGGAAATTCAGACATCCCAGGTTCCACTGCGGACCTGAATGCTTGCTACTTCCTCTTCTGCCGCCGTTCGAGGACTTCGCCGAAGGCTTTTTCGATTTCCGTCGTCAGGGTTAGGCGGAAGGTGGCGTTGAGGGCGTCGAAGGCGAGCGGGCGGAGGCGGCCGATCGCGGCGATGATCTCGTCCCAGCCCTCCTCCGGGCGGCCGGCGTCGTCGAACGGCTTCCAGACGTTCTCGACGAAGAGGTCGACGAAGGTGCGGGCCGAGGACTGGGCGTTGCGGCTCAGCTTTTCGATCGCCGCCAGGGCGGCGGGAAGCTCGATGCCCATCGCGAGGACTTCCTCGGCGGCGCGGATCAGGGCTGGGCTGGGGGCTTCATAGCGCTCGTCGCCGAGGTCAACGAGGAGGCCGAGCTTCTTCGCTTTGTCGATCAAGCGATCGTCGTCGGTGCCGAACTTCTCCGCCAGCTCCGTCCTGGCGTAGACCTCCGGCGCCTCGGTCGCGAAGGGGGCGGTGACCGCCTGGCGCAGACCGACGAAGCGGTCGGCGTCCGCCCCGTGCTCACCGATCAGGCGGGAGATCGCGCTCAGCTTGAAGCCCTCCGACTGCATCTCCTGGATCAGGCGCAGGCGGGCGACATGGTCGGGGCCGTAATAGCCGACCCGGGCGCGCACCTCGGGCGGCGGCAGCAGGCCGCGCGACTGGTGGTTGCGGATGTTCCGCACCGACATCCCGGTCTCGTAGGCGAGCTGCTCGACGGTGAGGTTCGCCTCGGTAGTGGCGGATTCGGCGTCGACTGCCGCTCTTTTCGTCGTGGGAGTCGCCATGTGACGATTCTACATTCTGAATGTAACCTCGTTTGAGGTAACGTTTATGAGGGAACAAGCTTCTGGCAATCCACCAAGGGACTTTCACATGAACTTCGACTTCGCAGCCCTTCTCGCCGCAGCCGCCCCACCCGCGGGCGGCGCCGAGATCGGCCAGATCGTGATCGCCACCACCGCGGCGACGATCGTCACCGCCGCGCTTCTCTTCCTCGGTCTCGGCCACCGCAGCGGCCGGGTCCAGATCCTGCAGCGCCTGGCCGACCACAGCGAACGCACCTCCGGCATGCCCGGCTGGGTCGCGTTCCCTTCCGCGGTCGCCACCATTTCGCTGCTGACCGCCGTCTTCGGCATGTACTGGGACATCTCGGTCCACATCGACAACGGCCGTGACGCCGGGCCGCTCGCCAACCCCGCCCACTATTTCATCCTCGCCGGCCTCTTCGGCATCTTCAGCGCCGGCTTCTTCGCCATGGTCCTGCCCAGGGACCGCCCCAGCGGCGTCGCGATCCGGATCGGCCGCGACTGGTGGGCGCCGCTCGGCGGCGTCCTGATCTGCGCCTGCGGCGCCTTCTCGCTGATCGGCTTCCCGCTCGACGACATCTGGCACCGCCTCTTCGGCCAGGACGTGACCCTCTGGGGGCCGACCCACCTGATGCTGATCGGCGGCGCCGCGATGACCCTGGTCGGGATCGCGGTCCTCTCGATCGAGGGATTGCGGGCGAACGCATCGGCCGAGACCCCGGTCCGCGAGCTTCTCCATACGCGGATGGCCCGCGCCATCGCCCTCACCGGCGGCCTGATGCTCGGCCTCTCCACCTTCCAGGCCGAGTTCGACTTCGGCGTTCCCCAGTTCCAGCTGATCTTCCAGCCGCTGATGCTGATGGTCGCGGCCGGCGTCGGGCTGACCCTGGCCCGCGTCTACGCCGGGCCGGGCGCCGCCTTCGGCGCCGCGGGCTTCTTCATCCTCCTGCGGGGCGGGCTGGCGCTGCTGGTCGGACCGGTCCTCGGCCAGACCACCCCCCACTTCCCGCTCTACCTCGCCGAGGCGGCGGTCGTCGAGGCGGTCGCCCTCTTCGTCTCGACCCGGAAGCCGCTGCGCTTTGGGCTCGTC
>DATFQO010000043.1:0-27527 GCA_035264245.1 Solirubrobacterales bacterium
GATGATCTCGTTGCAGAGGTCGATGCACTCGTCGCAGATGTAGACGCCGGGGCCGGCGATCAGCTTTTTGACCTGGCGCTGCGACTTGCCGCAGAAGCTGCAGAGGAGCTGCTCATTCGAGTCTGAAGGACGTGCCAGCGGAATCCCCTCCTAACGGGACGATCTCTTGCCTCCGGCGGCGCCCCCAAGCTTAGACAGGGACCTGCACCGGTTCGTGAGGGTCGTTTACGGCATCGGCGCGGCTGTCCCTTCACGTGAGCGCAGCCTTGCGTGGCGCTACCGTGGCCGGGTGCCCGCCGACATGGAGATCGCGCCGATCGCCCCGGAGGTGTTCGAGGAGCTGCTGCCGCTGATCGGCGCCTACCAGCGCTTCTACGCAATCGAGGACGTCGACGAGGAACGCAATCGCGCCTTCTTCCGCCGCTTCCTCGCCCCCAGCGAGGATGGCCTCCTGCTCGGCGCCCGCAGTGAGGGGCGGCTGGTCGGGTACGCCTGCCTCTACTGGCACTTCAGCTCACTGGAGGCCTGCGAGTGCGTGCTGATGAACGACCTCTTCGTCGACGAGCAGGCGCGCGGCCAGGGCGTCGGCCGGGCGCTGATCGAGGCGGCTGCGGCGGTCGCCCGCGAACGCGACGTCCCCTTCGTCGAGTGGTCCACGGCACCGGACAACGAGACCGCCCAGCGCCTCTACGACAGCACCGGCGCCGAGCGGACGGAGTGGTTCAGCTACGAATTGCGGGTTTGAACGACGCGACTTCATAGAGGTCGAAGACAATCTCATCGACCGCCTCCTCACCGGCAGTAAGGGCCGTCTTCAGATCCCTCACCTTCTCCGCATAGCTCGCGTGCTCGGCCCGCAGCAAACCGTGAAATGACCGGCCCTGGGGATCAATGGCGAGGGAATCGCGGTTGCTCGCCAGAATCGCGGTCAACTCTCCGGGCTGAAGATCCTCAGGCCTGGTCAACTTCGTGTGGCCGTCAAGTGCGCCGAGCGGGGCCCCGATCACGTCCGCCAACCAGCCCTGGAACGCACTGCGCTCGGTGTGCGATTCGACTGCGAGCGCATGCAGTTTTCTCCCCCACCTCTCTAGGTCTGCGGCGACCCTGCTGTCTGGAATGCGAACTGGGAGTGGAGCAATGAATTGCCTGTTCGCGGAGTAAAAGTTTCCTCGAAAGGGGACGCTGGACAGTCGGAAGACAAAGTCCAGAAGCTGGGAGTTGAGCAGGCAAAGGATAGTCCACAAACTGGGACCGTCGTCGGCGGTCAGCAGACCATTGACGTCCACATTGTCGAGGTAGACGACGCCGTCCAGATCGGCACTGGCGCGAAGATGTTCACACAGCCGTGGAATCCCGAGCTTGGGTTGATCTTGAATGCCGAGGTTCTGAGTTCTTCCGAACGCGTACCACTGGGGAGTGTCCATCGCCCCGCGCTCGCGGCCTCGCAGGACCGCCTCGTGCTCCCGCAAATACTGCTCGGTGCGTGGGAATTCGCCCAGCTCGGTCTCACTCATCAGCGAGGCCATCCCGCCTGTCACTTGGTAGGGAAACAGGATCAGGCTGGAGGTTCCCGAGAATGCGTAGCGACCCACATCGGCGCCGCTCGCAAGCCGATGGAGAAGATCCGGCTCCAAAATCAACTCATGTTCGGATGCCTTTGAATAAACAACCTGGCCCTCGCTCGACGATCCGCGATCCTCAAGTAGGTAGACCTGGTCAGCACCGGTAATCAGCCCCTGAAAGATTTGCCGGGTAACTTCACCCAGCGGCACAGAATTACGCCTGATGGCATCAAGAAGCCGTTTCACTTCTCCAGCAACCAGCACCCAGGGGTCCGAACCTAGATCCCCGGTATTGAATGTCTCTGCCTCGGCTTCTTCCACCCCCCTGGGGACCGGGATTCCCTCGGCCGGCTCTGAAACCTTTCGGTAGACAAATTGCCCTTGGCCGTTGCAGTCCAGAATCAAAATCGACGTATAGTTGGTGGCGCCCTCAAAGAGCTGAGCGTCGCCAAAATCGATCAGCTCCTCCACTTGTTGCCCCTCCGCCAGGCAAGCTCGCAGCTTCTTGGCCGAGTCCAGCTTCATGAACTTGTTGGGGACAATGAACCCGAGTCGCCCACCTGATCCAAGTAAGCCCACCGCTCGCTCGATGAAGACGAGGTAGGCGTCAAAGCTTCCGAATGCCACTTCGTATCTCCGCCGGCACCAGTTCGCCAGATCCCGCCCCAGGCTTTGAATCCGGATGTAAGGCGGGTTCCCGATCACGGCATCAAAGCCTCCGTCAGACCTAAGCTTTCCGTCGGCAGAGAGGAACACCTCTGGAAACTCGATCTCCCAGTGGAACATCGGGGTCGGATCTTGGAAATAATCAGCAATGGCTCTGTCGGCGTATTCGTGCAGCGGATGCCTCAGCAGCTCAGCCCGCTCTGCAAGCCGCTCCTTTTGGTGAACGTGAGAGCCTGAATCGCTCTCGAGCTCGGCGACTTCAGCCGTCCGAGTGAGGAGCGACTCGGCATCCTGAGCGAGGCGCTCAGAAAATACAGTCACCTGGCCGGCCTCGAGGTGGTCGAGATCAGCCCCCACTAGGGAGTTGCCGCTGCGGAGGTTGCTGAGAAACGTGAGGGGCACATTGCTGCGCACGGTCGACAGCCACAGAGCGAGTTTTGCCAGCTCGACGGCCATCGGATTCAGGTCGACTCCATAAATGCACCGCTCGGCCACCAGCCGCTCGATCTGTTGCCAATCCAATGGGCCGTCGTAGGAGGGGTCGGTGGCGATGAACTTGGCGATATAGGAGGCAGCAGAAACAAGAAAATGGCCACTGCCCATTGCCGGGTCCACCACACGCAGTTCGAGGAAGGCATCTAGTGCCCGCTTTCCCTTCAGGCGCCGCTTCGCAACCGCCGCGGAGCGTCGCTCCAAGGCGGGCTCCAACGTTCGCTCTACGATCAAATCGACTATCGGCTCGGGAGTGAAGTAGGAGCCCGTGTCACGACGGCCCGTTGCGTGAACCAGCTCAAGGCCGTCGCCCTCAGGGGTCAACCGGTATTCGAGAAGCCGCTCGTAGATAGTGCCCAACTGCCTGACCGAAAGATCGCGGTAATCGATGGTCTGCCCGTAAAGCCGGTAAAGCCCGTCCAGAGCTGGCGCCAACAGCGCATCAGGAACCACCCGGTCCTTCAACCATGGATGCTTGGAGGCAGAAAAAAGGTCCCCGTTGTACTCGTTCACTCCGAGGTGGGTGTCACCCGCGGCAACCAGCTTGAATAGCGCCTCAAGCTCGTTGTACAGGCGATCCGAGCCATGGCTGTAGACCCGGCCCCGTTCTACCGCCTCAGCAAGTTCGCGGCGCTGCCTACGTACGCTGTACTCGAGGTAGTGCGGACTGTCGATCGGAAGCAACCGCCGGGCCTCGGCATGAAGACAGAAGAGAAGTCGATAGAGGAAAACCAGCGAATGCTCGAACGCGGCATCCAAGTTTTTTTCGGTTGGGGGGTCCTCACCCAATAGGCCCTGAGCGATGTTCGGAACCGCGGCAAATACTTGACGCTGCAATGCATCGCCGACCTCGATGGCATTTGCTCGACTCTCTTCGAGGGCGCGATCGAGAAAGGATCTACCGTTCTCATCGGGCTCGAAGGCACTGGCCGAGAAGAAGGCGGCGAAATTGCGAAGTGCGCGAGCGTCCCCCGCCTCGAGCAGCGCGACCAAATCGACCTCGTAGTAGGCACCCTCGACCAGGTCGCCGAGCTGCGCATATAGGCGCCAGATGCGTCCGTTGGTGAGAATCCCGAACGGAACGTGGGTGGTTGAGACGTAGTAGATGATTTGCGCCACCGGGTCCTCCGACAGGTTGCCCGCCGCCCGCCTTCGATCCAACGGCCGGTCGAAGCGCTTCGCCTCGAGAAGCGCGGCCGCCTGGGCGTAACGGGCTTGACCCTGGCTCCCCTCGGATTCTCTCCGGGCTCGCTCGCTGATGAACAGGGCGTAATCGGGCTCCCTTCGCCGCCCTGCCACAGATAGCCGAGGACGGGCGGTGTATTGAAATCCGAGAGCACCAAGGATCGGACGGATGAACCGATCCTCGGTCTGCTCCTCGTTGAAAGTCGGAAGCAAGTCCCGCTCCCGGTCCCAGACGGCCGTTAGCTCCTCCAGCAGCCCAGAAGCATCTAGCTGTGAGTACTCGGGCCAGTCGGCTAGGCGGTCTTCGAGAAAATGCCGCGGGAAGAGGTTCCGGTTTTGGCTAGTCCCAACTGCAAAGGTGAGCTGCTTGGACGACATGTCTGCCTAAGCCGCGAAAAGCTGCTGCTGGGAGTCCCCGCCCGCATCGGGCGGCGCGCTGGGGCTTCCACCGGGGCGATAGACGGCGACAATCAGCAGCTTGGGCGCCAGGAAGGTGGCGGCCGCTCCGGAAAACGAACGAAACTCCGCGGAGGGGTAGAGCGAGGAGACGGTATCCGCCAATCGGGTCCTGACCACCGCATCCGACGACATTGGGGGGACCTCTTGGGCCGTCTCCTCGGTCTCGTCGGAATCCAACCGCTTCGCACTCACCACCACCAAGTGCCGGTCGGGCGGGCTTTTCCCATCGTTGGCCTCGTTTCTCATCTCACGACTCAGCCTACGCGACCGACCTGCGGATCCATTGCCGCGGAATCACGGACCGAGCGGAAACGCCGAGACAAATTTTCGCTTGCTTCAAGCGGGCTAGGGGAAGGGGGGCGGCTCGTCCATCAGCTTGCAAAGAGCCGCAAGCATTGCCCGCCGTTCATCGCGGGCGCCTTTGAGCTCGGCGACTATCTGATCGGTCTGGCGTGCGTATTCCTGCAGCATCTTCTCCTGGCGTTCGCCTGATTCGCGCATCGCGACCCGTTCCTCCTGCCAGCGGGCATCCGCATCGGCCCATTGCTGCTCCAACCTGGCGGTGAGCACCTCCTGCCGCGCGATTGCGTCCTCCTGCTTGAGCCTGACCACCTCTAATCCAAGTCTGGTGAGCTGCAGGTTCAGGTGCACCCGTTCGCCGCGCGCTACCGACTCCTCGGTTGACGCCGATGCCCGCTCGGTGCGTGCGACGCATTCAATAACAATCGCAGACAAATCATTTCCGGTCACGGGAGTGATTGTGCCAAGAGAGACGGTAGGCGCCATCGCAGATTGGAGAAATTCCGCAACCCGTTAGCGTCATTTCGGTGACTTTCTCCCTCGATCCAGCCGACCGCGACGATCCTCGGGTGCGGGAGCTCTACGCCGACTTCGTCCGTGAGGCTGACGGGCCGCTGGTCTACGACCGCGAGGACGCCGGGGTCGACCTCGGGGAGGAGATCGCCAAGGGGCCTCCGTCCGATCTCGTTCCGCCGAACGGCGTCCTTCTATTGGCCACCGCCGACGGCGAGCCGGCCGGCCTCGGCGGCGTCCGCCACCTCGACACCGACGTCGCCGAGGTGAAGAGCATGTACGTGGTGCCGGCCTATCGCGGCACCGGGCTCGGCCGCCGCATCCTCGCCCGCCTCGACGAGATCGCGCTCGAACACGGCTGCCGCGCGGTTCGCCTCGACACCTCCGACTACCTCACCCCCGCGGTCGGCCTCTACCGAGCCGCCGGATATCGCGAGGTCCCCGCCTACAACGAGAACCCGAAAGCCGACCTCTGGTTCGAACGGGACCTGGGCCGGGAGGCTCAGGAGTAGCGGTCCCAGCGGCGCAGGGCGGGCTCCGGGTCGACGGGGACGCCGCCGACATGGATCTCGAAGTGCAGGTGGCAGCCGGTGCCGGCGGCGTTGCCGGTTTCGCCCACGAGCCCAACCGGCTCGCTCTCCCACAGACGCTGCCCGCGCCGCACCGAGGCCGGCCGCGAGAGGTGGGCATAGAAGTAGGCGCGCCGCTCGCCTTCGCCGTGGATCAACAGGTAGTTGCCGTAGAGGACTGGATCGAAGCCGCGCCGCAGGACCCGACCGTTGCGCACCGCGACCAGTCGGGCGCCGCAGGCGGCGGTGACGTCGAAGCCTTCGTGGATGCGGCCGCCGCTGCGCGGCGCGTGGAATTCGCCAATCGCTCCCCGTACCCCATGCGAACCCTGCACCGGGAAGACGTGGCCGTAATAGGGCGTGCCACCGGCGCGGCTGCCGATCTGGGCGAAGGCCGGCGCGGAAGACAGCGCCAGGGCGAGGACGATGAGAGCGGCGGTGCGCCTCAGTGATGCTCGATCACGCGGTCGACGATGTTGTACTCCTTCGCCTCCTCCGCGCTCATGAAGTAATCGCGTTCGGTGTCTTTCGTGACCTTCTCGAAGGACTGGCCGGTGTGGTGGGCGATGATCTCGTCGAGGCGGCGGCGGACTTCGATGATCTCTTTGGCGTGGATCTCGATGTCGGTCGCCTGGCCCTGGAAGCCGGCGGAGACCTGGTGGATGAGGATCTTCGAGTTCGGCAGCGCCATCCGCTTGCCGGCGGCGCCGCCGCTCAGCAGCAGCGCGCCCATGCTCATCGCGACGCCGACGCAGATCGTCTGCACGTCGGGCTTGATGAACTGCATGGTGTCGTAGATCGCCAGACCGGCATAGACCGAGCCCCCCGGCGAGTTGACGTAGAGGCTGACGTCCTTGTCGGGGTCCTCGGACTCCAGATGCAGCAGCTGGGCGACGATCAGGTTGGCGATGTCGTCGGTCACCGGCGTGCCGAGGAAGATGATCCGCTCGCCGAGCAGGCGCGAGTAGATGTCAAACGCCCGCTCGCCGCGCGACGTCTGCTCGACCACCATGGGGACCAGAGGGCTCATCGCTGCGCACTCTATAGAAGCGCTCCACCGTGACCCGTGTGTGGGGGAGGTGTCGGAGGGGGTCCCTGGGAGTACCCCCATCGAACTCAGGCGCCTGGAGGCGCAGAGCTCGTCGAGACCGCAAAAAAGCTTCTTGAAGGATGGTTTTTGCGGTCTCGACGAAGGCCGCGTGTCGCGGAGGGGGCGGGTACCCCTCTGACAAAGGCTCAAGAAGTCACGCGTGAGCCCGGAAGTCCGATCAGCTGCGCGACGGTCTTTGGCAGAGGGGTACCCGCCCCCTCCCTCAAGCAGGCGCTACTCGCCGCCCGGGGTCCAGAGCCCGCCGGCTTTGGCTTTGCCCTCCTCCGGCGCCAGCAGTTTCTCCCGCGCCTCGGCTTTGCCCTGGCGCTCGTCGGCCTCCTCTTTCGGGATCGGCTTCGCCGACTCCGCGACCAGCTCCATCGCCTTGCGCGCCTGCAGGTCCTCGCGGATCAGCGCGTCGCGGCCGCTCTGCCGCAGCCGCTCGAGCAGTTTCTCGGGCGTGGTGCGCTCGTGTTCGGCGCTGTGGGCGAGGGCCTCGACCATCTCCTCCTCGGAAACCTCGATCCCCTCGGCGGCGGCGATCGCCGTCACCACCGCCTCGCGCTTCAGCTCTTTTTCGGCGTCGGGCTTGGTCTCCTCGATCAGCTCCTCGCGGGTTTTGCCCTGCATCTGCAGGAACTGGTTGGGGTCCATGCCGCGGCCGGCCAGCTGGCGTTCCATCCGCTCCCAGCGTTCGGTCGCCCGCGCCGTCGCCAGCGCCTCGGGGACCTCGACGGTCGCGGCTGCGACGGCTGCGTCGATCGCCGCCACGCGGAAGTCTTCCTCGGCGCGGCTGCCCACCGCGGTGCCGACTTTCTCGCGGATATCGGCCCGCAGCTCCTCGAGCGTGTCGAACTCGGAGGCGTCGGCGGCGAACTCGTCGTCGAGCTCGGGGAGGATTTTCTCCCGGACCTCTTTGACCTTGATTTTGAAGACCGCGTCTTCGCCCGCCAGGTGCTCGGCCTGGTAGTCCTCGGGGAAGGTGACGTTCACCTCGCGCTCCTCGCCCCCCTTGGCGCCGATCAGCTGCTCCTCGAAGCCGGGGATGAACTGTCCCGACCCGAGGGTCAGGCTCTGCTCCTCGGCGGCGCCGCCCTCGAACGGAGACCCGTCGACGAAGCCCTCGAAGTCGATCACCAGCAGGTCCCCCTCGGCGGCCTCGCGCTGGACCGGCTCCAGCCGGGCAAAACCCTCGCGGATCCGCTCGACCTCGGTGTCGACGATTTCCTCGGGGACCTCTTTCTCCTCTTTGCCGACCTCCAGACCCCTGTAGTCGCCGAGCTTTGCCTCGGGACGGACTCCGACGGCGAATTTGAAGCGCAGCGGCTCCCCCTCCTCCTCCGGGGTCGAGAGCATTGCGATCTCGGGGTCGCCGATCGGGCTGACCCCCGAGTCGAGCAGCGCCAGTTCGTACCACTCGGGCAGCGCGTCGCGGATCGCCTCCTGCAGCACCGGCCCGAAGCCGAGCCGCTGGATCACCAGCGAGGGCGGCGCCTTGCCGGCGCGGAAACCGGGCAGGCGCATCTCCTTCGCCATCGCGCGGGCGGCGCGGGAAGTTGCTTTCTCGACGTCGGCGGCGGGGATCTCCGCCTCGACCTCGACGCGGGATTCGGGGAGCTCCTCGAGGGTCGTCTTCATTGCGGCTGACCCTAGATGATCGGTACCCGATGCGCGTGTGACCGGGGGCGGGCCTGGCCAAGCAGATCAAGGACGCAGGATGCAGCCTTTGCCGGTGGCAAAGGCAAGTCCGAGGACGCTGAGATGCGCAGCGCCAGGCACGTCATCCGGGTGCGCACGCATCGGGTACCGATCATCTAACGACGTTGGGCCAGCATCGTCCTCAAAGCGACCGCGAAATCGATCGCGAACGAGAGCCCCCGTCCGAGGGGCCCGGTCACGAGCCAGGCGCGCAGCCGATCTCCGGCGTCACTCATTCGCGTATTCCATCAGGGAGGAGTCGACCAGCCACTCGACAGGGGCGCGATCGTCGGTGTAGACCTCGCCGCCGGACAGCCGCGGCTCGAGTCGCGCGGCGGCCTCCCGGGCCTGCGCCCGCAGCGGCCGCGGCAGCGACCCCAAGTTCGCCCGCAGCCGCGCCGCGGAGAACGATCCCTCCCCCGCCACCAGCAGCGTGTTGGTGTCCTCGATCGGGTAGCGCAGCACCCGCGGGAAGGCGGCCGCCATCGTCCTGCCGAGGACCCGCTCCAGCTCCCGCGCCCCCTCCGGATGGCCGACGTTGACGATCGCCAGGCCACCCGGCGCCAGCCGCTCGCGCGCCAGCTCGAAGAACTCCCGGGTCGCCAGGTAGAAGGGGATGTAGGGCTGGCGGTAGGCGTCGACCATGATCGCGTCGTAGCCGCCCGCGGAGCGCTCGAGCCAGGGCCGGGCGTCCTCGGCGAAGGTCCGCATCCGGGGGTTGCGGAGGTCGAGGTAGCGCCGCCCCAGCTCGGTCAGCTCAGCGTCGATCTCGACCGCGTCGACCGCCGTCCGCGGGAAGAAGTGGCCGAAGGCGCGGGCGACGGTGCCGCCGGCGTTGCCGAGGATCGCGATCCGCCGCGGCGGCCGCGACCCGGCCGCCGCGGGCAGCACCAGGTGCCCGTCCCAGTAGTCGCCGGTCAGATAGGAGCCCGGCCGGTATTCGGAGTGCACGGCCTGGCCCTCGTTCAGCTCCAGCACCCGGGAGCCGTCGTCGCGTTCGATCACCCGCGCGTACTGGTGGGTGGTCTCGGCCTCATAGAGGACCCGCCCGTCTGCGTCCCCCTTGATCGTCCCGACCGGCACCGCCATCACCGCGAGCAGGGCAACCGGGACCGCCAGCGCCCGGGCGCCGAGGCCCGCCGCGGCGACCAGCGCCAGCGCCAGGGCGAAGGCGAGGAAGGTCCGCTGCGTTCCCAGCAGCGGGATCAGGACCAGCGCCGAGAGCATCGTCCCCAGCAGCGAGCCGGCGGTCGAGATCGCGTAGAGGCGGCCGACCACCTCGCCGGAGCGGTCCACCTCGCCCACCGCCAGCCGCACCGCCCAGGGCGCGGCCGCACCGAGCAGCATCACCGGTACCGCGACCAGCACCAGGACCCCGAACAGCGAACCCGCGAAGCCGCCGACCGAGACGGTCTCGAAGGCGTCGACCGAGAAGCCGAGGAAGGGACGGGCGGCGAACGGCACCAGGGCGATCAGGACCGCGGCGCCGAGCACCACCCAGCAGAGCGCCCGCAGGTGGGGGTGGCGATCGGCGTAGCGCCCGCCGAACCAGTAGCCGACAGAGAGGGCGACGAGGACGACCCCGATCGTGTTCGCCCAGACGACGGTTGAGGCGCCGAAGTACGGCGCCAGCAGCCGCGCCGCCGCGATCTCCACCCCGAGGCTGGAGGCGCCGACGACGAAGACCAGCGCCCCGAGCAGGCGGCGATCAACCCCGGCGGTCGTCCCGCTCACCCCCGGCGCCGGTCAGCTGCCGTTCCAGCCGCTCACCCTGCCCGGCCGCGACCGCCCGCTGCGCCCGCGCCTCGTCGAGCTCGACCCCCCGCTCCAGCGCCAGGTCGAGCAGCCGCTGCTTCTCGATCCCTTCCCTGGAGACTTCGAAGAAGACCCAGGCCAGGAGCCCCAGCCCGAGGAAGGTCCCCTCGACCATCATCACCACGCCGGCGGTGCTCTGGTCGGCCAGCGGGGTGATGTTCCAGTAGGCCTCGCCGGCGGCGTACTTCGGGTAGAGGACCGTTCCCGACCACATCAGGACGTTGCCGAGGATCGCCCCGGCGAAGCGCACCGCGATCACGTAGCCGACCTTCCAGCCGGCGTTGAACCAGCTCGGCTTCGGCAGCGGGCCGAAGATCGGCATCCACATCAGGCAGCCGAAGAAGATGAAGCTGGCGTGCTCGATCAGGTGCACCGCCGCCCCTCCGTAGGCCGCGTCGTAGAGGGCCGGGATGTGCCAGAAGTAGAAGTTGGCCACCCAGAGCGGGAAGGCGACCAGCGGGTGGGTGAGGATCCGCAGCTTGTCGAAGACGGGGATCGCAAGGATCGGCTGCAGCAGCGGCCCGGTCAGCCCGAGGACCAGCAGCAGGGTCGCGATGTCGCCCAGCAGCAGGTGCTCGACCATGTGGGCGATGACCAGCTCCTCACCTATGTGGGCGATCGGCGAGACCAGGGCGACGGCGATCGTCAGCAGCCCGCCGGCGAAGCAGAGCTGGCGCCAGAGCGGCAGCGGACGGCCGCGCTCGGCCAGGGTGAGCGAGCGCTTCGCGTAGAGCGCCGCCGCCACCAGCAGCGGCAGCACCTCCAGCGGCGCAAAGGTCGCGCCGACGTGGGCGAACGGCAGGTTCATCGAATTCAGCGTAGCCCGCTGGTAGCTTGGCTTCGGCCGTGAGCTCCCAGAACCATCGCTTCCCCCCGATCGGGAGCTACGGCTTCCTCTCCGACTGCCACACGTCCGCCCTCGTCTCCTTCGGCGGCAACCTCGAGTGGCTCTGCTTCCCCCGCTTCGACTCCCCCAGCGCCTTCGCCGCGCTGCTCGACCGCGGCGCCGGCCACATGCTGCTGCGCCCGAAAGGCGTGATCGTCCCGATCAGCCGCCGCTACGTGCCGGGAACGCTGGTGATCGAGACCACCTGGGTGACCGAGACCGGCTGGGTGGTGGTCAAGGACGCGCTGACGATCGCCGAGTGGGCCTCCGCCGGCGACGGCGGCGACCGCCGCGGCCGCCCCGACACCGCTCACGAGAACGACTGCTCGCTGCTGCGGACGATGACCTGCATCGACGGCGAGGTCGAGATGGAAATGGAGTGCTTGCCGCGCTTCGGCTACGGCACCCAGGCGGCCAGCTGGAGCGGCGGCGATCTCGGCGAAGCGACCGCCGGCGGCGACGGCGTCGAGCTGCTGCTGACCAGCGACATGCACCTGCGGCTGGACGAGGGCGCCGCCCGCGGCCACGTCACCCTGCGCGAGAACCAGAGTGGGTTCTGCGCCCTGACCTGGAGCGCCGGAGACCTCGGCGGACCCCGCAGCGCCCCGGAGGCGCTGGAGCGGATCGACTCGACCGAAGAGTTCTGGCGCGAATGGCTGCGCGACGGCGAGTTCCCCGATCACCCCTGGCGAATTCACCTGCAACGCTCGGCACTCGTCCTCAAGGGCCTGACCTACACGCCGACCGGCGCGATCGTCGCCGCCCCCACCACCTCGCTGCCGGAGACGCCGGGCGGCGAACGCAACTGGGACTACCGCTTCAGCTGGATCCGCGACTCGACCTTCAGCCTCTGGGCTCTGCACACGCTCGGCTTCGACCGCGAGGCGAGCGACTTCATGCGCTTCATCGTCAACGTCTGCCAGGACCACCCGGACCTGCAGATCATGTACGGGATCGGGCACGAGCGGGACCTGACCGAGAAGACGCTCGACCACCTCGACGGCTACGGCGGGGCGAAGCCGGTGCGGATCGGCAACGGCGCCTACGACCAGCGCCAGAACGACGTCTGGGGATCGCTGCTCGACTCGGTCTACATCCACGAAAAGGCGCTGCGCGGCCGCGGCACGCAGGCGACCCGGGAGCTGATCCGCTACCAGGTGGAGGCGGCGATCGAGGCCTGGTCCCATCCCGACCAGGGCATCTGGGAGTCGCGCGGGGAGCCTCGGCACTACGTCTCCTCGAAGCTGATGATGTGGGTCGCGGTCGACCGCGGCGCCCGCCTGGCCCGGATCGGCGGCTTCGGGGAGCTGGCCGAGCAGTGGCAGGCAAAAGCGGACGAGTTCAAGGCCGAGATCCTCGAGCGCGGGGTGCGCGACGGCGTCTTCCGCCAGCACTACGACACCGACGCCCTCGACGCCTCCCTGCTGCTGATTCCGCTCTTCCGCTTTCTCCGGCCGGACGATCCGCGGGTGCGGGACACCGTCAACGCGATCGACGCAGGTCTGACCGAGCACGGTCTGGTCTGCCGCTACAAGGTCGAAGAGACCGACGACGGCCTACAGGGCAAGGAGGGGACGTTCCTGATCTGCTCCTTCTGGCTCGTCTCGGCCCTCTCGGAGATCGGCGAGCCGGCCCGCGCCCGGGCCCTCTGCGAACGGCTCCTCGAGGCGGCCGGTTGGCTCGACCTCTTCGCCGAGGAGCTCGACGCCGGGTCGGGGCAGCACCTCGGCAACTACCCGCAGGCCTTCACCCACCTGGCCCTGATCAACGCCGTCTCCCACGTGATCGCCGACGAGAAGCGCGGGGACGGCGGCTTCACCGCGGTCTTCACCGAGATGGGCGGCATCCGCGAGGACGCCTGAGGAAGCCCTCGGGGAATCGTTTCAGTAGACAAAAGATCTACAGACAACAGGTTGCTTTTCCCCTATATTGCCGGCGGCCATGACACCCACCGACCGCTCGGACGAGACCAACCTGCTGCGCGCCCTGCGCCATCCACTGCGCCGACGCATTCTGCGCCGGCTGGCGGACGGCGAAACCGCCAGCCCGCGTCGGCTGTCCACGGAGCTGCGGCAGCCGCTCGGCAATGTCAGCTACCACGTCCGCGTCCTGGCCGAGTGCGGTGCGGTGAAACTGGTGAAGGCGAGGCCCGCGCGCGGCTCGGTGGAGCACTTCTACCGACGCACGGTGGAGGCACCATGGGCGCTGCAGGCTCTCGGGCAAGGGGAAAGCAATCGAGGCGGGACCGGGGAGAGTTCCGATGGCGCCTCGACTTAGGGGATGGAGGGACGATGAACGAGACCGAGACGATCAAGACCACCTGGGCCGAGGACAGGGAGGTGGAGGCGGCGGTGCTGCGCCAGCTGCTCGACCTGCACCCAACCCGGCTGACGCTGGCGGAGCTGCGGCGGGAAATGGGCGGCGACCGCGCCGGCTTCGCCGAGCGCGACGCGGTCGAGCGGGCGGTGCGCGAACTCACCGCCGTCGGCCTGCTCCACGAAAGCGAGAGCTTCGTAGAGCCGACCCGGGCCGCGCTGCGGGTCAGCGAGCTGCTGGACCGCTGACGACCCGGAGGAACTCGACCCGCAGCCGCGCCCGCAGTTCGTCTGCGGCCGCGGCGGCGGCCGGGTCCCCTTCACCGCCGGCGCTGACGAGGACCACCGTCGTCGCCGGGAAACTGCCCAGCTGGTCTTCGACCGCCTGCACGACGTCCTCGTCTCCGACACGGGCCTCGGCGTCGATGCCGGCCGCCGCCAGCGCCGCGACACTGATCACGAGCCGCCGCTGAGCGTCCTCGCGGGCGGACTCGACGTCGGAGGCCCAGCGGTCGAGGAAGCCGATCCGCACGGGCGAGAGGACCAGTGCCTCCGCCGGCTCGCCCGTCCGCACGATCCGAGCGACCTGCTCGACGGCGCCGGGCTGCTCGAGCGGGTCGCCGAGAACGATCAGGACGCGCCGGCCAGGGGCGTCCTCGAGCGGCTCGATCGGGCCCAGCGGTCGCTGCTTGACCGCGACAACGACGATCGCGACCGCGACCAGGGCCCCAACCGCGACCCCGAAGGCGGGGCCGGCGAGGAAAAACGCAAATGCGATGGGGACGGCGATCGCCGCAACCAGGAGAGGCAGCTTCCAGGGGGTCACCCCATAAGCCTCTCAAGCAAGACGATCGCCGTCCCGGGGCGGCGATCAGCTGCCCTTGAGGATGGCCGCCGCGGTGACGCGACGATTCGTGTTCTCAATGCGCACTTGATCCACCTCCCCTCTCCCTTGAGTCCCAGAATGAGTTCTCCATTGACCGCCACTCGAGAGTGACTGATCAATGTTTACTTTAATTCATTCCAGCAATCAAGGACGCGGCAGCAAAACTCGTCAATAATCGGAAAACGCGGGAGCGTTGTGAAATTCCTGATTGACAGGGTGTAAAGTCTTGTTATCGGCCATTTGCTCTGCTAACGAACCCAAGAAAAGGCCATGCCGAAGACTAAAAACAAGCAAGAGGGCGTCGAACAGATAGTCGCCAAAGCCTTCGCTCACCCGCTAAGGGTGCAAATCCTGATCATTTTGAATGAGAAGGTCGCGAGCCCGAACATGCTCGCTAACCAGCTGGATCAAAGCCTCAACCTCGTCGCCTACCACGTCCGCGTGCTCGAGAAATACGACTGCATCGAGCTCGTTGACACCAAGCAGCGGCGTGGAGCCACCGAGCACTTCTACCGCGCCACCCGCCGCCAGTTCCTCAGCGACGACCAGTGGTCGCGTATGCCAGCAAACCTCCGACCAGGAATGGCCGGCGCCGTCCTCAAGTCCGTATTCGAGGACATCGAGGTCGCCTCCAAGGCGGGAACCCTCGACGAGGTCGACGACCTGCACATCAGCCGTACGCCGATGGTGCTTGACAAAGAGGGCTGGACCGACGTTTCCGACACCCTCAAAGGGACCCTCGAGCGGATTCTCGAGATTCAGGCGGAGGCATCGGAACGACTCGCCAAGGGCGACGAGACCGGCGTCCTCGCGAAGGTCAACCTCATGCACTTCAAGTCTCCCAGCACGGGCGACGTGGAGACTGAGGAGTCCGAGGCCACCGACGCAGCCACCTCCTAGGCCTCTCAGGACGCCGGGTTCGGCGCCGCTCCCCAAACCGGGCGGCGCCACCAGTCGAACCCGGCCCTGTACCTCGCTATGGTGGGGCCGACGGCGGAAGACGCCGCCGCGCTGCACAGCTTCGAACTGACGCTCTCAGGGCAGCGACGTTGAACAGGTATCCCCGCCTATTCGATCGATGCTGTGAACAGCGAAGAGACCCCCAAAAGCACCGACGAAGCGAGCCCCGGCCCCGGTGAGGGTCTGGCGAGCGAGCGAGTGCTCTGGGCGCGGTTCGTCAAGGATCGCGATCCCGCGATCCGCGAGGAGCTCGTCCGTCGCTATCTCCCTTTCGCGAAGAACCTGGCGCTGCGCTACCGCGGAGCCAGCGAGTCCTTCGACGACCTGCTGCAGGTCGCCAGCCTCGGCCTCGTCAACGCGATCGACCGCTTCGACCCCGACCGCGGCGCCCCCTTCACCGCCTTCGCCTCGCCCACGATCCTCGGCGAGCTGAAGCGGCACTTCCGCGACCGGGTCTGGACCGTCCGCGTCCCCCGCGGCCTGCACGACCGCATGGCCGAGGTGGAGAAAGCGATCTCGGGGTTGACCGTGCAGCTGCAGCGCTCGCCCTCGGTCAGCGAGATCGCCGAGCGGCTCGAAGTCGACCCGACCGACGTGCTCGAGGTGCTGGAGGCGAACCACAACCGCCGCCCGCTCTCGCTCGATCGCCCGGTCGGCGGCGAAGACGCGGAAGAATCGCCGGCCTCGGAGTGGGTCGGGGACGAGGACTCGGGCTACGAGCTGGTCGAGGACAAGCTCGCCCTCGAGGGCGCCCTCCCCCACCTCGACGAGCGCGAGCGCCTGGTCCTGCAGCTGCGATTCGTCGAGGACCTGACGCAGTCGCAGATCGCCGAGCGGATCGGCCACTCGCAGATGCACGTCTCGCGGATCCTGCGCCGCACCCTGGAGCGGATCAGAGCCGAGGTGGCCGAGCAGAGCAGCAGCGCCACGGCCGACACCGCCGACTAGCGGCAGCTCCAGCTAGTTCGTCGACAGAGAGGAGATGGCGACGACGAGGTACTCGCCTTCGTCCCCCTCTTCGACCCGCAGCTCGTCGGTCAGCTTCTCCAGCGAGCCGCCCACCTCGGGCAGCTCGAAGCTTTCCCGCAGGCGCTCGGCGCCGCCATGGGTCATCGGCCCGACCTTGAGCTCGATCCCCTCGGGCAACTCGGCAATCCGGACGGAGACGTGGCCGTCGGTGAACCCTTGCGGTGCCCGGGCCGAGATCGCGTCGCTGAGCAGCATCGTGTCTGAGAGGCGGTCGAGGCTGATGTCCTGGCGCGCGGCGAGGGCGGAGAGGGCACGGCTGAGAACCGGGCCGATGATCTCCGGGGGCCCGACGCGGATCCGGGTGTCGTCTTCCGCGGTGACGGTGAAGGTCGTGCCGGTGGCGGTGCCGCCGTCCCGAGCCTGCAGCGGCACGTGCATGCGGATTTCCGTGCCCTTGTCGGCTCCGCCCTTGATCTCGAAGCTGCTGGAGAGCGCCGCGATCAGGGTCAGGCCGATCCGCAGGCTCGGCCGCTCGACGTCGGGCCGGGGCCGGATGCCGCTGCCGTGGTCGCGAATCACGACGGTGAGGCCATCGACGTCGCTTTCGGCCTCGACCTCCAGCGGCCCGGGCTCGCTGCCGGCGTAGGCGTGGACGACGACGTTCATGCACGCCTCGGTGACGACCGTCTTCAAGTCGGCGAGCGATGCCTCGTCCATTCCCAGCCGCTCGGCCAGGCCCGCCAGTGCGTGGCGTACCACTGCCACGTTCTCCGCCCGAGCAGGAAGGGACATTTGCAGCCCCGAACGATCATTGGTTGAGGTATTCAAAGTGCCAGCCTGCCCCCAGGGACGCCGAGGCTCGATATCCAGAGGCGCGAGCATAACTTGCCGCCTCTCTTCTAGGCCTGCTTACCCTGGCGAGGTGCTCCAAAACCGAGTTGACCGAGTTAGTCATCCGGCAGCGATCCTGCGGTAGCATCAGGTCGTGAATCCAGCCCCTTTCGAGGTAAAGGCCGGAGAGTTCGAGCAAGGCGTGCGGACGATCTCGGTACGTGGCGAGCTCGATCTCAGTACCGCCCCCGAATTGGAGGGTCCGCTCGAGCAGGTCCTGGAGAGCGGCGAGGGATCGGTACTGATCGATCTCTCCCAGTGCGAGTTCATCGACTCCACCGGAATCGCCCTCATCGTCCGCGCCTGGCAGCGTCTTGACAGCGGCAACAACGGCCGCACCCTCGTCATCTGCAGCCAAAACAACCAAGTCCGCCGAGTTCTCGAGATCACCGGCCTAGAGCTATCAATCCCGGTCCACCTGACCAGGGACGACGCCCTCGCCGCGATGAGCGCTTAGCGCCTGAATAGGGGCGCCTGGGCCGGGTAGCTGCACCGGATGTCTCCCGCTCCGCGTCGTCCGAGGCTCCCCAAAGAGCTGTTCGAGACCCGCAGCCACGCTTGGCACTCGCTCGGTCTTGGCGACGAGCTGGCGCCGCGGTTCTCCAAGCGCCAGTTCGGCGGGCTCCTGCTCGCCCTGCTGGTGATCGTCGGCACTTTGGTCGCCTACGGCCACCGCCATCAAATCGCCCCCGGCTACGGCCAGTGGGTGCGGGCCGCGACGGTGGTGATCCTGATCGTCGTCGGCTCGGCCGCCGTGCACTGGCTGGTGCGCGGCCTCTCCCCCCGCCTCTATCGGCGACTCGACCCGGCGACCGCGGGGACCACCGGCTTCGTCGTCCGCCTCCTGGCGATGACCGCGGTCGTGGTCCTCGCGCTGCGGATCGCCGGCGTCACCGCCAGCACGCTCGCCGTCGGGGGCGCCTTTACCGCCGTGCTTCTCGGCCTCGCCGCGCAGCAGGCGCTGGGCGGGATCTTCGCCGGCATCGTCCTGCAGAGCACCAGGCCCTTCCGGGTCGGCGAACGGGTGCGCCTGGTCGGCGGCGCCCTCGCCGGCTCGATCGAGGGCACGGTCACCTCTCTCGGCCTCTTCTACACGACCCTCAGCCAGGGAGCCGATCGGCTCCTGGTCCCCAACAACGTCCTGCTCAGCCTCGTCGTCGTGCCGCTGCGCGAGCCCGACAAGGTCGACGTCCGCGTCCGCTTCCCCTCGCAGGCGAGCCCACGGGAGATCGAGGAGCGGCTGCTGCGGTCGATCACCGTCCCGACCCGCTACAAACCCAGCGTCTCGCTCGAGGAGCTCGACGGCGACGACGTCGTCTTCCGCGCCACCGCGACGCCGCTGCGTCCCGACGACGGATCTCAGCTGGCCGAAGAGGTGCTCGAGGCGCTGCGACGCTCCGAACCCTCGACGGCGGAAACGCGCCAGCCCTAACTAGTCGCCGGCGAAGATCAGGATCGCGAGGTTGACGACAAGCGCCAGCGGCGTGATCACCAGCGCGACACTGCGGAAGAACCTGGCGAAGCCTCCCCGGTAGCGAATGCTCTCGAAGATGCCGAGGCCGACGACGTGGGCGAGGTTGGCGAGCGCCACCCCGATCGCGATCAGGATCGCCACCGCTTCCCAGCCGGACTCGTGGCCGGCGCCGGAGGCGATCGCCGCCGCGAGGATCGCGACGACGATCGTGCCGAGGATGCCGGCGATCATCCCCGCCAGGTCGGAGCGGGTCAGGCCGGGGATGTAGGAGCCGCCGGCGACTTCCTTGTCGGCGATCGGGTTGACGGTGCCGCGGCCGGTCTCCTCGACGCTGATCACGTGATCGGGCTCCCGCTCGCTCCCGGTCTCGAGGACGACCAGTCGCAGCGGCGGCTCGATCGATTCCTGGGCCCGCTCGTAGAGCCCCTTCTCGAACCACTCGGCCTGCCCTTCGGCGTGCTCGAAGATCAGCACCTCGTCGGCCGGTGCTTTCAGCAGCGCGTCCTGGGCGGCCTGCACCGGGTCCGGGTCCCCGACCTCGCCGCTGACCTCGACGCCACTCTCGCGCAAGGTCTTCAGCGCCTTCTCCAGCCGCTCCTCCGCCCGCTCCCTCGGTCCCTCGATGTCGCCGAGGGTGTGCCGCAGGGGGCTCGCCTCCACCGCCGGGACGACGACGCGCACCTCGACCCCGTCGCCGTCGGCATTGGCCTGGAGCTGCTCCACCGGCTCGGAGCCGTGGAGCTCGTCGGTGACGATCGCGATCACTCGGCGGGTCATGGTGACCTCCTAGTCGGTTTTGCGGATCGTCTCGTCGGCGTCGGCGGGGATCTCTTCGTCCGGTTCGCCGAAAGTGGCGTCGGTTGGCTCCTCCGCTGGCGACGCGTCCCGGTTCGGGAATCTTTTCTGGTTGCCGTGGGAGGCGTTGTCGATCAGCTCCGCCTCGGCCAGCTCGAAGCCCTCGGCCTCCCCCTCGCCGCTTTCGACCAGCGGCCTCTGGGCCGGGTCCTCGACCTGGTCGTCGGGGGCCGGTCCGCCGATCCGGGCCGCTTCGGCGGCCGCGGCTTCGGCCTCTTCCTCGGCGATCGGGTCGCGCTCGGGAACGTTCTCGGTCATCGCTCTTTCCTCTCTCCCCAGATACCGGTTTGACCCTGGGCCTCGTGCTGGGGTTGGCGACCAGGGCTCTCGGGCGGAGCCAGTTTCTCGTCGGCGCGCCGGCTGAGGCCGACGTAGCCGAGAAAGGCGACGAAGGCGATGACGAAGAAGATCAAGGCGAAGATCGGCGACCAGGCCACCGCTATCAGAGCCAGCAGGATGATGAGGACGAGCGGTATCAGGTACATGCCGAGCCGGTACCCCTGCCGTCCAGGCACGAAACGCGCGTTCTCGACCGCTGCCGGCTAGGAGCTGCTGACCGGGGCGGTGCCGTTCGCGGTGCGAGCGGCGGTCCAGCCGGCGACCGCGCCGATGACGCCACCCAGGCCGAGCAGGGTCGCGGCCCGTACGGGGTCCCGCTTCAGCTTCGAAAGGGTGCCGTGGGCGGTGTGCCTGGCGGCCGACTTGGCCGCCTTCCGGGCAACGAGTTTCTTGACGGATGGCATGCCCGACCACTACCCGCCACCCATCCGCCTACACCACTCGCGGCGCCGGGGAGCCATCGCGCAGGGAGATCGCGTTGGGGGGCGCGAATTCCTCCCAGTCGTTGTTGAGGTAAGCGAAGACCTCGCGGCGTGAGCGCCAGGCGGCGATCCGGCGGCGCCAGTGTTCGATCTCGGTCTTCGAGTAGTTGCCGCGCCTGCCGCGGGCGCCGTGGTGGAGGCGCAGGTAGGCAAGGGGGCCGGCGGGCTTCGCCTCGGGCAGGTCGCGGCGGCCGTCGTGCCCGATCACCAGTGAGGCGCCGTGCTCCTCCAGCAGCCGCCGCACCGCCGGCGCGAACCAGCTGGAGTGGCGGAACTCGAAGCAGTGGCGGGCCGGCGGCATCAGCTCCAGGACCGAGGCGAGCAGCGCGTCGTCGCAGTGGAAGTTGGCCGGCAGCTGCCATAGCACCGGTCCCAGCTTGCCGGCCTCGCGCAGCGGCTCCAGCGGCTCCCAGAAGCGGGCGAGCCCCTGCTCGATGTCCCGCAACCGCCGCATATGAGTGAGGTAGCGGCTGCCCTTGACCGCGAAGAGGAATCCGGGCGGGGTGCGCTCGACCCAGCCCTCCACGGCCGGGCGCTTGACCAGCCGGTAGAAGGTGTTGTTGACCTCGACGGTGTCGAAGACCTCGGCGTAGCGCTCGAGCCAGCGCGCCTGCGGCACTCCCTTGTAGATGCCGTGCCGCCAGGAGTCGTAGACCCAGCCCGAGCAGCCGATCCGCACATGTTTCATCCCCAGCTCGGGTACCCCGGCATCCATGCGGCTGAACGCGATCCTCGACGTCGACGGCACCCTGGTCGACACCAACTACCACCACGCGCTCGCGTGGCATCGGGCCCTCCACGCCCACGACCATCCGGTCCAGATGTGGAAGGTGCACCGCCACATCGGCATGGGCGGCGACCAGATCCTCGACGCCCTGATCGGGGAGGAGGCCGCCGCCGCCCAGGGGGACTCGATCCGCGACGCCGAGGCCGAGGCCTACGGCGAGCTGATCGGCGAAGTCGAGCCGATGGAGGGGGCGCGGGAGCTGATCGAGAGGCTGAAGGGCGAAGGCGCGACCGTGATCCTCGCCAGCTCGGCGAAGCAGGAGGAGGTCGACCACTACCTCGACCTGCTCGACGCGCGGGAGCTGGTCGACGGCTGGACCACCTCCGCCGACGTCGAGAGCACCAAGCCCGATCCCGACCTCGTCGACGCCGCGCTGGAGAAGGCCGGTGGCGACAACCGGGCGGTGATGGTCGGCGATTCGGTCTGGGACGTGAAGGCCGCGCGGGCCGCCGACGTCCCCACCATGGCTGTCCTCACGGGAGGATTCTCGGAGGCCGAGCTGCGCGAGGCGGGGGCGGCGCAGGTGGTCGAATCGATCGCCGACCTCGATTTCGACTCGCTATTTGCAGGATCTACCAAGAAGTGAGCTTGGCCGCCGGGTCCGGATGGGAGAGGTTTTCCCGATGGCAAGGCGGGAGTCCCGAATCGACCAGGAACTGGCCCGTGCCCTCTCGCACCCGACACGGGTCGAGATCCTGGAAAAGCTGCAGGGCCGCGTCGCCAGCCCGGTAGAACTTTCCCGCGAGCTGGAGGCCAGTCCCGGCGTGATCTCCTACCACGCGAGCACCCTGCTGCGTTGCGGCTGCCTGGAACTGGTCTCGACCGAGCCCCGGGGCGGCGGGCTGGAGAACTTCTTCGCCATCACCGCCCGCTCGTCCCTCCGCCACAACTAGCTGGCGACTAGACGACCGGCGCTCGCCATCGCTTACCGGCTTTACCCATCGCTGAGACTAAAAAGAACCAACGGAAGGCCAAACGCGCTCGTCCTTGCGCCGTTTTCTGATTGATGGAGTTGACCACAGCAAAGCTTGATTTTCTAGTAATTGGTATTGACATAGCGTCGGCGGGTCAGGATATTGCCGCCGCACCAGCATTTTTCTGGCTTCGATCGCCGCCGCCAAGACCAAGTGGCGAGCCTGACCTGCGAAGTAAAGGTAGATCGATCAGTGCTGATCAAGGGCCGCATTTGGATGGGGCACAGTCCCGCCTGCAAGTCGAACATCGAGCTAATTCCCAGAGCAGGGCCATGTCGTGGCAACTGCGCCTTGGAGTATGGGTGACCCTCGCCCAAGGCCCTCCGCGCGGGTGTTAGGCGCTAGAGGTTCTCGGCGATGCGCGGTGCAGGGCGGCTGAAGATCCCTCTTCCCCACCGCAACCCTCATCGCCGAGGGGCCGCCACGGTGGCTGTTAGACCTCCGGTGGCCGGGCTTGGGTTCTAGCTGGCGCCGGCGACCGCCTTCTCGAGTTGTTTCTTGCTCATCTTCGAGCGGCCTTCGATGCCCAGCTTCCTGGCGTCGTTGTAGAGCTGTTCGCGGGTGCGGCCGCCGGGGCCTTTGCCGGACTGCTTTCCGCCCCGGCTGCTGGCGGAGCGGCCCCGCTTCGAGCTGGACGACGAGGTTTTCGATTCACCTGAGCGTGCCTTTTCCTTGTTGACGGCGCGGGCGGCGATCTCCTCGGCCCGTTTGGTCGAGCGCCCCTCTTCCTTCTCGCTCTTTTTGATGTGCTTGTACTGGCGGTCGCGTTTGCTGCCTTTTTTCACTCCGCGCGGTGGCATGCAAGCTCCTTTCAGGCTTCGTGGATTCCCTCCGCGAACTCCTCGACGATCTTCGAGTTGAACGCTTCCAGGTCCTCGGGTTTGCGGCTCGAGACCAGGCCCTGGTCGACGTGGACTTCCTCGTCGACCCAGTTCGCGCCGGCGTTGCGCAGGTCGGTCTGCAGACTGGGCCAGGAGGTGAGGGTGCGGCCCTCGGCGACCCCGGCGTCGATCAGCGTCCAGGGCCCGTGGCAGATCACGCCGACCGGCTTGCCCGCCTCGAAGAAGCCACGGACGAATTCCAGCGCCTCCGGTTTCGAGCGCAGCTGGTCGGGATTCGCGACCCCGCCCGGGAGGACGAGCCCGTCGTAATCGCCGGCATCGGCCTCGCCGACCGCGCGGTCGACCTCGAAGGTGTCGCCCTTGTCGAGGTGGTTGAAGGCCTGGACCTGGCCGGCTTCCGGGGCCAACAACTCGGTTTCGGCTCCGGCCGCGCGAACCGCGTCCAGCGGCTCGGTCAGCTCGACCTGCTCGACCCCCTCGTTGGCGGTCAGGAAGGCGATCTTCTTTCCCTGCAGGCGGTTGGACACGGCGCTCCTCCTCGTCGGTGAATTCCGTCACCCGACGAGCTACCCGGTGAGCGGGTCCTTAACGCGTCGCGGCTTGCCTGCGGGAGTCGTCAGACCTCTCGGAAAGGCCTTTGGCGTCCTCGCTTTTGGCCTCCTCCCGCTGCCAGCCGAGCTCGAAGGTGAGCGGAACCTGCACCCTCTCCTTCGCCAGGCAGCGCGGGCAGGAGGTCCAGGCCGACGCAGCCTGAGCCGAATAGCCGCTTCCGCAGTTCTCGCACCGAAACATCTCACCCTCCAATTCGTCTAAACCCGTTGCGCTTTCCCTTACCCTTGGTCCAAGCCGCAAAACGGTCTTCGCGTAAATTGTCACCCGGACCTGACCGCGAAGCCCGTCCCGCGGCCCGACGGTGCGTGCAAGAGTGAACCGGATGCAAGAGCCGCAGGAACTCCAGCTGTGGCACTACCTGCGCAGTCAGCGCGAGCTCGCGGCGGGGCTGATCGAAGGCGGGTCGCTCGACCAGGTGGCGCCGCGGTTCCTCGAGATCGTCGCCGGCCTGCTGCACTGGGAGGCGGGGGCGATGTGGGAAGTCGTCGGCGAGGAGGAGCCGCTGCGGCTGGTCTCCGGCTGGAACACCGCCGACCTCGACGCCCGGCCGCTGTGGCGACGCAGCCGCGAGATCAGCTTCATGCGGGGCACCGGCCTGCCCGGCGATGCCTGGGCCAGCGGCGACATCGCCCTCGCCCCCGACTACCGCGAGTACCCGACGCCGGCGCCGCGCTTCGAAGTCTCGGCCGAGCTCGGCCTCGAGGCGGCGCTGGCGATCCCGGTGCCGCCGGGCTCGCCGGACGACGTGCTCGCCGTCGCCGAGTTCCACACCCGCTCCTTCAACCCCCAGTCGGAGGACCTGATGGCGCTGCTCTGCGGCTTCGCGGACCAGCTCGGGACCTTCATCGCCCGCCGCCGGGCGGAGGCGAGGAGCGCTGAATCGGAGCGCTTCCGCCAGCATCTGGCCGAGGTCGTGCGGGGAACCCAGGACGCGGTTCTCAGCAAGGACCTGGACGGGATCGTCACCAGCTGGAACCCGGCGGCGCAGCGGCTCTACGGCTACTCCCCAGAGGAAGCGATCGGCCGCCACATCTCTTTCATCGTCCCTCCCGACCACAAAGACGAGGAGAAGGTGATCCTCGACCGGGTGAAGCGGGGCGAACGCCTGGAGACCTACGAGACCGAACGGATTCGCGCCGACGGGAGCAGGATCTCGGTCTCGCTGACGATCTCCCCGATCCGCAGCCCGATGGGGGAGTTGATCGGAGCCTCTGTCGTCGCCCGCGACATCACCGCCGAGGTGCGGCGCCGGCGCGCCCAGGAGTTCCTCGTCGCCGCCAGCCGCCTGCTCGACACCTCGCTCGACCCGGCCGAAACGGCGCGGACTATCGTCTCCACCGCGGTGCCGGAGCTGGCCGACTTTTGCCTGATCGACTTCCGCCGCCCCGATGGCTGGCTGGGCGACAGCGTCGTCGCCGGGATCAACCCGGAGATGGCGGCGCGGTTGGAACGGATCCGCCACGAGAAGCCGCTTGACCCAGGCGGCGAGCACCCGGTTGCGCAGGTGCTGCGGCTGAACCAGCCGATGATCTGGCGCGACCTCAAGTCCCCGGAGGTCGTCGACAAGGTCTCCCAGGGCAGCGAGCACCTGCGGCTGATGAACGACGCCGGCTACAACTCCGCCGCGGTGGTGCCCCTGATCGCCCGCGGCCGCACCCTCGGAGCGCTCTCGTTCCTCCACGCCCACGGCGACATGCGCTACGACCCGGACGACCTCGAGTTCCTCTCCGAGCTGGGAGAGCGGGCGGCGCTGGCGCTCGACAACGCCCGCCTCTACCGGGAGCGCGACCGGGTCGCCAAGAACCTTCAGCGTGGCCTGCGCCCGCCGCGGCCCGCGGAGGTCGGGGGCCTCGACATCTCCGTCGTCTTCGAGGCTGCCGGCGAGGGGATCGAGGTGGGCGGCGACCTATATGACGTCCTGCCGAGCGAGGACGGCTGCTGGATCCTGGTCGGCGACGTCGCCGGCAAGGGCAGCACCGCGGCCGGGGTATCGGTCGCGCTGCGCCACTCGGTGCGCGGTCTGACCCGGGTCATCGACGAGCCCGTGGAGGTGCTGCGCAGGGTCAACGAGCTGCTGCTTGCCGGCCAGTCCCTCAACGACTTCGCCACGGCGATGCTCGCCCAGCTGCGCCGCCGGGGCGACGAGTGGCACGTCACCCTGGCCTCGGCTGGGCACCCGCCGGCCGTGCTCGCGGGCGGCGAGGAGGCGCGGATGCTGGGCGGCGGTTCGGTGCTGGGGGCCTGGCGCGAGGCCAACGTCGAGTGCCACGAACACGTCTTCGGCGCAAAGGAGACCCTGGCGCTTTGCACCGACGGCTGGCTCGAGGCCGGACCGGCCAGCGCGCACCAGGGACCGGAGGCCTTCGCCGAGATGACCCATGCCCTCTCCGGATTGGAGCTCGAGGAGATGACCCAGCGGATGCGCGCCGACGCGGTCGGCCGCAGCGCCGGCAGCCTGCGCGACGACCTCGTCGTCCTCGCGGTTCGCCCCCGGGCGGCGTCGGACTCCGCCGCACCGGCCCGGGGGCTTGCGCTAGACCAGCCGGCGGCCTAGCGGCCGGCTGGCGCTGTCAGCGTTTCGCGGCGGCTTTTTTGCCGCTGCTTTTTTTCGCCGGGCGTTTGGCGGCCGCTTTTTTCGTCCCGCCGGATTTTTTCGCCGTTGCTTTGCGTTTCGGCGCCGCTTTCCGTTTCGGCGTCGTTTTTTTGGCGGCTTTTTTGGCGGCTTTTTTCGGCACGCTGGCTGAGCCGCCGCGTCGCAGCGCGGGCGGAATCTCCTCGCGCGCCACGGCCCCGCTCAGCGCCTTGATCTGGCGCTGGAGGAAGTCGGCCATTTTTTCCTCCTCGCGGCGGATCGTCCGCGCGAGTTTGGCGGTCTCGGAGTCCTTGACTTTCTCGGCCAGGGTCTCGATCGCGAGGTAGGTGGCGATCTCCTCGTGCTCGTTCCAGTACTCGGTCTTGGCGTTCTTCAGCTGTTTCTCCTGCTCGCTGTCGCCCCGGATCGCGTGCAACGGGCCCTTCGCCAGGGCCGCGACTTTGCCGACCGCGCCCTGCAGCGTCTGCCCGCCGCCGCCGAGTTTCTTGATTCGCCGCTCGACCTGTTTGGCGTGCTGTTTCGTCTCTTTGAGGTGCTGTTGCAACCGTTTTTTGTACGGGCCTTTCTCGGTCATCGCGATGTGGGCCGACAGGGCAGCCTCCAGTTCGCGCTCCTTGCCGTAGGCCTCGCCTAGGTACTGGACCAGCTTCGCATCGCGCTCATTCATGTCCGCCATCGCGATTTGCGCCTCCTCCGTTGGGTCGTTTCTGAGGTTGTTGGTGAATTTGGGTACCCAGCGCTATTAGCGTGAAACTGGGGGCGGGGAGGGTAGTGACTCCGCGTGCGAATGCTCGCCCGCCTCATCGTCGCCCTCCGTTTCCTGATCGTCCCCGCCTGGATTGCCGGGGCTATCTGGGTGAGCTTCAGCCTGCCTTCGATCTTCAGCGCCGAAGCCGATGAGCTCGGCAGCCTCGTCCCCCAGAGCTCCGAAGCGGTGAAGGTGGAAGAACGGGCGGTGGAGGTTTTCGGGGCGCCGGTGCTGAGCCGGACGGTGATCGTCGCCCACAACCCCGACAACTTCTCCGTCGACCAGGGGAAAGCGGCGGCGGACTTCATCTCGGCGATCGACAAGCAGCCGATCGGACGGGCGCACCTGCGCGCGGTGCCGCTGCTCGACGCCCCCGGGTTGCTCGAATCGAGGCGGTTGGGGACGACGCTGGTGGTCTTCCTCTACGTCGATCCGCTCCTCGGCGAACCCGAAGAGGTCGAAACCGTGAACAGCTTCGCGGACGGTCTGCAACGGGTGACGAAGGCGGCCACCGTCGACGTCACCGGCGCGATTCCCGCGACGCGGGCGGAAACGTCGATCGCCA
>DATFQO010000044.1:0-2826 GCA_035264245.1 Solirubrobacterales bacterium
GGCGTCGTCGAGCTCGAGGCCGGACAGGTCGACGTCGCCCGCGTGCGGGATGAGGCCCACGGGGGTCTCCTCGGCGTCGACGGCGCCCTCGCAGCGGCGGAAGATCCAGGCCAGGACGCGGGAGTTCTCGCCGAAACCGGGCCAGAGGAACTTGCCGTTCTCGTCTTTGCGGAACCAGTTGACGTAGAAGACACGGGGCAGGTCGGCGCCCTCGCGCTTGCCCATCTGCAGCCAGTGGGCGAAATAGTCGCCCATGTTGTAGCCGCAGAAGGGCAGCATCGCCATCGGGTCGAAGCGCAGCTGTCCGACGGCGCCCGCCGCGGCGGCGGTCGTCTCCGAGGACATCGTCGCCCCCATGAAGACCGCGTGCTCCCAGTCGAACGCTTCCTGGACCAGCGGCACCACGGTGGCGCGGCGGCCGCCGAAGAGGAAGGCGTCGATCGGGACGCCGGCGGGGTCCTCCCACTCCGGCGCGATCGAGGGGCACTGGGAGGCGGGGGTGGTGAAGCGCGCGTTCGGGTGCGCGGCGGGAGCCTCGGAATCGGGCGTCCAGTCGTTGCCGTGCCAGTCGATCGCGTGGGCCGGCGGCTCGCCGGTCATCCCCTCCCACCAGATGTCGCCGTCGTCGGTCCTGGCGCAGTTGGTGAAGATCGTGTTCCGCTCGATCGTGTCCATCGCGTTGGGGTTCGTCTTGTGGCTGGTATTCGGAGCCACGCCGAAGAAGCCGGCCTCGGGGTTGACCGCGTAGAGGCGGCCGTCGTCGCCGAACTTCATCCAGGCGATGTCGTCGCCGACGGTCTCGACCTTCCAGTCGGGCAGGGTCGGGACCAGCATCGCCAGGTTGGTCTTGCCGCAGGCCGAGGGGAAGGCGCCGGTGATGTACTTGACCTTGCCCTCGGGGGAGGTGAGTTTGAGGATCAGCATGTGCTCGGCGAGCCAGCCCTCGTCGCGGGCCATCGCCGAGGCGATCCGCAGCGCGAAGCACTTCTTGCCGAGCAGGGCGTTGCCGCCGTAGCCCGAGCCGTAAGACCAGATTTCGCGGCTGTCGGGGTAGTGGACGATGTACTTGTTGGCCTCGTTGCAGGGCCAGGAGACGTCTTCGACGCCCTCGGTCAGCGGCATCCCGACCGAGTGGACGCAGGGGACGAAGTCGCCGTCGGAGCCGAGGACTTCGAGGGCGGCCTTGCCCATTCGGGTCATGATCCGCATGTTGGTCGCGACGTAGGCCGAGTCGGTCAACTGGATCCCGATTTCGGAGATCTCGGAGCCGAGCGGGCCCATCGAGAAGGGGACGACGTACATCGTGCGGCCCTTCATCGAGCCCTCGAAGAGGTCGTTGAGGGTGGCGCGCATCTCCGCCGGGGCACGCCAGTTGTTGGTCGGACCGGCGTCCTCCTCCTGCTCGGAGCAGATGAAGGTCCGGTCTTCGACGCGGGCGACGTCACCGGGGTCGGAGAGGGCGAGGTAGGAGTTCGGGCGCTTGGCTTCGTCGAGCCGCTCGAAGGTGCCGGCGTCGATCAGGACCTGGGCGAGGCGGTCGTACTCCTCGGCGGAGCCGTCGCACCAGTAGACGGAGTCCGGTTCGGTAAGCGAGGCGATTTCGTCCACCCAGCTGAGGAGTTTCCCGTGGGTGGTCAGCTCGTCCGGTGCAGTCGTCAGGTCGCTCATTCGCCTCTCTCTAATTCTCGGGTTCGAGGCCGACCATGGTGATGTCGGCATCCTTGTTCCTGATCTTCAAGATCGCTACTTCCCGCCTGTCATCGGAAAAAATCACGTCGCACATGAAGGTCGCGCCCGGGTCGACAGACTGATCCGAGGGGCAATCGACGGCCTTGATCTTTTCATGAATCGAGTCTTCGAGGCTCGCCTGGACGGTGTCCTCGAGCTTCACCTGGTCGACCACGGTGCCACATCCGCAGAGCCCCACAAGCGCCGCGAGCAGGGCAAAGGTGGCCAAAAAACGGGGGCCGAATGGGGAATTCGACCCGGCGGGGGCGGGAAACACCGGCTGGAGTTAAGCAGGGGCGGTCGACATTGCCGGGGGCGAGCTGGTTTCGCGAGACCGCAAAAACCCTCCCTCGAGAAGGGTTTTTGCGGTCTCGCGGTGGTGGGGCGGCGAGGTTGGATAGGGTTCCGCGCCGCTGATGCGCTTTTACGAGTTCGAGGCCAGGAAGATCGTTGAGTTGGCGGGGATTCCCGTCACCAAGTACGGCTTCTGCACGAGCGCCGAGGAGGCGCGCAGGGTTGCCGAGGAAATCGGCGGCCCGGTCGTGATCAAGTCCCAGGTGCTGAGCGGCGGCCGGATGAAGGCCGGCGGCGTCAAGTTCGCCGACACGCCCGAGGAGGCGGCCGAGCATGCCGAGGCGATCCTGAAGCTGGTAATCAACGGCCACATGCCGCGCGGCGTCCTCGTCGACCCCAAAGCCGAGGTCAAGCAGGAGTACTACGCGAGCGTCGTCTGGGACGGGACCGCGAAGAAGCCGCTGATGCTGTTCAGCGACATGGGCGGGATCGACATCGAGGAGGTCGCCGAGACACACCCCGACCACGTCGGCAAAGGCCACGTCTCCAACCTCTTCCCGATTCCCGACTTCGAGGCCAAGCAGGTCGTCGCCGCGACCGGCGTCACCGGCTCGCAGCTGAACCGCGCCACCCCGGTCCTCGCCCGCCTCTTCCGCGAGAACGACATGACCCTGGCGGAGATCAACCCGCTGGCCGAGCTCAGCGACGGCAGCTTCGTCGCCCTCGACGCCCACATGGAGATGGAGGCCGAGGCGGTCGGCCGGCAGAAGAAGCTCCTCCGCAAGGAGCTCGCGATCGCCGAGG
>DATFQO010000045.1:0-73743 GCA_035264245.1 Solirubrobacterales bacterium
CTGGAACAGATGCCGGTCGAGCTGCGGCTGGTCGAGACCGCCGAGCCGAGCGGCGCCTACATCCACGACCGCCGCAGCGGCGAGCGCGAGCCGATCTCCCAGAGCGCGGCGCTACCGGCCTCGCGTCACGAGGTCGACGACCTCTTCTCGGTCACGGTCGCGGCGGCGCTCGAGTGCGACCTGCTCGCCGTCTGCGGCCCCTACCCCGACAACACGATCCCGCTCGAGATCTACGGCGGCCTCGTCGCTGACGTGAAGGCGAACGGGAAGCCGGTCCTCGTCGACCTCTCCTCGCCGCGCCTCGACAGCGCCCTCGAAGGCGGGCCCGACCTGGTGAAGATCAACGACTGGCAGATCGCCGGCTTCATCTCCGACGCGGTCGATACCGAGGAGCGGATGCGGGCGGCGATGGAACGGGTGCGCGACGCGGGCGCCGAGAGTGTGATCGTCACCCGCGCCGGCGACCCGGCGCTGGCGTTGCGCGACGGCGAGTTCACCGAGCTGAAGCCGCCCAAATTCGAGCAGGGCTCCCGCGAGGGGTGCGGCGACTCGATGATGGGAGCGCTGGCGGCGACGATCGCGGCCGAGCGCGAGTGGGAGGACGTGCTGCGCCTGAGCGCCGCGGCGGGCGCGACGAACTTTCTCCGCGCCGGCCTCGGCACCGGCTCCCGCGCCGTGATCGAGGAGCTCGCCCCGCGCGTCCAGCTCCGGGAGCTGGATTAGCCATTCCGAGATTCGCCTCCCTCTGGCGGGGATAAGCTCGGAGTCCTCGCTCCGAGATTCGGGGGGCCATAGCCCCCCGAAGTTCGGAGTCGCTTCAGGGCGCCGGCTCGTAGGGGACTTCGACGGGGTCGCCGTTGACGATTGCGCGCGGGGCCGTCTCGGCGATCCAGTCGAGGTGCGGGGCCAGGAGCTCGACCTCGCGCAGGCGCTCGAGCGCGGGTGAGATCCGCACCGGCCGGCCGCCGAGCACCGTGTGGGCGTCGCTGCTGAGGACGTGGACGAGGCCCTTCTCGGCCATCGCCAGCATCCCCGCCGCCATCTGCTCGCGGAGGAAGAAGTCGGCGGTCGCCTGGATCAGCGCCCCCTCGGCCACCAGCGCCGCCATCCGCTCGAACATGTCGGCGGAGAGGTGGCGCTCCGGGTGGGCGACGATCGTCCGGTGGCCGCGCTCGGCCAGGTAGGCGACGCGCCGCAGGAGGCTGTCGCCGAGCGGGCCCGGCGCCGGCTCGAGCAGAATCCAGCCGCCGCCCCCGAGCGAGACCAGGCCGAGTTCCTCCTCGCTCAGATCCTCGACCGCGGTCTCGGCGACCTCGCCGCCCTGGAGGATCCGCACCGCCACCATTTCGCGCTCCAGCCGCGCGTTCAGGCCCCGCACCCGCTCGGCCAGCTCCTCGATCCGGACATCGTGATCGTGGCGGATGTGCGGGGTGGCGCAGACGGCCTCGATCCCGTCGGCCTCGGCCTGCCGCGCCATCGCAACGCTGTCGTCGGCGTCGCGGGCACCGTCGTCGATCGCGTCGAGGATGTGACAGTGCAGGTCGATCATCGCGTCTCCCTCCCGGATTCCTACCCAGTTGGCGCTGAAGAAGTGCAATTTCGCCGCCAGGGTGCAACCACGCGTTCAGGCACGGGCCCGAACAGGCACGTCTCTACGATGATCGGCAAGATCATGGACCTGCTCGCGACGGGCTTTCGCGAGTGGACTGGCTTCAACTCATGGATAAGAAGACGACCCGCAGAGGGAATTACGAGTCCGGCTCCGATTACGTGCTGGAGTACGGCGAGCTTCGCTTCGCCTTCAACGAAGAGGACTTCGGGCAGCGCGTCGAGCAGGCGGCGGTGAAGCTCCGCTTCGTCGACCAGGGGCTCAGCGCCGAGGAGCTCGACGACCTCCTCGACCTCGCGGTCAGCGGCGAGATCGCCGAGCCCAGCTCCCGCCTCGGCGAGCACATCAACGAGAACTGGGAGGACCTGGTCGGCCCCTCCAACCGCAGCCTCGTCCACTGGATCCGCCGCCTCGTCTTCCGCGGCGCCTGGCTCGACCAGCGGGTCAAGGAGGGCGAGCTCGACGTCACCTTCGACGAGCGCACCCAGACCTTCGGCTACGTCCAGCCCGATCGCAGCGACGAACTGATCGAGCTCTCGAAAGAGCCCAGCTGGCGCAGAATCGCCTACCGGCGATAGCGAGCGCCGCTTGAGTCAGTCAGCGTCGCCGCGCTCCAGCGCGGCGACTACCGTCAGCGACCCGCCGCCGGCGGAACCCTGGGCGCGTCCGGCGTCGAAGAACTCCTTGGCGGCATCGGCGTCGTCGTAGGCCTCGCCGAGGCGGGTCAGCGAATCGACCAGCAGGATCACGTCTTCGCCCGAGCCGGCGCGGGAGGCGGCCTGGGCCAGGGCGTCCCTGGCGTGGCGCGGCTGCCCAGCGGAGACGATCTCCGCCTGCGGGGCGTCGCGCTTCCAATCGGCAAGCTCCTCGGGACTCGGGTCGATCAGCAGGGCGACGGGGTCCGGGCCCTTGGAGTCGGCGGCGAGATCGGCGGCGACGGCGCGCAGCAGCGCGGTGCAGCCCTCGCGGGTCTCGGCGAAGACGAGTGCCTGGCGACCGGCCTCGGGCGGCAGCAGCAGGCCCTGCAGGGTCACGTCCTGCTTGCCGCGACGACCGAAGCGACGGCGGCGGCGACGGCGCGGCCGGGGAGCCTCGGTGCCGGCGGACGTGCCGGCCGGCTCGGGAGTGGGAGCGGCAGCAGCTTTCGGAGTCGGCGCTCGCTCGGGAGCTTTCTGGGGACGCTCGCGAGGCTCGCGCTCCGCTTTCCCTCCCTCGCGGGAATCGGCGCCGGCGGACGAGCCACCCCGGCCGCCGCGACGACGCCGGCGCGGGCGCTCGCCACCCCCCTCGCCTTTGGCTGCCGCCGGCGCTTTGGCGCCGGCGTCGCCGTTACCGCTCGCCAGCCGCTCGACCAGTTCGGTCTTGGTCAGCATCCGGTACTTCTCGACGCCGGCGTCGGCGGCGAGCAGGTGCAGGTCGGACAGGGACTTTTTCTCTAGCTCGGCCTTATTCATCGAGCCGGGAGGTTATTCAACCGCCCGGCTGGGCGGCGGCGGGGTCGGTTCCCTCCTCGGCGGCGACCCCCAACCAGGCGTCAGCCTCGCGTGCGCGCTGCCGCCGTCCCCAGCCCAGCTCGGAGCCGAGCGCGTCGGCGACCGGCCGCACCGCCTTGGCCGTGCGCAACTGCGGAGCGGAGAGCAGCCCCAGCCGGGTCCGGCGCAGGAGGACGTCGGCGACGCTGCGCGCCTGCTCGTGGCGGGCGGCCAGCACTGCCTCGGCCAGCAGATCGGGACGGCCGGGCACGATCGGCCGGGCCAGCTTCGGGTCCTCGCGGGCGATCGCCAGCACTTTGTGCGCCGCGTGCCCGTAGCGGAAGGCCAGCTGCGCCAAGGAGTCCTCCCCGACGCCGGCCGGGGCCTCGAGGTCGTCGGAGCGCGCTTCCATCCCGAGCGGGATCTCGTCGGTATGGCAGGGGGCCTCGCGTCCCCCCTGCTCGACCAGCCGGTCGACCGTCTGCTTCGCCATCCGCCGCCAGGTGGTGAGCTTGCCGCCGGTGATCGTCAGCATCCCGGAGGAGGTCTCGTAGAGCTCGGCTTTGCGGGAGATGTCGACCGACTTGCGCGGGTCGCCGGTGGAGATCAGTGGCCGCACCCCGGCATAGGCGCCGACCAGGTCCGATTCGCCCAGCGAGGTGCCGAAGAAGTCGTTGACCGCGCTCAGCAGGTACTCGACGTCATCTGCTGCCGGGCGCGGGTGCGTCGTGTCGCCGTCGAAGTCGTTGTCGGTGGTGCCGACCAGGGTGCGCCCGTACCAGGGCAGCGAGAAGATCATCCGCCCCTCGCCGGCCGGGACGATGCAGGCCGCCTTGCCCATCGGCAGGTCGGCCGCGTCGATCAGGACGTGGGTGCCGCGGCTGGGCGCGATCCGCGGCACGTCCTCCTCGCCCAGCAGCTCCTCGGGCCGGACCTGGTCGGCGAAGACGCCGGTGGCGTTGACGACGTGGTCGGCAGCGACCTCCATCCGCTCTCCGGAGGCTTCCTCGACGAAGGCGACGCCGTCGGCTTTGCCGTTCTTCGACAGCACCTCGGTCACCTCCGCCCCGTTCAGCATCACCGCGCCGAAGCGCTCGGCCTCGCCGAGCACGGTGAGGACGAGGCGGACGTCGTCGGTCTGGCAGTCGTAGAAGAGGTAGGCGTCCTTGGGGTCGCGCGGGGCGAGCGCCGGCACCAGGTCGAGGACCTCGTCGCGGTCGATCGTGCGGTGGCGGTCCGGCGACCAGTAGGTGTCCTCGAGCTCGTCGCGAGAGTGGCGCTGGCGCCGGCCGCGGCCGGAGCGGGTGGTCGCCATCACGTCGTACATGTTCAGCCCGAGGCCGAGTTTGCGGTCGCGTCGCTCCTCGCCGAGGGCGGCGACGAGGAACGGGGTCGGGTAGACGAGGTGGGGCGCGAGGCGGACCATCAGCTGCCGCTCCACCAGCGCCTCGCGGACCAGGCCGAGGTCGAAGTTCTGCAGGTAGCGGAGGCCGCCGTGGACCATCTTCGAGGAGCGGCTGGAGGTGCCGACGGCGTAGTCGAAGCGCTCCAGCAGCGCCACCGAGTAGCCCCGCGAGGCGGCGTCGAGGGCGACGCCGGCGCCGGTGATGCCGCCGCCGATCACCACCACCTCGAAGCGCTTGCCGGCGATCTCCTCGATGGCGCGGGCGCGGGTCAGCATCAGTCGAGGTAGGTCGTGGTGCGCTCGGCGCCGGGGCGCTCGGGGGCGGGCTTCTCCTGGCGCGGGTGGCCGAGGTGCAGGAGGCCGACGAAGCGCTCCTCGGCGGGCAGGCCGACGGCGGCGCGGCCCTTCTCGCTGCGGAGGATGCCCGGCGTCCGCCAGTAACCGGCGAGGCCGCGGGCATGGGCGGCCAGCAGGACGATGTAGGAGGCCGAGGCGGTCGCGTGCAGGTCCTCTTCCTCTTCCACCGGATCGCCGCTGAGGACGCAGGAGACGACGATCAGGGTCGGGGCGCGGTCGAGCTTCGGGGCGCCCTCCGGCCCGGCCACCTCCTTCAGGCGCCGCAGCGCCTCCGGCCCGATCACGCGGAAGCGCCAGGGGACGGTGAGGTTGTGGTTGGGCGCCCAGCTGGCGAGCTCCAGCAGCTCGTCGATCTGCTCGCGCGGCAGCGGTTCCGGCGCGAACGCCTTGTGCGTGCGGCGGGTGCGGATCGCGGTCTCGACGTCCATCGGTCGAGGGTATAGCTAGAGGGCCAGTGCGCCGAAGACAGCCGTGAAGCCGGCGACCATGACCGTGCACATGGCAATGAAGCCTTGGAGCATCGCGCGCTGAACACCCGTCATAGCCACCCGCAGTTCCCTGATGTCGGCGTCCAGACGGTCAAGTCGCTCGTCGACCTGGTCGAAGCGTTCGTCGACTCGCTTCTCGAAGTGGTCGAGGCGTTCGTCGGTCCATCTCTCCCTGGGCATCATCGCCGCCACGGATCCTAGCGTAACTCTCTGTCTGCAACAGAACAAGGCATGAAAAGACTAGTTCGGCGCCAACTTCGTGACGCATCGGTGACTTAGAGGCCGTAGCGCCAGCGCATCCAGCCGGCGCGGCCGGCGAGGCCGGCGCCGAAGAGGACGCAGCCGGCGAGCAGACCGAGGAGGATCGCGCCGGCGGTGCTGCTGCCCGAGTTCTCAGTCGTTTCCGAGGCTTGCTCGGCTGGGACTTCCGGTGCCGAGGTGTCAGACGGAGGGATGCCGAGATCGCCCTCGGGGGTGGTCGCCCCGGGGGAGGCACCCGGAAGCGGGATCTTCGGCGCCGCCCCAGCGGAACCGCCGGACCCCCCACCTGAGGGCGAGGCCCCACTTGGCGGCGTGCCGTCAGCGTCGTCGAAGAGTTCTTCCAGCACCTGGGGCGACGCTTCCGTGCCCGGAGGCAGGGCCGGAGCCGGGGGGATGCCGCCCGGGTTCGCGGAGCGCGACTTCGCCTTCGACGGCTTCGGTTCGGGCTCGCGCGGGGGGACGGCGACCGGGAAGAACTTGCCGGAGGCGGCGACCAGGACCTGTCCAGTCACCCAGACCGGGGTCTGGTTGGCGACCTCGGAGCTGGTCTGGTCGGGGTTGGCGTAGCGAAAGGAGCCGTCCTCGCGCTGGTTGCGGCCGAGGTACTCCGGGGCGCTGACGCTCCCTCGCCGGAAGGAGTCCGGGTTGCCGCCGACGGCGAGGATCCCCTGGATCGCCCACGCGGTCGACATCGTGTTGACGGTGCCGTTGCCGCCAAGGGGAAAGCCGCCGCCCTTCTGCTGGGCGTGGTGGCGCAGGTAGAAGAGGCCCTGGCCCGCCGCCTTGGAGTCGGGTGAGAGCGCCTGCATGACCGCGCCGGTGCCGTCGGTGGTGCTGGGCGAGCCGGGGGTGTCGCCCCAGCCGCCGTCCTCGTTCTGGACCTTGCGCAGCCAGTCGAGCGACTTCTGCACGCCGCCGTCGACCCCGGCGGCGCGCAGCGCGATCACCGCGAAGGCGGTCGAGTTCGGCCAGCCGTGGTAGGAGCCGTTGTCGCGGCGACTGGCCAGCAGCTCGGCGACGAGGTTGTGATCGCCGAAATCGTGCTGGTCCACCCCCGCGCCCTCGAGCGCGAGGATCGTGCGGGCGAGGTCTCCGGGGCTGGTGCCGGCGCCGGCTTCCTTGCGCAGGAAGTCGACCGGGGTCTGCCCTTTCGGAGAGACGACGTCGAGCGGGTTGCGCCCGGCGGCCTCGAGCCCGAGCATCACCCAGCAGGTCGTCGCCGCGCCGGACTCGTCGCCGGCGGAGGGGCCGAAGCCGCCGTCGCCGTTCTGCACCGACTCGAGCCAGTCGGCGGCCTGGGAGGTCGATGCCGCGTGGCTGGGTGCGGGCACGAGGGCGAGGAGGGCGATCAGCAGGAGGGCGGCGACGCCGCCGCTGCGCAGGGCGCCGCCGAGGCGGCCGGAGGGACGGGTCCCGGCAGCGAGGGCGGGCCGGCGTTGCCACTCGAAGCGCTCGCGGAAGCGCACCAGCATTCGCACCATCGCGGGGCCGGCGACCAGCGCCAGCGCCACGTTGCCAACCACGTGGGCGATTTCGAACGGGATCGCCCGCGCCTCGAGCACGAGGAAGTGCCGCAACGAGAGGTCCCCACCGTACGTCGCCATAAGCGAGAAGTTCAGCAGAGCGCCGTACAAAATGCCAGCAAATCCGCAGAGTGCCGCGAGGGTGAGGCGGCCGGCGTTGCGGGTTCCGAGGGCCAGCAGCGCGCCAAGCACCCCGCAGAGGCCCCATCCCGCCATCTGCCACGGGGTCCACGGCCCTTGGCCGAACCAGAAGTTGGAGACCAGCGCGGCGAGGGCGCCGACCGCGAAGCCGGGGGCGCCGCCGAGCGCGTAGCCGGCGAAGATGACGATGTCGGTCGTCGGCTTGACGTTGGGGAAGGCGGCGAAGGCGACACGACCGGCGATCGCCAGGGCAGCCATGGCGGCGACGAGGGCGACGACCTGGGCCGGTGGTCGCGAGCGCTCGTACCAGGCGAAGCCGGCGAGGACGACCGCGCCGACGATGAGGAAGCTGGCGACCTCCCAGGTCACGGCCCCTCCCCCACGAGCGCGGTCGCGCCCTGCTCGGCGGTGACGACCCCTGGCAGATCGAGGATCCGGGCAACCTCGGTGGCGAAGTACCAGCCGCCGGAGAGGATCTCCTCCGCCGGCCCGTCGGCGATCACGACGCCGTCGCCGAGCAGGACGACGCGCTCGGCGAACTCGGCGGCGAACTCGACGTCGTGGGTGGCGACGACGACCGCGGCGCCCGGTGTCGCAAGGTCGCCGATCAGCCCGACCAGGTCGTCTTTTCGCGCGTGATCCATACCCCGGGTCGGCTCGTCGAGGGCGACGACGCCGGGCAATTGCTCTCCCTCCATGCGACCCGCGAGGGCGATCGCGAGAGCGAGCCGCTGCCGCTCGCCGCCGGAGAGGTCGCGCGGGTCGGCATCGACCTTGTCCTCCAAGCCGACAATTCGAAGTGCGCTCATGCCGTCGCTCCCCGGAAGCTCATCCCCGACCCGCTCCCGGACCAAGTAGTCGCCAGGGTTCTGGGTCAACAGGGCAATCGAGTCCACCTCGATCTTCCCGGCGACAGGCTCATGCAGCCCGGCCGCCGTACGCAACAGCGTGCTCTTCCCCGCGCCGTTACGACCCATCAGCGCAACGCGTTCGCCGCGACGGATCGTCAACTCGATCCCTTTGAGCACATCGCGGAGGTCTTCTCCACGGTCTAAGTCGACCCATAGGTTCTTCGCCTCGAGCACCGCCTCCGAGGGAGGGAGGTCGGACCCCCTCCGAACGGCTTGTACTTCTCGGTCGTGCGGCTCTCGGAAGGCTCCAACCGCCCCACCCGAGCAAGTTGAGAGAGGAGGGGGTCCGACCTCCCTCACACGAAGCGTCTGCCTCGCATCGCGGACTCCGACCGGGAGCGGTTCGATGCCGGCGAGGGAGAAGAGACGGGCTGCCGGGGTCTCCAAGGCGGGGTCGGCGCCACGCGCCCAGGCGAGGAAGTCCGCCGGGGCGCCGTCGAAGGAGATGCGTCCCGACTCCATCGCCACGACGCGATCCGCGGCGGCCAGGCAGCGCTCCAGCCGGTGTTCGGCCAGGAGGACGGCCACCCCCCACTCCTCGTTCAGCCGGCGCAGCAGCCAGATCAGCTCGTCGCCGGCCACCGGGTCGAGCTGGGACGTGGGCTCGTCGAGGAGGATCAGGCGGGGGCGGGTTACAAGCGCGGCCGCGAGGGCGACGCGTTGGAGCTCGCCGCCAGAGAGGGTGTCGACGCCGCGGTCGAGCAGGTGCGGGATCGCCAGGGCGAGGGCGACCTCCTCGACCGCGCGAGCGCGGGCGGCAGGCTCGTCGCCGCGCATCTCCAGCGGCAGCTCGATCTCGGCCGCGACGGTCGTCGAGACGACCTGGGTCTCCGGGTCCTGGGCGAGGTAGCCGACCGCGGCCGCCAGCTCTCCCGGCCCGGCGGCGATCGCGTCGAGGTCGGCGACCCGAACCTCGCCCTCGATCTCGCCGCCGTGGAAGTGCGGGACCAGCCCGCAGGCCGCCTTCAGCAGCGTCGACTTGCCCGAAGCCGAGCGCCCGGCGAGAAGGACGAACTCCCCCGGCGCCACCTCCAGCGAGACGTCCTCGAGAGCCGGCCGGTCCGAGTGCGGATACGCGTAGCTCAGGCCCTGGGCGGCAAGCGCCGGCGCCGCCCCGCGCCGAATCGCCAACTCAGACACGGGCGACCCCCCGTCTCCCCCGTTGACGGGCCGATTTCCCTCCATATAGGCGTGATTTCTGCCCATCAACCTGCTGGGGGTGGCGTTTTGGCTTGAACCGGCGCAGGGGGGCGAGGCCGCTGAGGGCGACGATGACGCCCAGAGCGAGGGTCGCGGGACCGAGGCCGATCGCGACCGCGGGGTAGGTCTGGAAGTCATCGGTGCCTACGGCCTTGCCGGCTATCGCGGCGACGAGGACCAGGGCCGCCACGGCGTAGAAGCGGCGGTCGTAGCGGGAGCGGGCCCGCCGGGAACGCGCGGGCGGCGCGTCGAGGCTGTAGCCGCGCAGCTCGAGGGTGGCGGCGACGTCGACGGCGCGGTCGAGCGAGCCGGCGAGGAGGCGGCGGGCGAGCGGCGCCTTGCCGACCGGGGCGGCGCCGGGGCCGCGCAGGCGGGCGGCGTCGCGCAGGCGCGCGGCGTCGGCGGCGGCGACCGGGACGAGGCGGGAGACGAGCGTTGCGGTCAGGGCCGAGCGTCCGGCCAACGGCCGCAGCGCGCGAAGCACCCGATCGGGGTCGACGCAGGCCGAGTAGACGGCGCCGGCGACCAGCACGACCGCCGCCCGCAGGCCCATCGAGAGGCCGGCGACGATCGCCTCGAGAGTGACGTTGACCTCTCCGAACAGCGGCCAGTCACCGAGCCGGGCGATCACGGTCTCGCCGCGGTTGACGACGAGGGCGTTGACGACGACGATCAGCAAAGCCAGGGAGAAGCCCATCTTCAGCGCGAACTCGACGGCGCGCCGGGCGCCGGCCAGCAGCCCCGCGGTGACCGCCGCGATCCCCGCCGCGATCAGCACCAGCGGGTTCGAGTAGAGGAAGGCGACGACGGTGATCGCGCCGAGGTAGGCGATCGCCGGCGGCGGCGAGGCCAGCTGCAACGGCCGCGGCCGCGGCTGGTAGGCAAAGGGCGACTTCACCGCTCCTCCAGCGGCAGTGGAATCGTCTCTCCGCCTGCGATAGCCACCGCGTAATGGTCGCGCAGGTGCTCCGCGTCGAGGGATTCGGCCGCCGCGCGCACCCCCGCCGGCGAGCCTCCGGTCACGATCCAGACAGGCAGGCCGCCGTAGCGGCTGGTGGCGGCGACGAGCCCAGCGTCGGGACCGAGGTCACGACCGACCTTGCCCGCTTCGTCCAGCGCCAGCAGCTCGAAAACAGCATCGGCGTTCGTCCTTTGTCGCCCTATAGCCGACAAAGGACGAACGCCGGGCTGGAAGTCCGTGAAGACGCCGCTTTCGGCCGGGCCCGCTTCGAGCAGCGCCGCCGCTGGGTCCCGGCGCACCTGTGCCCACGGGCCAACCAGGATCTGGATCGAGTCGTCTGACGTCCCGGAAGCGACCTCGACGCCTTCGCGCTCGAGCGCCTCGCGGGTCACTTCGCAAGATCGTGGTTCCTTGGTCCTGTTATTCCGGACAAAGGAACCACGCGATCGTTCGAGGCACTCGAGCGCCACCGGGTACCGCTTGCCGCCGATGCCGTCGCTGAACGGCGCCGGCCAGGAGCCGACCACCGCCGGCACGTGGTTGGTGGTCCCCCAGTCGCGGTAGTCCCACCAGACGCGCTCGCCGCCCTCGAGGTCGTAGTCGGCCGCGCCGATCGGAGATTCGACCCCGTCGACGTAGAAGAACCAGTCATAGGGATCGCCGTCGCGCGAGCCCTCGGCGACGCCGTCGATCGCGTGGACGAAGCCGCCGCCGTAGCGGGTCTCGACGTCGGCCTCGCCTTCCAAAACCCGCATCACGGTGTCGGATTCGCTCGCCCCGACGCTCGTGTCGAGCACCGGCACGGCTCCGAATTCGCGCGTCACCGTCAGCCCCACGGCGCCGATGTCGGCGCCGGGGCCGAGGCCGCAGCCGGCGGTCGCGAGCGCCGCGCAGAGCAGCGCGCTCACGACCGCCATGCCGCGGCGTCCCGTCACTTAGGGCACTTGCCCCCGATGCAGACCGCCACCTTGGCCGAGGGGATCTCCCCCGTCGCCTTGGCGGCCAGCTTTGCCGGCTTCGTCAGCGTCACCGTGGTGCGGCCGTCGGCGCCGGTCGGCTCGGCCGCCCCGGTCACCTTGGCACCGGCCTGCGGCGTCCGCTTGCCTTTTTCGTCGTAGGCCCAGACGCGGACCGTGAACGAGCTCCCGGCCGTGGCCGTCTCCGGCGCGCTCAGCACCAGCTCGCTCGGGTATTTGTAGTCGGGCGCTTCGGTCTTCGCCAGCGCCCACAGCACCTCGTCGCCGGCCTTGATCTTCGCCACCTCGCCGCCGACCGAGAGCGACTTGTGGTTGATCTTCAGGTACCAGGACGAGCTGCCCTTGGCGACGCTCGACCCGATCCCGCAGAGCGCGAGGCCGAAGTCGAAGTGGTCGCTGATCGAGAGCGGCCGCAGCGCCGGGATGGTCTTGGCGCCGCTGGCGAGCAGGCCCATCGCCGTGTTCCCCTTCAATTCGACGCTGTCGCCGCTGCCGCCGGTGCCCGACCCGAAGCAGGTGGCCTTGGGGCTGGTCTTGACGGAGACGTTGGCGCTCGGGACTTTCTTTTCGGCGAGCACCTTGCCGCCGGAGCCGACCACGCGCAGGTCCGCCATCAGGCCCTTGGCCGATGCGACCGCCGCGAGGGCAAACGTCAGGGACAAAGCCAGCGCGCAGACGGCCGCCAGCCGGAACGGGGTGATTCTTGGCATTTACGCCACCCTTTCCTCGAGGGTTGAATTGGCTGGGTCGGGGACAGGTCTCCTGGCTTCCGGGATCAGGGAGGACGCGCCTTCCCGGGGACGAGGTGTCGCCCCCAGTGGCTGACGCGGATGCGCCTGCGAACTCCTCCACCCGGTCACAGTGGCGGGACCACGCCGGACTTGCACCGGACTTCCCTTGACCACCGACCGATATGTACGCGGCGAGTCTATCCCGCGGGAGGTGTCTGAGGAGAGGGGGTGGATAGCCCCGTTTGCTCAGACACCCCCGGAGGCGCTCTAGGCTCAGCCGCGATGGCGTCCCGCCCCCACCGCACGCCCGGCCGCCACGCCCACTGGCGCGTCGCGCGGCACCGGCACCGGCTGCTGCGCACCGGCGGCGTCGCGGCGCTGCTGGCGGTGGTCGGGCCGGGGATCCTCGCCGGCCTCTCCGACGACGACCCGGCCGGGATCACCACCTATTCGATCCTCGGCGCCCGCTACGGCTACGAGCTGCTCTGGGTCCTGGCGCTCTCGACCGCGGCGCTGATCGTCTTCCACGAGGTCGGGGTGCGGCTCGGCGTCGTCACCGGCAAGGGCCTGCTGACCCTGGTGCGGGAGCGGTTCGGGCAGCGGGCGGCGGTGCTGGTCGCCACGGCGCTGGTCGTCGCCAACACCGGCACGCTCTGCGCCGAGTTCGCCGGGGTGGCGGCGGCGATGGAGCTGCTGAACGGGACCAGCCGCTACGTCAGCGTGCCGCTGGCGGCAGTCGGGGTCTCGATCCTCGTCCTGCGCGAGAACTTCCACCGGGTCGAGCACCTGCTGCTGGCGCTCAGCTCGGTCTTCGTCGCCTATGTGGTTGCGGGGATCCTCGCCCACCCCGACTGGGGCGAAGCGGCGCGGGGGCTGGTCGTGCCGAGCATCCCGCTCGACCGCGACGCGCTGCTGGTCGCGGTGGCGACGCTGGGGACGACGCTCGCGCCCTGGGGCCTCGCCTTCATCCAGTCCTACGCGGTCGACAAGCGCCTGCGGGTGGCGGACCTGCGGTACGAGCGCGCCGACGTGATCACCGGCGCCGTGCTGACCGGGGTGATCGGCTTCTTCGTCGTCGTCGCCTGCGCCGCGACCCTGCACACGCAGGGAATCGAGGTCGACGGCGCGGGCGACGCGGCGCGGGCGCTGGAGCCGGTCGCGGGCAGCGCCGCCGCGACCCTGTTCGGCCTCGGCTTCCTCGGCGCGGCGCTGCTGGCGGCCGCGATCGTCCCCCTCTCCACCGCCTACTCGGTCTCCGAGACCCTCGGCCGGCGCGCCGACCTCGACCGCGGCTTCCGCGAAGAGCGGACCTTCTACCTCGCCTTCGGCGCCGTCACCGCGGTCGCGGCCTGCCTGGTGCTGATCCCGGGCGCTCCCCTGATCGAGATCCTCTTCCTCAGCCAGGCGCTGAACGCGGTGCTGCTGCTGGTCCTGCTGCCGTTCATCCGCTCGCTGGCAAAGGACCGCGAGCTGATGGGCGAGAACGCGCTCGGCCGCTTCGACCGGGTCTCGACGGCGCTGGCGCTCGGGCTCGTCGCCGCCTCGGTGCTGGCGCTCGGCGTGCTGGCGCTGGCCTGAGCGCCGCGCCGGGATCGACCCACTGCCCTACACGCCGAGCAGGAGGTCCAGGACCAGCATCACCGCCGCGCCGGCAGCGATCCCCAGCGTCGGAGCCGGCCAGCGGCGGCGATCGGCGTAGGCCTGGGGCAGCAGCTCGACCGCGATCAGGCTCAGCATCGCCCCCGCCGCGAAGGCGAAGGAGAAAGGCAGCAGCGCGTTGACCTGTTCGACCGCGAGGTAGGCGATCACGGCGCCGACCGGCTGCGGCGCGCTGGTCGCCACCGCCGCCCAGAACTGCCGCGCCCGCCCGAAGCCGGCCGCCTCCATCGGGATCGCCACGCTGGTGCCCTCAGGGACGTTCTGGATCGCGATCGCGAGGATCACGAAGAGGCTCAGCCCGGCGCGGTCGGAGGCATAGGCGGTTCCCACCGCGAGGCCCTCCGGCAGGCTGTGGACGAAGAGGACCGCGAAGACGAGCGCCGAGGTGCGCGCCCCCGGGCCGCTGCGTCCCATGAAGACCGAGTCATGGTCCAGGCGGCGCCGCGCCACCCCGAGCAGGATGCCGCCGACGGCCAGCCCCGCGAGCACGTCCAGGGCCGACCCTTCTTCCGCCGCGGGGATGAGCAGGCCGGCGATCGAGGCGACCCCCATCACCCCGGCGGCGACCCCGAGCAGGAGCGGGGTCAGCGCCGCCGCGCGGGTGCCGAGCAGCCACACCGGGATCGCGCCGAGGCCCGTCGCCAGGGCCGTGCCGCAGGCGGCGAGGAAGAGGACGAGCAGGTCGGGCATCGGGCGATCACGCTAAACCCCGACGGCGACAGCTCTGGCTCGACCGCTGCCCTAGAGGCCTTTGAACGTCGGCGAGTCCATCGCGATGACGTCGACGATGAACTTCTCCTCGAAAGACGGCTCGCCGTCGAACTTCAGCTGGTAGATCTTCTCGATCGCACCGCGGCGGGCGACCGAGTCGACCAGCTCGACGATCCTGCAGTCTTTGGCCAGCACCTGGTTGAGGTGGTAGGAGACCAGCCCGAGTTCCTCGCCCAGCTGACGCGAGAGGGTCGTGGCGCTGCCGGGGCCGTCGGCGAGCTCGCGCAGGATGCGGCGGCGAACCGGGTGGTTGAGCACCCTGAGGATCCGGTCCAGCGGCGCCTCCTCGCGCTTCCGCTCCTCGGCACGGCCCCCGGGGGCGGGATCGCTCATCCGCTCCGCTCCGCGCCGCGGCCATGGCGTTCGAGGAGCCGGACCGTGCGGCCGGGACGGGGGACGCGGAACATCGTCAAGGCGCCGGCCGAGCCGCCCTCCACGGTCGGCTGCCGGAGTCCCTGGTCGGAGCGCCGCGCCGCCCGCAGCACAAGCTGCGCCTGCTCGCTGTCGGCGAGGGTGGAGCGAAGCAGCCGCTCCTCCCCGCCGGGGCCTGGGCGGAAGCCGTCGGCCGCGACGCACTCGGAGCCTTCCAGCACCTGGGCGTGGTAGCTGACCTCGCCCCGGCTCAAAGGCGACAACTCGGTGGCAAGCTCGCCGACGCTCCGCGCCCCACCCGCCTGCAGCAACCGGAGGATCTCCCGCCGCGTCGGATGGTTGAGAGCGCTCTTGAGCCGAGGTTCCAGCGCCGCGACCAGCTCCCCGGCAAGCCCCCCATCGTTTGCCACCACCCCACCGTCGCCCATCGCTTTTCTCCTCCTCGGTTGCCAGAGACATTGCGATCAATAAGAGATCGTTGCGGCAGGCTATGGGCACGGGTCTGGCGTTACGAAGGCAAAACCCGGCAGTAATAGCTTGGGGGCACGTGACCTCTTCGTCTTAGATGGTGGTCTCGCGACTAGCTATCAGCGCTCTTGACGAGGCTGAAATGACGTTTCTTGTGCTCGCAGCGCAGCACTACCGAGTCCTGCTCCGTCCCGTAAAACGTGCATTTCCACAACAAGCGCGGCGAGTCGCCCCGGCTCAAGTAGGTTTCCGGCTCACTCGGTATGGAGGAGACCAGATTGTTGATGGCAGCGCAGCTGAGCTCGCTCGTTTCCGTTCGGGTAGCCGCCGCAACACCACTGATCTCTCGCTGGCATCCGGAAAATCCGACCCCTGCAACTTCCCTTGGGTCAGGACATCCAACCAAGAGCACGCTCGATGCAACCCCAACCGTGACCAGACTGATGATTCGCCTCAACTGCATTGGTTTATTCTCAGGCGGCCAAGGCAGGCGCTTCCGCCCGCCAGGCCGAATGGATCCATCGGCGACGGCGCGGATCGGCTCCCCGACTTGGCGGCCGAGGAGCCGACTGTCGCTCAGGCGCTCTTGGTAGTGCTGACTTTTGGCAGAACCGCGCTTGCCGCATCGACCTTCATCCCGCTCACCTCCTTCATGAGGTCTCGTATTGACGAGCGTTGGGGCCTGCGACTATCCGCGCCGGCAGAGATAGACCGCCTTGGTGTGGTGGTTTTCGTCGAGACCGGGAGTGAGCGCTCCATTCAGCTCGCCAAAGATTGAGATGCAATGCAGTCCCGCTGCATCTAGAGCGATGAGAACCTCGTCTTCGCTGAAGTGACGCTGCCGATGCACATGGGCGACGTCTGGATTCCCCTCGGCCTCGAAGCGCGCTTCCGCATACATCCCCGGCTCAACTATCTCAGGCATTTGCAGACCCAGCCAGACAAGTCGCTTGCCATCCTCCTCGACCACGATCTCTTTGCTGAAAAAGGTTGCGTAGGTGACGAGCGTGTTCGCATCGAACAGGGCGACCCCTGACGGCGCAAGGTTTCGTCTCATTCCATCGAACGCTGCCTTGAGTTCGTCCCCACCCAAGAGATAGTTGACTGGATCACTCACGGCCCAGACGAGGTCGAATTCTCCAAAGTCGGGAAGATTTCGCATGTCCGCCTCGAACAGATCCGCTCGGGTACCCACCTTGCTCCGGGCAACGTCGAGCATCGCGGGCGAGATATCGCACCCCGTCACCTCCCAACCCCGATCAAGCATCGGGATGGTGCTCATTCCAGTGCCGCAAGCGATATCCAGTAGCCGCTTGCCTCCCATGCCGGCTTCCTCTGCCTTGGCAAGTAATTTGCGCGTCCATTGGCGGTACATGTAACGGTGATTGAACAGGTCGTACACCGGCGCATAAGAATCGTACGTTTCCTTGACAGGATTCCCCATGATCTCTCGGCCACGCATTGCTTCTCCTTACACAGGTCGATGGTGAGAAGCCCGGCTCCCCCAACTGTGACGTCAGAGGAGCCGAAGGCCGCTCAGGCTCCCTTCGTAGTACTGGCTTTGGGCAGAGCCACAATTGACATGTCGAATTTCATCCTGCCTCACCCCCCTTCACAAGATCTCGTGTTTACGAGGAGGATGCTTTATCGCTGGCAGTGGTTGCCAGTAATTATTTTTGGAAGGAAGGAGTTTGGGGAAAAAGATTTTTAGTGCGAAAGGAATTAACCTTTAGCTCAAGCATTCAGCCTTCGTTGAGAGGGAGACTTTCGTGGTCCGCATCAGAGATACAGAACCAGCGGCATTCGGCATAACCGCCAAAACGGCGCGAGCCTTGGCCGATCCCTGGCGGTCGCGGATCCTGATTGAGATCACCGTTCGTCCCCTCAGCCCCTCGCGCTTCATTGAGGACTTCGGGGGAGAGCTCACTCATATCGCTCGCTGCTTTCGCCAGCTTGCTGACTGGGGCTTCATCGAAATCGTCGAAGAGAGACCCGGCCGGCGTCGTGGAGCAGCAATCGAACACGTCTATCGAGCCATCAGGCGGGCCTACTTCGACAGCTATACCTGGGGAGCTATTCCTCGCGCGGGCCGAGACGCCGTAACCCTCTCGGTGCTTGCCTCATATCAGCGACGACTCATCGAGGCCGTCGAGGGCGGCACTTTCGATCAGGAGGTCACCAGGCACTTTTCTTGGGATGTGGTCGCGCTAGATCAGATCGCCTGGCGTGAAGTCGGAGACCACTTGGATGAAGTTCTTGACTCTCTTTCGGAACGCGAATTTGAGGCCATGGAGCGTTGTTCAGCCAAAGGCGGAGAGCAACTTTCGGCGACCATAGGTCTAGCTGCTTTCCGCTCGCCGGGATTTCCTTCATTGATGCTCCAAGGGGCCCCACGGGAAGGACCGGCGGAAAGAAGACACCAAGACGCTCCCTATGTGCTTGGTCCAAAGCTCGCCAAGGCGCTATCTAATCGGTGGCGATGCAAGATTCTGATGGAGGTAAGCATTCGCCCGATGAGCGCTTCTCAATTCGTAGAGGAAATTGGCGGGTCGATGACCCATATTTCCCGATGCTTCAGAGACCTCGCCAGCTGGGGGTATCTGGAGGTGTTCGAGGAGCGAAAGGGCGGCCGACGTGGCGGAGGTGTCGAAAAGATCTACAGAAGCACGCGGCGCCCAGTCTTCGATACTCCCACCTGGGAAGGGTTGCCAGAGATCGTCCGTGAAGAGGTGTCGCATTGGGTCCTGCGGTCTTATTTCGATCGTGTCACCGAGGCTCTTGAAGCCGGCACGTTTGATGCCGACACCGATAGACACCTTTCATGGAAGCCGGTACTCCTAGATCGCCCTGCTTGGACGCTTATCACCGAAGAACTGGATGAGATACTTCCAGAGCTCGAGACTCAATCGCGCGAACGGACCGACGACGTCGAAAGCCTGATCCCCACCACTGTGGGGCTAGCCGCCTTTCGCTCTCCACCAAACTGCTGATTACACAGCATAGGTAGCTCTCAGCCATCGCGTCCCACGGGAGGTGAATTTCGATGAAGCTGATCAGCGTGAGCCAGCAGGTGCCCGCAATTCACGTCGCCAAGACGGCCTAGTCCGCGACGGGGGTCGAGCCCCGGGCTCGACCCCCCCGCTCCGCACTCGGATGATTGACGAGCCTGCCTACAGACATCCGTCCAACCTCGAATTTCCGCGATTAGGGTGCCCGCCACTTTGGTTGCCTCTGGTGTTCGGGGTGGCCTGCTCAATCAACGCGGATTAAGGAGAACTCGATGCGCAGGGCAATTCGTCGGCAGGGGCCGGCGCTGGCTTTGGCTGGCTTGGCTTTGGTGGCAGCGCTTAGTGGGACCGTCTATGCAGCGGGGAAGATCAATGGGCGGATGGTCAAGGTGAAGTCGCTGCCGGGGAATCGGTTGGTGGTCGGCTCGGTGCCCGGGAATCGGCTGAAGCCGGGGGCGATCCAGGGGAGTCAGCTCGCTCCCGGCTCGATCACGGGGATCCAGATCGACGCCTCCACCCTGGGCCAGGTTCCCTCGGCGATCCATGCCGAGACCGCCGAGTCGGCCCACGATGCCGAGACCGCGCTGAACAGCGCCAACGCCCAGAACGCGAAAACCGTCAACGGCTATGAAGCCGGCTGCAAGACCGGCACCCGTCCCTTCGCCGGCGCCTGCTGGCAGGTTGCCGCGAGCGACACCGCGCTCAACGCTCCCGCGGCTGCCGCGGCCTGCGCCGCTCAGGGCGGCGAGCTGCCCGACGCCCTCTCGCTCGCTGCTTACTCGCAGCAGCCAGGGGTGACGCTGGCGGCTGGGGATGAGTGGAGCGGGGACATCCCGAGCTTCACTGCTGTTGATTCCTACAGCGTGCTCACGGTTTCTCCAGCCGGAGCAGTCGGCTCCGCTGTCTCCACCGCCACCAAGAAGTTCCGCTGCGTGATCCCCCTCCTCGGCTGACCCTCCCTCGGCGGGGCGGCAGCCGCTCGCCCCGCCGAGACCGGTCTCTATCCTCGGCCGCCCCATGGACCTGCTCCCATCTGGCATCCGCAGGGCAGCCGTTGCGCTGCTCGCCCTCGCGCTCGGCTCGAGCTTCTTCGCCCCCACCGTCGCCTCCGCCCGACCCACCGGCGAAGCCGACCGGGTTCGCGCCTACTGGACCCCGCAGCGGATGGCCAGCGCCCGCCCGCTCGACCTCGTCCTCGACCGCCGCGGCGAGCCGCGGCTCCACCTCGGCCGCCCCGCTCCGCTCGCCGGCGCCAGCTTCCTCACCATCGCGACGCCGACGACCCCGCCCTTCTCGGTCAACGGCCGCGTCTTCATCCGCATCGGCAACCTGCGCGGGTACTGCTCGGGCACCGCGATCGACAGCCCCACCCGGCAGCTGGTCCTCACCGCCGGCCACTGCGTCAACGCCGGCGCCGAAAACCACGGCAACCTCTGGTACCGGGACCTGCTCTTCGTCCCCGCCTACACCGCCGGCCAGGCCCCCCTCGGCGCCTTCCCCGCCCGCCGCAACAAGGTCTTCGCGCCGCCGCAGTGGCGCCGCCACAGCAATCCCGACTTCGACCTCGGCGCCTTCCTGACCGAGCCCAACAACCGCGGGATCGAGCTCGCCGACGCAGTCGGCGGCGGCGCCGCGATCGCCCTCGACCTCCCCCGCCCCCAGCGCTTCGCCAGCTTCGGCTATCCCGGCAACGTCAAGCGGATGCAGGGGTGCAACTCCGGCTACGCCGGCGACGACCGGCTCACCGCCCCCCTCCCCGGCCCGCCGACCCTCGGCATCGGCTGCCAGTGGGCCCCGGGCGCCAGCGGCGGCGGCTGGCTGATCGAAGGCGGCACCCGGATCAACGGCCTCAACGCCTACCTCAACCTCGACGAGCGGTCCCGCACCTACGGGCCTTATTTCTCCCGAGAAACGGTCGGAAAGCTCGTCGCCGGGCTCTGAGGGGGAGAGTTTCGCCGGCCCCAGACTTGGACAGGGGTGCGGCGACTGCTTCAGAGCTACGGCTTTGCGTTTTTAGTCTTTGTGGCGATGGTCTGTGCGGGTTTTGTCGCCGGGAGCACGCACGTCCCGAAACCGGTGCCCGACTACGCCCTCCAAGCCGCCGAGATTTATCGACTCGAGATCGGCGCGGCGTTCTTCGCAGCCTTCTATCTCCTGACGTTGGCCTTCCTGCTCGCCACCGGCGGCAGAGGTTTCGCGAAATTCGGACCACATAGCCTCGCGGTGGAGCAGGTGATCAGAAATGGCAAAGCGCTACGTCATCAGGCACGGTTCGACTTCCCAGACGAAAAAAGCGTTGAACGACCTCAATGGCGCCCTTGGCGATCTCCGGACGGAGGTTGCTTCCCAGCGAGAGCGACTGGAATCCCTGGAAGCGAGTCGCTAGGCTAAATGGTCATGGAAGACAAAACCATTCACATCGACGAATGGCTCGCCCTCATGGACCGGGAAGTCGAGGAGATAGTCCGCCTAGTCGACGAAAATTCGAAGCTACTCGGCCTGCCGCCCGTCGATCAGGACTACCCCGCGTCCAGCAAACGCCGGTAGTAGCGGTAGTCGCGGCGCTCGGGGCGGAGGTTGCAGGCCAGCGCCAGATGATGGCGGGCGCGGCGCTTTTCGCCGGTCTTGCTGAGGGCGCGGCCGAGGCAGAAGTGGGCGAAGTCGTTGACCGGATGGGACTCGACCACCGCCTCGAACTCGGCCGCCGCCGGAGCGAAGCGGCCGGAGCGGAAGTAGGCGCGGCCGAGGGCCTCGCGGACCGAGCTCTTCTCCGGCGCCCGGCGGGCGGCCTCGGCGAGCGGCGCGGTGGCGTGCTCGAAGTCGCCGTCCTCGAGCAGCTCGAGGCCGCGGCGGTAGAGCGTGTAGGTGGGCTCGGGGGTTCCCTCGCTGGGCATGACCCGAAAGTGTAGGAGGCCGCTGAGGTCGCGATTCCCGGATTTGGCGGGTCGCGGCCCGATCAGGCAGGTTAAATCCCCGGAATCGTGCGTAAAAGCAGGGTAAAAAGACGACCCTGCTACGGTAGGTAGGCGAGTTCGGCAGCTTCATTCCGCGCCGATTCGACTCTCTATGACCACTATCACCGCGAAAAAATGGACCTGCGATCAGTGCGGGGTGACCGTCAGCCGCCTCGGCGGCGAGAAGGTCGAGCTGCCCACCAGCTGGACCGACACCAAGGACGGGACCTTCTGCCTGCTCTGCCGCCGTGAGCGCGCCGCCCAGGCCGCCCTCGACGCCCTGCCGGAGGACAGCGGGATCGAGGCCCGGGCGAAACTGCGCCGCGCCGCCCTGGTCGAGTTCGAGGTCCGCCGCCGCCCCGGTCACGGGAACGGCGAGATCGCCAAAGCCTGCCGCTCCTCGGTTGCCGCGGTCGTCGCCGCGCGCAAACGGCTGAAGATCCCGGCGCCCAGCTAGCGCCGGTTCGCTCTTCTCAGATCCGCGTCCGCTCCGCCAGGTCGGCGAGCAGCGCCGCCATCCCGCTCTCGCCGTGCACCCGCCGTTGGTGTTCGGCGCCGTTGCCCTCGACGAGGATGCGGTCGATCTCTTCCAGCGCGTCCTCACCGCCGAGGTCAGCCGCATAGGGGCGCGCCTCCTCGACGGTGCCGCGGGCGACCTCCAGCGCCGGCGCAGCGGTGTGGTCGTCGACCATCAGCCGCGCCTCGAGCCCGTAGCGGCCCGCCTGGTAGCGCGACTCCTCGATCGCCTCGCGGGTCAGCCCGGGCGCGCCCGGGCGGTCGATCTCCTTCGCCGCCAGCGCCTGGATCAGGGCGGCGACGGCGGCGTTGGCCTCCGGCCGCGGCTGCACGTCCATCCCCCGCACCTCGACCGTCCCCAGCTTCGGGTGCGGACGCACGTCCCACCAGATGTAGGTGTAGTCGTCGACCCCGGCGGCGGCGATCAGCTGGTCGGCGACGCGGATGAAGTCCTCGTAGTCGCGGAAGGCGCGCGGCAGTTCGAAGCGCGGGTAGCTGCGGACGACGCTGGCGCGGGCGCTGGCCATGCCGGTGTCGGCGCCGTCGCGGAAGGGCGAGTTGGCGGTCAGCGCCTCCAGCACCGGCAGGTGGTGGCGCATCGCGTTCGCCACCGCGACCGCGGTTTCGGGGTCGGGGACGCCGACGTGGACGTGCAGCCCGCAGGGCGGCGTCGCCAGCAGGCTGACGAGGTCGTTCTTGACCGGCACGTAGCGCGCCTTCTCGACCAAGGCCGGTTCGCCCGACTCGGCCGGGTAGAGGCCCGAGCCCATCAGCCGCGCCCCGATCGCGGCGGTCGCCCGCCGCACCGCCGTCAGCTGCCCGGCGGCCTGGCCGGCGTCGAGGCAGACGCCGGTCTTCAGCTCGATCTGGGTGGCGAAGATCTCGGTCGAGACCGCCTTGCGGTGCGCCGGCTCGATCTCCTCCAGCACCGTTTCGGCGGTGGCGACGAGGCCGCACTCCTCGTCGACCAGGAGCAGCTCCTCCTCGACCCCGATCGTCAGCGGCGGCGAGGAGCCGAACTCGTGCTCGCGGGCGCTGGTCTCGTCTTCCTTTTTGGATGAAGTCTCCATTGCGCTGCTGGCGAGCTACCCGCGGCCTGAGCTTCGTTAACCCGGGCCTATCCTGCTCTGATGCCAGGCCGCAAGCCGCTCGGAATCCTCGGGGAACCGAACTACCGGCGGCTCTTCCTCGGCCGCACGACCTCGCTGATCGGCGACGGGATGGCGCCGGTGGCGATCGCCTTCGCCGTCCTCGACCTGACCGGATCGGCGACCGACCTCGGCCTCGTCCTCGCCGCCCACAGCGTCGTGATCACGGCGCTTGTCCTGGTCGGCGGCGTGGTCGGCGACTGAAGCTCGCGTCAGAGCGTGCGCAGCACCGCTTCGGCGGCGTTGTAGCCGCAGATGCCGTGAGCGCCGGGGCCGGGCGGGGTGGCCGCCGAGCAGATGAAGAGACCCGGGGCGCCGGTCCAGTATGGGACCGGGACGAGGCGCGGGCGGATCGTCGTCTGCCACGGGGTGTTGGCGCCGGTGAGGATGTCGCCGCCGACGAAGTTGGCGTTCCGCGCCTCGAGCTCGGCCGTGCTCGTCACCGCCGTGGCGACGATCCGCTCGCGGAAGCCGGGGGCAAAGCGTTCGATCTGCTCGACGATCGCCGCGCTGGCGTCGCCGCTGAAGCCGCTCGGCACGTGGGCGTAGGCCCAGAGCGGGTGCAGGTTCCCCCGCGAGCGGCCGGGGTCGGCGAGGTACTGCTGACCGACGAGGACGTAGGGCCGCTCCGGCATCCGGCCGCGGTTGACCTCGGCCTCGGCGCTGACGATCTCCGCTAGGGAGCCGACGACGTGGACGCTGCCGGCGCGGCGGGCCGGCTCGTAGCTCCACGGCACCCCGCCCTCGATTGCGAAGTCGAGCTTGAAGGCGCCCGGCCCGTGCTTGTAGCGGCGGTAGGCGCGGGCGGCGCGGCGCGGCAGGCGGTCTCCCGCCACCTCCAGCACTCCACGGGGGGCTAGGTCGAGGACGACCGCGTCGGCCGCCGGCAGCTCGGCGAGGGAGGCGACGCGGCGGCCGGTCTCGATCGTGCCGCCGTTGGCGCGGATCACCGACGCCCAGGCCTCCGCGATCGCGATCGAGCCGCCCTTCGCCACCGGCCAGCCGTAGGCGTGGCCGGCGCAGGTCAGCGCCATCCCGATCGCCGAACTGAACGGGCGGTTGAGCGGCGCGTAGGCGTGGGCGGCGATGCCGGCGAAGAGCGCCGCGGCCTGTGGCGTCCCCAGCCGGCCGGCCAGGGTGGTCGCCGGCAGCGCCGCCGGCAGGCCGAAGCGCGCCAGCCGCAGCGGATGGCGCGGCAGGTGGATCAGCGGGTGGTAGACGTCCTCGGTTAGCTCGTCGTAGCCGCGCGAGGGCGGTCCGAAGATCCGCTCCCAGCGGCGGCCGGCGTCGCCCAGCCCCGCGGCGGTCGCCTCCAGCGAGCGCAGCATCGTCGCCCCCTCCCCCCCGTCGAGCGGATGGGCCAGGTCGACCTCCGGCCAGCACCACTCCAGCCCATGCCGCTCCAGTTCGAGGCCGGTCGAGACGACCGCCGGCGAGGAGACGACCATCGGGTGGGCGGCGCTGCACTCGTCGTGCAGCAGGCCCGGCTCGGTCAGCTCAGCGCTGCGGGTGCCGCCGCCGATCCGCTCCTCGGCCTCGATCACCGTCACCTCCACCCCGCGGCTGGCCAGCGTCGCCGCGCAGGCGAGCCCGTTTGGCCCGGAGCCGACGATGATCGCGCTAGGCATGGTGCAGGGGCACCGGGTCGTCGCCGAGCCAGGGCTGGCGCTTGACCATCTCGCGGACGTCGACCCAGCCCTCCTCGACGAGGCCGTCGGCGGCGTCCCAGATCCGGTAGCGCTGGCGCTGCACGTGGGCCGGCTGGGACTCGAGCGTGACCACGCGCAGCTCCCCCGGCCCGAACCGGCAGCGCTCCTGGACCGCGCCCAGCAGCCGCTGGTCGTGGAAGTGGCCGTCGCCGAAGTTGTAGCCGAGGACGACGCCGGCGACGAGCTCGCCCTCGCGCACGTCATAGGCCTCGACGTCGTCGACCGCCCGCATCGTCAGCGCGTTCAGCGCCCGCCCGTGCGAGTGCATCGAGCGGAAGGCGAGGCCTTTGTAGACGAGCACGTCGATCATCTCCGGCTCGTAGAACTTCTCCAGCTGCTTGGTCACGATCGGCGCCGACTTTACGATCTCCCGGTCGAGCTTCTCCTCCGCCCCGCCCTCGCGGCGGAAGAGCCACTGGCTGGTCGCCCAGTTGCCGGCGTAGTAGCGCATCGAGGGCAGGAAGGAGACGAGGTCGGGGCGGAAGTTGCCCAGCACCGGCAGGCCGACGCAGATCAGGGCAAGGATGACGAGCAGCAGCGGATCGTCAACCGACGACCAGGCGACGTCGGCGTAGTGGCCGAAGAGGAAGAAGAGGCCGAAGATCATGAACACGTTCCACTCCAGCGGCACCGCCAACGGGAAGGTCGAGAAGATGTGGACGTGAAAGATCACCATCCCGGCGAGGGCGAGGGTGCCGAGCAGACCGCCCTGGGTGAGGATCAGGATCAGCGGCAGGGTGAACTCGATCACCGTGCCGAGGTGGGCGCTCAGGGCGCCGATCCGTGAGGGCAGCAGGTTCTCGGGGTGGTCGGTGTAGAGCTGCCGCTTCGCCTTGCGGGATCTGTTCCACGGCGTGTTGCTGATCATCACCGTGACCACGAAGGGGAAGTGCCGGTTCAGCTTCGAGGACGCCGCCCCCCACCAGATGCAGAAGAAGACGAGCTGGGCGGCGATCACCATGTTCGTCAGCGGGAAGAGGAAGACGAGCGCGAGCGTGCCGTAGATCTCCGCCCGCGCGGCGAGGAACGGGACCTTGTCGCGCAGGCCGAGGGCGGCGAGTAGGGCGAGGAGGACGCCAACCGCGACCGGGTCCAGGCGCGAGACCTCGCCGTCGACCCAGGGCGCCGTCGCGTCCACCCCCGGCGAGAGGAGCAGGAAGACCGCCGCCGCCAGCAGCCCCGCGTAGAGGCCGACGTCGAGCCAGGTCCGCTCGGTCCCGCGCGTCCCCGGTACGCGCTCCGGCCAGGGTGGCAGGCGGGTCGTCCCCGGCCGCAGCCAGTAGAGGAGGCCGCCGATCATCGGGCTGAAGCGCAGGGTCAGCGGCAGCGAGCCGGCGCCCAGGCCCAGCACCTCCCAGAGCATCGTCCAGATCACCGCCTTCTGGAAGACGATGGGGTCGGTCCAGCTCGGCCAGCCGCTGGTGGCGAAGACGATCAGCGCCCCGAGCCCGGCGTAGACGAGGATCTTGAAGACGTAGAGGAAGTAGACGGCGACCGGGGTGCCGAACCCGTTCAGCGCCCAGTCCTGCGCCAACGGCTTGATCCGCTCGAGGTGCGGGAGGCGCCGCCATGCGGCGTACTCGAACGGCGGCGGTGCGGGATCGAGCAGGCCCATCGCAGGCAGCCTAGCCTCCAAGGCAATGGCCCCGGAGGTGAACCTCGGCATGAGAAGGGCGGGGTGCCGGCGGCGAAGCCTTACTTTTGCCGATGCCTGACTGATCTAAAGATGTAACTGTGGTGATGTGATGGAACCGGTACCGACGCCTCCCTTCGACCTTGGCTCCTACCCGCTCGAACCGGTGCTGGCGGCTTCAGCGAACGGCTGGGCTCAGGAACTGCTCGGCGACGAGACGTGGACCATGGACCCGGCGAGCGGCGGGATGTTCAACCCGAGCGACCACTCGGTCTCCAGCGTCAACCCTCCCAGCACGCCTGGATTGATGACGGTGCTGGCTTCCGGCCCGGTGCGGCAGGTCGCCTGCGACTCCTACGTTTGCATCGGGGGCCCCGGGGCCAGCACGGTCGACATCGCCCTCTATCCGGACTCGCTGGTCGGTGGGGAAAGTTACCTCGGCTGGACCGGTACCAGTTTCGAGCCCGGCCCGGCGATCGAGACCAACGGTTATTACTGGTACCGCCTGGCGGTGCAGTGGGACGAACCGTTCGCCGATCCGATGTCGATCTTCTACGCGAAGACCTACCGCGCCGGCGGTAACGGCCAGCCCTTCAAGCTCTGGGCCTTCAAGCACCTCCCTGACGATCGGCTGTGCGAAACGAAGCCCGATGAAGGCAGCCTCGCCTGCCTCTTCAGCTGCGCCGAACTGGGTCCGTTCCTACGCGCCGAACTTACGCCCGACGACGGCAAAGGCAAGCTCCGGACCACCTACGACTGGCTCTTCAGCGCGCTCAACAGCTCCCCCGGCGAAGACTCCCCGTTCCTCTGGGATTTCATCAAGCAGGCTGACGGCACCCTCGCCCTCTCGCCCAGCGAACCGCACGAGGGGATGAAGCTCTACACGAGTGTCCGGCCCGACTACAACGACTGCGCGCAGCTGCAGGCCCCTGGTTCTGAAGACTGGATCACCGCGGTTGGAGCCGACGAGAAACTGACCACCGAGGCGATCGGGATTCTCGGCTGCGCCTTCCGTGGCCTCAACGGGCGCTACCTCGCCCTCGACGAGGCCGCCAACGAAGTCGAAGGCCACACCGGCTACCGCGTCCGCGCCGCGCTGCCCGAACTCACCGAAGATTGCACCTTCCGGATCTCCAACGCCTCGGTCCTGCAGGAGGATCTGGGCTTCCTGATGGGCTACAAACCGACGGCTGACGACGTGCAGGCGGTCATCGACGCTTACAACATCCCAGGCCTGACCGAGGATGACATCCGGAAACTGGTCGAAAAGGCGCCGGAATTCACCCCGGAGCTACTGGCCGAAGCGCACGAGCACCGGCTGCGGCACCCGGAGGCGGTGGCGGTGGGCGGGGGCTGGATCCTCGCCGGAGTGATCGCCATGGCGATCATCGGAGGGGTTATCGGCGGACTTATGGCGGGCCCTAACGGCGCCGTGGCAGGAGCGCTTGCGGGGGCGTGGGCCGGCGGCCAGATCGGCCTTGCGCTGACGGTGCACCCCCCACACGAAGACCCGACCAACACGGTCAACCCCGGCAACCCGAACATCGCGCGCACCCTCGTCCACATCCAGCCGACCGGCGGGCCCTACGAGAACAACCACCTGTGGGAGGACCTGCTGAGACTGACCAAATTCCCGCAGATAGGCGACGCCGGCCTGCCCGATGCCGGCTGCGTCTCTCCACCCGGCGCAGGCAATGCGCTGCAGATCTGGTTCCCAACCCGCCAGCAGGTCGCTCCCTCGATCGTCGACCCGGAGAAGTACCCGCAGTCCCATGCGCGGGATGGGACGGCCCTGACGATGTCCTTGTTCGTCGTCGTGCAGCTGAAGGGGGCGGATTCCTTCCAAATGCGCACCCATCCCGACATGTCAGGCCTGAACCGGGCGCAGCGCCCCAACCACTCGCAACTGACCCAAGGGAGCAGGATCTGGGCTCTGATGGGCTACGACGTGATGCATGTCTACGCCGCCGGTGAGCTGTACGTCACCGACCAGGGCGTGATCAGAGGGCTGGTGCCGAAGACGGGGCACTACGTCGACTGGACGCAGAGCTTTGACGCCAACGTCTTCGCCACCACCTTGGCGACCCTGAAGGCCCTCGGGTATTCGACCGGAGGCATTCTCACCGGCGACGACTTCTACCGTTGGTTTAGCGGCTTCCCGATGACCGGCACCCGACTGTCGCGCCCGGTCGCGGTTTAGAAGAAGAGGGAAGGGGCCGCGACGCCGTGCGGCGCGCGACCCCTCCCGGACTGCCGAACTACGGTTTCGCGCAGAGGGCGACAACCACGAATTCGCGCGTGGAGCCCGTTTCATTCGTTGCCGACGCACGCCAACCGGTGGCTTCCGCCGCGTCCAGCACCGGTTTCCCGTTGGCCCCCGTGGGCACGCTGCCGTGCAGCTTGGCGGGGAAGTCGTAGGCGTTGGTGCCTGGCACGACGAAACCGGCGCCGCCGCCGACGAGGTGCTCGCCCGCATCGCAGCTGACCGAGTCGGTCGACTGCGTGCCGGTGCCGATGTTGTCCTGGACGGCGGTCCGAGCGATCACGCTGGTCGCGCCGGAAGCGCCTTTTTCGCCCCTCTCGCCCTTCTCGCCCCTCGGACCCTGAAGGCCCTGTGGGCCGGCCGGCAGCTGGCCTTCTTTGAAGTCGACCGCCTGCAGCGAGCGGTCCTTGACTTTGGCGCTGTTGACCGCGCTCTTCTTGATCTGCTTCGAGCCGACGCTGTTCTTCGGAAGCTGGGTTGCCGCGTAGGCGCCGCCGCCGAGCGCGACGAACAGCGCAAGGCAGGAGACGACGTTGGCGAAGGTAAGGCGTTGACGCATGCCCTTGGGCATCTGATGAACCCCCTAGGTGGTAGCTCGACTGAAGACTGGCTGACGAGCAGGGATGGACTTGACTGGGCGGGACCCTAGTCAGGCCACAGGCGGTGCGCCGGGGCGCTGGACGAATACCCGCTCAGCGGGGGTGCATCGCGTTCATCCCCGCGCGCAGGGAGGAAACGCTCAGGGCCTCATTCTCAACCGGGGCGGCGCGGTAGGAGAAGAGGGTTCCCCCGAACCCGAGCCGGAAGTTCGGCTGCCCGGTGGCTTCGTACTCTCCAACCAGGGAGTCTCCGCCCCAGCTCATCAACCACGAGCCATCGTCCGACCGGCGGGCCGAGCCGCAGCAGAGGCTTTTCGTTATCAGCGGGTCCGTCAGGTCTTCGACCAGAGTCGCGGTTCGGTTCGCTTCATCGATTTCATAACGCACTGCCCGCGGGGGCGACGGCTGATTCGTGTTGTTGTCGAAGATGGTGATCGTGCCGTCTGGCAGCAGCCTGACGTCATGCTGGCCCCCGAGGGGGTAGGCGCCCTCGGGGTCATTGACCACGTTGAGGCTCCTCGGCGTCCAGGTACCACCCAACTTCCAGAGGATTTCGCCGGTGTTCTTGTCGACCTTGTATACGGCGTCCGTATGCCGCAGCGACACCAGGACAGCGTCTTCGCCAGCGGCCTCGATCGCATTCATATGCACGATGTCTCGCGGAATTTCGCCGCTGATTCGTGGCCACCATCGGCCCGTCTCGGCCAGACCCACATGGTCGCCCGTATCCCAGCTCCATACCAGCTGCCCCTGTGGGTTCACCTCCTCGACGATGTAATCCAGCACTTCTTCGTCCGAGCCATAGCCATACGCCGTGAGGTCGATATGTTCGCGAGCCTTCGAGCTGATCAACAGGTAGTCGCCATCTGGCTCCTGCTGAAGCTCATGGAGATCAGTGGGGCCCGACACGGTGTTTATTTCCCCGAGGATGGACCCGCTGAGGTCGTGAACGATGAAGCCATGGTTGTCGCGCCACCAGGCGATCGTGCCATCGTCCAGGACCGTCGGGTCGATCATCCTGCCGGGCGATTCCGTATCCCACCAGATCGGAACACCTTCGCGATCGAAGATGACGACGAACTGGGTTGGGGACCCCGAGAAGGCGAGACCCGGGGCGACGACATAGAGGGCGTGACTCGGCTGGCGAAACTGCTCGTATTCCCAGGCCGGGAAGCCGGCGGGCAGGCAGCGGACGAAATAGTCCTTGGATTCGATCCCCGTGGTGACGGTGAAGCTGAACGCCTGGTTTTCCTCCAGGGGCACCGTCGCCTCGAATTTGCCGCCGGCCGGCTCGCCTCCGTCCACGGCTACCTCGGTTCCTTCGGCCATCCTGCCGGAGACTTCGAGCGGGTCCCCCGTGCAGCGCGTGGTGTAGTTCGTGACGTCGGGATCGAATGACGGCGTCAGGGCCGGATTGGCGGATATGGCAGTCACGCAGGCGACCATTACGCTGACCGTGCCGACCGAGCCCCCGTTGAGGGTGTAGGTGAAGGTGTCAGGTGCTTCGCCGTCGTTGCAGTAGCCGGCTTCGGGCTCGTAGGTCACCCCGGCGCCGTCCGGGGCGATCTCGACCTCCCCGTGGTCGGCTTCGGTGACGGACTCGACGCTCTCGGGGCCCCCGTCGACGTCGGTGTCGTTCGCCAGCACGTCAACGAAGGTTGCTTCCGAGTCTTCTTCCAACAGCATCTCGTCATCGACGGCCGCGGGTGGTTGATTGGGTGGGTCGGGTTGATCTGGTGGGTCGGGTTGATCCGGACGGCCGGGAGTGGCAGGGGGCGTCGCGACTCCCGCGTCCGGCGTCCCCTGGGCGTTTGGCTGGATCTCGCAGCCGACGTAGGTGTTGGCGCCGCCGTCGCCGGCGCATTCGTCGCGACCGGCACCGCCGCCGAGGTGATCGTCGCCGCTGCCTCCCCCCAGCCGATCCGCGCCCGCTTCGCCGAGCACGAGGTCGTCGCCAGAGCCCCCGTCGAGCTGGTCCTTGCCGGCGCCGCCGGCGAGGAGGTCGCTGCCGCCACCGCCGCAGATCAGGTCGCTGCCGCCCCGACCGCGGATCTGGTCCGCCGCGCGGGTGCCGACGATCACGTCGGCGCCGGAAGTCCCCACCACGAAGTGGTCCCGGGGGCTTGCCTCGAGAGTCGCCGGCTCACCGAGACAGGTGGCGCCCCCGCCCTTCGTCCGGTGCTGCGAAGAAGGATGGGACCGTGCCACGGACGGCGCCAGCAGCAAAAGCGCCAGCGCGAAAAGCGCCCAGCGCGGCATCGATCGAATATGTCGTCTCCCGCTGCCGTCCATTGCTCCCCGCCTCCCGGCGGCAGCGAGTCTCTCAGAATCTTCGGCGCCGGGCAACATCCCAGTTCTCCGGGATTGGGACCAGGGCCGGCAAAGCACTCGGATCAAATCTCTATGCTGCGCGCAGTCGAGCGAGTCAGCTGGCAAGGGAAGGATCGGGTTTTACATGAAGGCGCGGTTAGCACCGGCGGTCGAGCTGTCCGTCGTAATGCCCTGCCTGAACGAGGCGGAGACGCTTGGCGCCTGCATCGAGAAGGCGCGGACGGCGATCGACGAGCTGGGGATCGCGGCCGAGATCGTCGTCGCCGACAACGGCAGCACCGACGAATCCCGCCAGATCGCGATCGCCGCCGGTGCGCGGGTCGTCACCGTCAGCGCCCCCGGCTACGGCAACGCGCTGATGGGCGGCATCGCCGCCTCACGGGGCGAGTTGATCGTGATGGGGGACGCCGACAACAGCTACGACTTCCTCGAGCTGCCGCGGTTCGTCCGCAAGCTGCGGGAAGGCAACGACCTGGTCCAGGGATGCAGGCTGAAGCGCGGCGGGGGGAAGATCCTGCCGGGAGCGATGCCCCGCCTCCATCGCTGGGGGAACCCGCTCCTCTCGTGGCTGCTGCGGACCTGGTTCCGGGCGCCGGTGAGCGACGTCTACTGCGGCCTGCGCGGATTCACCCGCGAGCACTACGAACGTCTCGACCTGCGCTGCACGGGGATGGAGTTCGCTACGGAGATGATCATCAAATCGAGCCTCCGCCCGGCCCGCATCGCCGAAGTCCCGATCACCCTGCATCCCGACGGCCGGTCCCGCAAGCCACACCTGCGGACCTTCCGGGACGGCTGGCGCACGCTGCGGCTGTACCTCCTCTACTGCCCGCGCTGGCTGTTCATGGTGCCGGGGGTGGCGATGCTCTACCTCGGGCTCCTCGCCTACGCGGTCGCGATGCCGAGCTTCCGCGTCTTCGGGGTCGGGTTCGCCGCCCACACGCTTCTCTTCGGCAGCCTCGCGATCATCTGCGGCTACCAGGCCATCACCTTCGCGGTCTTCACGCGAACGTTCGGCGCGATGGAAGGCCTGCTCCCCAACAACAGCCACCTGAAGCGACTGGAAGATGGGTTCACGATCGAGCGCGGCCTGGTGATCGCGGCGCTGATGATCACGGCCGGGGTGATCCTGCTCCTTCTCGCGCTGAACGAGTGGCGCGTGCACGACTTCGGCCAGCTGAACTACACGACCACGATGAAAATGGTGGTGCCGGGCGTGACCCTGACCGTGCTCGGGTTCCAGACGATGCTCTCGAGCTTCTTCCTCTCGGTCCTGTCCCTCGGCAGGGGAAGCCCGGCGAGTCGTGGAAGCCTGGAAAGGAAGGCCGAGGCGGCCAGGACCTCGGAGATCCTCGAGGCGCCGGTGCGCGTGAGCGAGAGGCGCGAAGAGATGACGGGCGCGCCGGCTAGGCCGAGATAAGCGGAGCGCCGCCTTCGAGCCGGCTGACGTCGGCGTCGACCATCAGCCGCACCATCTCCTCGAAGCCGGTCTTGGGCTTCCAGTCGAGCACCTCCCGCGCGCGGGAGGGGTCCGCGACCAGGAGATCGACCTCGGCGGGGCGCAGGAACTTCGGATCCTGGACGACGTGGTCAGCGGGATCCAGCCCAGCGTGGTCGAAGGCGATCTCGACCAGATCCCGCACCGCGTGGTCGGTGCCGGTTCCGATCACGAAGTCCTGCGCCTCGTCCTGCTGCAGCATCAGCCACATCGCTTCGACGTAGTCCGGCGCGTAGCCCCAGTCGCGGCGGGCGTCGAGGTTGCCGAGTCGCAGCTCCTTTGCCATCCCGAGCTTGATCGCGGCGACCTGGTGGGTGACCTTGCGGGTGACGAACTCCAGCCCCCGGCGCTCGGACTCGTGGTTGAAGAGGATTCCGGAGCAGGCGAACAGCTCGTAGCTCTCGCGGTAGTTGACGGTGATGAAGTGGCCGAACGCCTTCGAGACCCCATACGGGCTGCGCGGGTAGAACGGCGTCTTCTCGCTCTGCGGCGTCTCCCGGACCATCCCGAACATCTCGCTGGAGGAGGCCTGGTAGAAGCGCGCCTCGGGGCAGACCTCGCGCATCGCCTCGAGGATCCGCATCACGGCGACGGCGGTGAACTCCGCGGTCAGCGCCGGCTGTGACCAGGAGGCGGGGACGAACGACATCGCGGCCAGGTTGTAGATCTCTTCCGGCTGGGAGGCCCTCAGCACGCTGACCAGGGAGTGGTCGTCGAGAAGGTCGCCGGTGTGCAGGTGCAGCTGGTCGCGAACGGCCTCGATGCGGCTGTAGTTCTCGGTCGAGAGACGGCGAACCATGCCGTGCACCTCGTAGCCCTTCTCGAGGAGAAGCTCAGCGAGGAAGCTGCCGTCCTGACCCGTGACCCCGGTGATCAACGCCCGCCGCTTGTCGTTCATCTGTCCCTATTCCTCGTAGGCCGAAAGCAAGTGCCGGCCAGTCTATTCCGGCCCGCGGGCCTCAGTGGGCGATGCTCGGGCTCGTACCGGGCGTCAGCCTGAAGCCCCAGTCGCCGTGTTGATTCGCGCCGATCGTCCAGAGGTTGCCGTTCCTGGCCTGGAAGGCGACCTCGTAATCGAGACCGCCGTAGCCGCTCGGGGTCCGCACGATGCTTGGGCTCGTCCGAGGTGCGAGTTCGAACCGCCAGTCGCCGTGGTTGTTCGCGCCGATCGTCCACAAATGCCCATCCTTCGCCTGGAAGGCGACCTCGTATTCGATCCCGCCGTAGCCCTTCGAGCTTTTGACGATGCTCGGACTGGTGCCGGGAGCCAGCTCGAAGCCCCAGTCACCATGGTTGTCGGACCCCACCGTCCACAGATGTTCGTCCTTCGCCTGGAAGGCGACCTCGTATTCGATCCCGCCGTAGCCCTTCGAGGTTTTGGCGATGCTCGGACTGGTGCCGGGAGCCAGCTCGAAGCCCCAGTCGCCGTGCTGGTTCGAACCGATGGTCCAGAGGTGTCCGTCCTTGGCCTGGAAGGCAACCTCGTATTCGATGCCGCCGTAGCCGCTCGCCGTCTTGACGATGCTCGGGCTCGTCCCCGGCGCGAGCTCGAAACCCCAGTCGCCGTGGTTGTCGGACCCCACCGTCCATAGATGTCCGTCCTTGGCCTGGAAAGCGACCTCGTATTCGATGCCGCCATAGCCCTTCGGGGTTTTGACGATGCTCGGGCTGGTCCCCGGCGCCAGCTCGAAGCCCCAATCGCCATGCTGGTTCGACCCGACCGTCCAGAGGTGGCTGTCCTTCGCCTGGAAGGCAACCTCGTAGTCGATATCGCCGACGCCAGGCGCGGTCGGCGTGACGCTGGTGCTCGTTCCCGGGGCGAGCTCGAAGCCCCAGTCGCCGTGGTTGTCGGCCCCCATGGTCCAGAGGTTGTGGTTCCTGGCCTGGAAGGCGACCTCGTAGTCGATGCCGCTCGAGGACTCCGAACCGCAGCCGGCCAGGCCCAGCGCGACGACCAGCAGCGCCAGCGCAACCCCGCCGCCCCTCCCGAGGCGCCGTCTAACATTCGCCGTTCCCATGCCTCGCAGTTCCTATCAGGAAGACGCGTCGCCGCGACCGGTGTGGATTCGCCGGCGGTGGCGCCAGCTCGGTCCCGCCGCGATCGCGAGCGTGATCCTTTTGGCGATCTGGGCCGCGCCGGTCGATGCCGCGGGCCCGCTCTACGCCGTGCCCTCTCACCCGCCCCCGGCAACGGAAGCGGTCGGCTTCACCAACGCCCTCAACGACCGCGTGCGGCACCTCCCCGCTCCGCTGAACCCGCCCACCGCCCAGAGCCCGGAAGAGGTCGAAGCACGGGTCCAGGCCCTGGAACGCGGAGTGGTGATCGAGAGGGTGGCGGCGAGCGAGAAGACTTCCAAACAGCCTTCGGACCATCCGGCCGCCAAGCAGAAGGCGGTCGCGGTGTCGATCGCGGATGCAGGCGAGCCGGGCGATCGCGCCCCGCTGAGCATCGCCTTCCTCGCGGCGGGCGCCCTCGCTTTGATCGGCCTGCTCTTCAGCGCGAGGGGCAGGTACTCGCTCAGAAGCGGATGATCACCAGGTGGGTGCTCTCGTATACGGGCGCCCCGTGGGTGGGGACCACAGGCGGCCTGCCCAGCTCATCGGTGCAGATCGGGTCGATCAGCGCGTAATGCACGCCGTAGCGCCTCGCGAGCCTCACTGACCCGCGTGAGCCGACGAGGATCTTGCGGGCGACGCTCGCCGGTCTCGCCTCGGATCCCGCCAGGCTGAGAGAGGGATCCAGCCCACCGAGCACCCGGTGCCGGAGCTCCCAGGTGGCGAGGAAACTCCAGCAGCGGTCGGCGGCGACCACGTCCCCGGGCTCCAGCCGGCGGGACAGATAGGCAAGCCCACGTTCGCTGCCGGGGTCGACGAAGGTGAAGAAGTCGCGGGCTTCTCCGGCCCTGGTGTAGCTGAGAGGTGCGATCACGGCAACCAGGAGAACCCCGACCAGGAGCGCCGCCCTGCTGGGAATGCCCGTAATCCCGATCCCGATCAGCGCGGCAACCGGGATCGGCAGGTAATAGACCACCCGCGAGTACTCGGTGGGGAAGTGGACGATGTAGGAGACCCCGACGAGCAGCAGCGCCGCGAGGAATGCGATCGGCACGTATGCGGCCGCATCCACCCGCAGCCGCCTGCGCAGGAGGATGACCCCGAGGCCCAGAACAGCCGCGACGATCAGCGGCCAACTCAGGTAACGGGCGGCCATTTCCAGCGTGCTGCTGTCGATCTTGGTCGGGAGATAGACCTTGTAGCTCTGCAGGCCGCCAAGCGAGTTCGCCTGGCGGACGAGGTAGACGGCGACGCCAAATCCGCAGGCGACGCCGAACAGCGCCGTCCGCAGCGCGAAGGTGAGCGTCGGCCGCGGTGCCCGGACCAGCGCGAGGACGCCGAGCAGCAGCAGCGCGACGGCCACGATCAGGAAGGAGAGCCGGTGCCCTGCCACCAGCGCGACGAGGAACAGCGCCAGAAAACCGCTCCACCGCACCGACACCCGCCCCCGGAGCATCATCCCCGCCGCCAGCAGGATCAGGGGGACGTACATGATCGCGTAGACGTTCGCCAGCCCGTGCCAGGTGAGGATGTTCAGGCCCAGCGGCGCAACGGCATACACGGCGGCGGCCACCACGCCGGCGATGTCGCCGAAAAGCGTGCGGACGAAGACGTAGGTGGTGAGGATTCCGAGTGCGGCGAAGACCCAGATCCCGTGGTACAGGAGTCCGGCTCCGTGGCCGGACAGGATCAGGTACGCGCCGTAAAGCGACGGTACCCCGGGGTCCTCGGCGAATGACGAGTTCCCCAGCATCCAGTAAGGGTTCTCGAGCAGGAGGCCGTGATGGCGCGCGATCTCGCTGGAGTACAAAAGGTAGTGCGCCCAATCGGCCCCTGGCAGAGGGGTGCCGCCGATCGCCTTGGCCTCCAGGCCGATGCCGAGGAGCACGGCTCCGGCGAGCAGCAGCGGGATCTCCGGCGCGGCGGCCGCACGCTCCCGGATCCGCGGCAAGGGCGCCGAGCTCGAGAAACGGACCGCGGCGGCGAGCCCCGCCGCGCAGGCACCTGCCAGCAGGATGTAGATGACCCCGTCGGTCAGCGGCAGGCCGAGACCGGCGGCCGAGATCAGCAGGATCGAGCTGATCGCGAATCCCAGCGGCGGTGCCAGCAGCCAGCTGAGCGGCGCCCTCCGCAGCTCCGCCGGGAGCAGCGCGGTTGCCGCGAACCCGGGAGCGACCAGGCAGCCGATCGCGATCAAGGACGACGGATGACCGCCGGCCAGCCGCACCAGAGCGGCGCCGAGAACCAGCAAAAGGGCGGCGAGCGCGAGGACTTCCTCCGCCCCCGGCGGGCGCCGCTTGCTCAGTGCCGCTCCCAAGCTAGGAGCGGTCCGGGTGCGCTGATTGCCGGGTCGCCACGCCGGCTCACCCTACAGAGGTGGCAGGTATATTCCGGCGGTGGCGTTCCCCTTGGCAGGAAGGCGGAGATGACTCGTCGGTGGATTGGTGTCGCCTTCGTCTTGGCGGCTCTCGCCGGCGCGATTCCAGCATCCGCTTCGGCCCGGTCGGCGGTCCCGCCCTCCTTCTGGGGAGTCAACCCCGTCGCCGTGCCGACCGACGCCCAGGTCGGGAAGATCGCCGCGGGCGGGGTTGGAAGCCTGCGCGTCCCCCTCTCCTGGTCGGCGATCCAGCCCGCTGCCGGGGCCGCGCCGGACTGGACGAGCTTCGACGCACTGGTCGAGGCGCCACTGCGGCACCGCTTGCAGATCCTGCCGGTGATCTGGGGGTCGCCTTCGTGGGTGACCCCGATGGAACACAACCTCCCCGTGGCCCAGCTCGGCGCCTGGAAACTCTTCCTCAGCGGCGCCGTCAAGCGCTACGGCCCGGGGGGAAGCTTCTGGGCCGAGCACAGCGCGGTGTCGCCGGATCCCCTCCCCTACCAGCCGATCAGGCTCTGGCAGATCTGGAACGAGCCGAACTTCTTCTTCTTCACCAACCCGGTTTCTTCAACTGCCTACGCCAAGGTGCTGGTCTCCTCGCACGCCGCGATCTCGGCGGTCGATCCCGGCGCGCGGCTGATCCTCGGCGGCATGTTCGCGACGCCCCGGCAGCGACCCCCCAAGGCCTACAGCGCCGCCGAATTCCTCGACCAGCTCTACGCCAGCAAGGGGATCAAGGGCAGCTTCGACGGCGTCGCCCTCCATCCCTACGCATACGACACGGCCTACCTGGCCGAAACCATCGACGCCGTGCGGGTCGTGATGAAGGCCCATGGCGACGCCGGCACCGGGCTGTGGGTGACTGAGATCGGCTGGGGCTCCGCCGCCAAGGGGCCGTTTCAGAAGGGGCTCGAGGGTCAGGCCCGCGAACTGGGCCGCGCCTTCTCGCTGTTCGAGACGAACCGCCAGCGCTGGCGGTTGCAGGGGGTCGACTGGTGGTCGCTGACGGACGACCCCAGCGCCACCGCCTGCAACTTCTGCGGCGACACCGGCCTCTTCACCGCTGGCTTCCAGCCGAAGCCGGCGTGGGCACGGTTCACCGCCTTCGCCAAGCGATGAAGATCGCTCTGATCTACGACCGCCTCTACCCCCAGAACATCGGCGGCCTCGAGCGTTACTACGACGCGCTGGCCCGCGGTCTCGCCAACTCCAACTCCGTCTCCTACATCACCCGCGAGGTGGAGACCGAGGATCCCCCCGGCTTCCGTCCTTACCGCGTCGTCAAAGTCGCCCCCAACAGTCCCTTCTACTCGGCGCGAGGGAACCGGCGCATCTGGCCGACCGTGCGGTTTGGGTTCGGCGTGTTCGTCCACCTCCTCCGCCACGGCCGCGACTACGACGTCGTCCAGAGCGCGTCCTTCCCGTTCTTCTCGGTGATCGCCGCCCGTCTCGCCTTCGGCCTCCGCCGTCGCCACCGCCCGAAGCTCGTCGTCGACTGGCTCGAGGTCTGGCCGCGGGAGTACTGGATCAGCTACACGGGAGCGATCTTCGGCCGCGTCGGCTACGCGATCCAGCAGCTCTGCATGCGAGCCCCGGATCAGGGCGTGACCTACTCCGCCATGCACGAGGCGCGCCTGGGAGCCCATCGCGCCCCGGTCCTGCGGCTGACCGGGCTGGCCACCGAGATGCCGGCAGTGGCAGACGCGCCAGCAGCATCGGCCACGGAGCCCAACGTCGTCTTCGCGGGCAGGCACATTCCGGAGAAGCAGGCATCGCTGATTCCCGAGGTGATCGAGCAGGCACGCCGCTCGAACGGGGAGATCCGGGGCACGATCGTCGGCGACGGCCCTGAGCGCGCCAACATCGCCAACGACATCGCCGAACGGGGCCTCGAGGCCGTGGTGCGGCTGCCGGGGTTCCTCCTCGACGAGGAGCTGAATCAAGCGCTGCAAAGCGCCGCGTGCCTCCTCCTTCCCTCTCTGCGGGAGGGCTACGGCCTGATCGTCATCGAGGCCGCGGCCTACGGGACCCCCTGCGTAACCATCGACGCCCCGGACAACGCCGCCAAGGAGTTGATCGGCGACGGGGTCAACGGTTTCGTGGTCGACGACTGGACTCCGGCGAACCTGGCCAAGGCCGTGGTCGATGTGGTCGAGCGGGGGCAGGAACTACGCGAGTCGACGCTCACCTGGTACCGGGATCACTGGCAGGAGCTCAGCGTCCAGAGCTCCGTCGAGCGGCTCGAACAGGTCTACGAGAAGCTGATGGTCGGCTCGCGAGCCTAGCCTGCGGCTAGTGCGGCTTGTGGTTCCTCTTGTGCTTTTTTCTGACGCACTTCACCTTGGCTTTTACCTTCGCCCGCTTGTAGCCCTTCTTGCATCTCTTGCGAGGCGCCACCGGCTGGGCGCTCGGTGGGACGGAGGCAGCCGGCGGGGACGGCGCGTCAGGGCCCGCCGAAGACTCTTCCGGGGGTTCCACGCTCCATTTGCGGAGTGCTGACGTCGAATCGGAATTTCCAGCCTGATCGATTGCGCGGACCGCGAAGCTGTGGCCTCCAACCGCGAGGGCGACATATCCCTTGGGGGAACCACAGGCTCCGAAGGCGCCGCCGTCGAGCCTGCATTCGAAGCTGGAGCCCGGCTCGCTCGAGGAGAAGGTGAAGGTTGCGCTCGTTTCGCGCGTGGCGCCACTCGGTCCCGAGTCGATCCGCGTCTCCGGCGCGTTGGTGTCGGGGAACGAACCCTGCATGTCGATCTGGAAGGAGATCGAGCTCTCATTGCCGCTGCCGTCGACGGCGGTGCAGGTAACGGTCGTCACCCCGAGGGGGAAAACCGAACCTGGCGGCGGCGAGCAGTTGATCGCCACTTCGCCGTCGACCCCGTCGAGAGCGACGGGCAACTCGTAATCGACGACCGCGCCGCCGGGGCCGGGAGCATCGACCGTTTCGTCTTCGGGAGCCCCGGCGATCCGCGGGGGAGCCTGGTCGTTCGCGGGAGCACCGAGTTCGATCGGGTACCAGCCCTCCGCTCCGCCCGGCGCCGAGACGTGAACCGTGGCCCAGAGGCCGCTGTTGCCGGAAAAGGCGTGCCGTACGTTCGCGCCGGCAGCGGCGCCTCCGTCTGAGAACGTCCAGGCGTAGGACGCGTCGACCGGACCGTCGGCACCGAGGTCGAAGGTGTCGGTCTCGCCCGGCACCGGGGTCGCGTTCACATCGACCGACGGCGTGGGGGGCGGCTCCACGTCGGCATAACCGTCGACCTGAGTCGGCTCACCCCCGGCGGCGACGTCGTCGCCGAAGAGATGGACCTGCCAGGCGCCCGGTTCGGGGTCTTGCACCTCGAGCCATTCCGAGGTGTCCGTGGTACCGCTGCGCACGCCGGGAGTGTCGGCGTCGTAGGTCGCGCCGCCGGGGCTGACAAGCGACATCGTCACCGTGCTGCCCGGCCAGGCGGAGCCGACGTGGAGGGTGTGCCCGCCGAACGGGACCAGGACCGAGCCGGCCGTGGTCGACTCCCCCGGCATGACCCGCGAGACGGAGCCGGCGAGGCTGCCGCCCAGCTTCTCGGCCAGCGAGCGCTCGAAGTCGATCTGACCCGCCGCGTTGGGGTGAAACGAGTAGGTGATCGGAGCCGGGCCGTTGTCGGTCAGGTAGGGGATGACGATCGAATTGAAGTCGCTGCCGGGGTTGAGATTGCCGTCGCGGCAGAGCTCGTGACCGCCGAAGTGCTTCGGTTCAACCGCTTCGAACGGTTCGGGGTGTCCCTGCTGGTGGCGCGTTGTATTTGCTTCCTCGATCGCGGCGCGGATCTCGTCGTCCAGCAGCTCGATGACGGCGCCGATCGCGTTTCGCTCGTCGGCGCTGAGCGAGAAAGGAAGCCCTCCGTAGAGATGACAGAGCGTGTTGTGAGCCTCCTGTCCGCCGCTGATCTGCGGGTAGAGCGACACCAGCACGCGCGCGCTGGGCGCTCGGTCGGCTATTCCCAGGTAGATCCGCCGCAGACGTGATCGCAGCTCGTGGCTATAGAGGTTGAGTGGCGTGGACACCCGCTGCAGGTCGTGGTCGAAGAGCTCCTCTACCGCCTTGATCGACTTGTGCAGCTGGTACGCGCAGAGCAGCAACCCAACGGGACCGAACGGAACGGCGCACTTCTCGCGCAGGCCCATCACCGTCTTCACCTTGGCGTTGAGGAACGAGCCCTCGCGCCATATCGAAGCCGCAAGGTTCAGCCACTTGTTGCTTCCGATGGCGGCGTAGAGACCGAGTTCCTCGTCGCAGTCGAAGGCCACGCACATCGTTGCGATGTCGCTGAAGCCGATGTCGTTACCGCCCATCGTCAGCGTCACCAGGTCGGTGAACTGGCTGAGGTGATCCAGCTGCGGCGGCTCGGCCTCGTTGTCCGGGTTGGGCTTTTCCAGGTCGCGCGTGACGGCTCCTGAACAGGCAGCGAACAAGGCCGGCTGCAGGTTGGCGTCGATCGACTCGTCGGCGACGAGCCGCCTGCCGTAGGAGCCGCGCTCGGAGCGGTGGCAGTTGTTGTCGAAGGGAAAGCGCTCCTCGAGCGCGGGCGGCACGGGCGAGACGTCGGCGGCGGTGCCGAGCGTGAACTCGGGCACCCCCTCGCCGGAGGAGAACGAATCGCCCAGCGAGACATACCGCGGCGGGCCGACCCCGAGCTGGTGCAGGAAGGCGACGCTGCCGTCGGAGTAGACGGTTCCGACCGCGTAGTAGCGGCCGCGGGCGCGCTCCCGCGACGGGATCACGACGGTCTCCATCCCAGCGCTGTCGTTGGGGACTTTCCTGTACGGCTCCCAGCTGCCCTGGTCGAGCGCCTGGCGCGTCCAAAGCTCGTATTCCTTCACCGAGAGACCGTCCGGGGCGCTCGGCTGCAACCAGGTCAGCACCGCTTCGTCTTCCGGCTCGCCGTATCGCAGTTTGTAGTTGACCGGCCCTGCCGAGGGACCGAGGCTCGGGCCGCTGCGAATGCCGAGTTCGGGTTTCAGGTCGACGTCGCCGCCGGTCCGCTCGACGAAGGATTCCCGCAACAGCACCTTCAGCCGGGTCACCTCCTCGTTGCCGAGGCCGGGAAAGAGGACGTAGTGAGCGGTCCAGGTTTCTGTCGGTTTGATTTCGGCTTTTCCCTGGACCTGCGGAGGTGACGGGGCGTAGAAGAAGAGCGCCTCGTTGTCGGGAGCGTCCGCTTCGCGGTCGAACATCTCGATCTGCATGTTGTAGACCGGGATGTGTGACACGTTCTTGATCTCGACGTCCACACCGTAGGGGGCCCAACGAGTCGCTTTTTCATCGACCAGGATCCTCGTTTTCAGCGCCGAGGCACCCAAGACCTCGAGCGGCGTCCCCGTCCTTGCCTGCAGGTAAACGGGTTCCGCGATCGCGTCGGCGTAGGCCGAGTAGTCGGCCGAGAGGTCGTACTTTCCCTCGCTGTCGCCTCGCACCACCCAGCTGATCGTGCGGCTCTGACCGCCGGGGATCGCCCCCACTTTTTGACTGGCTTCCTGCGGCGCCGTCGTCGGCGCCAACGTAAGTCCGCTTGGCAGTTGCAACGCCGCCACACCGGGAGAGAAGGCGATCCCCCGGGTCAGGTTCTGGATCACCATCTTGACCTCGAAGAACTCCTTCAGGAAGGAGACGCGGATCGGCAGGACCAACCACTGGATTACCGGTTCACCGGCGACGTAGGTGACGCTGGGCAGATACTGGTATCCGCCGATCCCGAAGCCGCCGCCACCGCCACCGCCTCCTCCCCCACCACCGCCACCTCCACCGCCGCCGCAGTCGGAGGCGCACGAAACGCCTTCGGGAGTCACATAGACGTTGATGACGTTCTCGGTCTCCGGTTCATCGGGAACGAAGTAGAGGTGAATCCTTGCTTCGTAGACGTGGCTGTTCTCCGGGTCGGCGACGTCGATCCCCTTTTCGAGTATTTCCTCGTATGAGAGCCGTCTCGATTCCAGCGTCGTCGCGCCGATCTCGCCGGCTTCCAGATCGGTGCTGGCGTCGCCCTGGCCGTTCTCGACCGTCGCCGCCATCGCCTGCGGTCTGAACCCGGGTGCGGAGACGTACAGCGTGTTGACACCGTCCGGGACCCCGTGCAGCCTCGCGATCCCGGAGCCGTCGGTGCCGGCGCTGATACGGCTGCCGTCGGGCCCGATGAAAGCGACGGTGGCACCCGCGAGCGGCTGCCCGGCGCCGGTCACGTGCACTGCCAGCCCACCGGCGGGCGCCGGGGGATCGACCGTGATCGTGATCGCGTCGGTGCTGGTCTCCATGCCGCTGGCCACCGTCAGCTTTGCCGTATAGGTGCCGGGAGCGGAATAGGCATGCGAGGTGCGCATGCCGCTCCCGCCCTCCCCGTCGCCGAAGTCCCATTCGTAGGTGTCGATCAACGGCCCCGGGCGGGACCCGCCGGCGTCGAAGTCGACGGCCTCGCCGACGGTGACGTGCCGATCGTCGCCGGCCTCGGCGCTCAGCGGTTCAGGCAGAGCCGCGACCACGACCGCGGTGCGCTCGACCGTCGCCTGGCCGTCGCTGACGGTGAGGCGGACCTGGAAAGTGCCGGGATGTTCGTAGTCATGCTCGATCGGGGCGGTTGGCAGGGACCCGGCCCTCGGCGACGAGCCGTCGCCGAAGCTCAATTCGTAGGTGAGCGCGTCATCGTCGACGTCCCCCGCCCCAATCGAGGCGTGGACCGGTAGGGGCGCCGCGCCGGCCTCGTGATCCAGCTCGAGCGATGCCGTCGGAGCGGTGTTCGGCGTCGCCGGAGGATCGACGACGAAGGAGCGCGTGGCCGGCGTCAGGTCGGCATTGCCGGCAAGATCGGTCGCGTATACCGAGAAGCCGTGATCACCCTCGGCGAGCGGCGGGTAGCCGCGTGGGCTCGTGCAGGAGATCGGCTCAGCGCTGTCGAGCGAGCAACGGAACGAGGCCTGCTCTTGACTGGAAAATGAGAAGGACGGCGAGTGGTCCGCGGTGTGCCCCACCGGACCTGAGTCGATCGAGGTCTGCGGCGCGACCGTGTCGACGACGAATTTGCGAGCGACCGGCAGGCCGAGATTGCCGGCGGGGTCGATCGCCCTGACCGCGAAGACGTGCTCGCCCTCGGCGAGATCCTCGTAGGCCGCCGGACTGGCGCAGTCCTGGAAAGCGGTGGCGTCGAACGAGCAGCGGAAGGTCGAGCCAGCCTCGTTCGACTTGAAGGCAAAGCTGGCCGACGCCCGCGGGATCGGCCCGATCGGGCCTTTTTGGAAGGTCACGCTGGGCGGGGTCTGATCGGCGAGGGAACGGGTGGTGATCTGGAGCGACCGTTCGGCGGCGTGCCCTTTGCCGTCACTGACCGTGACCCGAAGCAGGTGCGCCCCGACGATCCCGTAGGTATGCGTCGTTTCGATCGGATCGTAGGGCGGAGCGATCTTGCCCGAAACCGGGGCCGAGCCGTCGCCGAAGTCGAGCTGGTATTCGAGTTCGACGCCCCGTGCCTGGTAGGCGGAGACCGTCGCCCTGACTTGCAGCGGCACGTCTCCCGACGTCGGGGTCGCCTCCAGGTCGACCGCCGGGGTCGTGTTGTCGATCGTCACCGTCAACGACCGCGACAGGGAATGCGGCTGGCCGAACGCGTCCTCGTATTCGACCCCGGCCATTACGGTCTGGGGGCCATCCGGGAAGCCCAGCGTGTCACCGCTCGTGCGCCAAGAGCCATCGGAGGAAACGTCGAATACCTGCTGACAGCTGAGTGCGACGACACAGAAATAGACCCCCTTGACTTTCACCCCCGCCCGGGGGGTGTAGGCGTACTGCGCGATGCTGGCCAGGGTGTCGCCCGCATGCGGTGCGGTGATCTCCCCGGGGGGCTGTGATTCCACCCCGATCCTGCCGCTGGCGGTGTCGGTCTCCCCGCCCGTGCCCTCGCTGCTGATCGTGTAGTCGTAGACGCCGTCGGGGACCTGGGCGCCGCCGTCGTCGCGGCCGTCCCAGCTGAAGGACTGGCCGCCCTGGCCGCGCGGGTTGTCGGCCTCGACCGTGCGCACCAGATCGCCGCCGGCGTCGGCGATCCTCACCGTCGTCTTGGCCTCCGCGGTGAGGGTGAAGCTGACCCCGGCCTGCTCGTCCTGCCCGTCTCCGTCGGGGCTGAAGTAGCGGTCCGGGGAGAGACCTTGGATTTCGGCTTCGCGCAGGATCCTCAGCGGCAGCCCGAGCGAGTAGCCGTGGCTTTGACCGAACTGGTCTTCGTAGCCGGCGCTGACCCGCAGTTCGTTGGCGCCCGAGTACCAGGTGTCGGTGTCGAGGGTCGCCGCGAGCGAGCCGTCGGACTCCACCGAGCCGCTGGCTCCGCAGGTCTGGAAGTAGGGGCAGGAGCCGTAGGCGAACATGTAGGTGGCCGTCAGCCCCTCGGCCGGCACCACCTTGACCGCGAGCGGCCCGCTCAGCGAGGTGCCGGCGGCCGGCTGGGTGATCTGCAGCGGGATCCTGGTGTCGACCCCGATCCTGCCGCTGGCGGTGTCGGTCTCCCCGCCCGTGCCCTCGCTGCTGATCGTGTAGTCGTAGACGCCGTCGGGGACCTGGGCGCCGCCGTCGTCGCGGCCGTCCCAGCTGAAGGACTGGCCGCCGTCTGGATGGGAGGCGTTTGCCTCGATCAGCCGCACCCGCGCACCAGCCCCGGTCCTCACGACGATGCTGACGTGAGCTGCCGTCGCGAGTGAGTAGCTGACGCCGATCCCATCGTCCCAGCCATCTCCATTGGGGCTGAAATACCTGTCGGGACCGAGACCAGACACCTCCACCCCAACCGCACTTGCCGGAGCAGCCGCAAGCAGAAGGGCGGCGATTGCCGCTCCCAGCACCGACCGCAGTCTCATCGACTCACCAGCTTCCCCTTTAGTTGCAACTTGCCCTGAGCGTTCAAAACAACAAGGCTATAAGCGCGCTCAGCAGGTCAACGACCCGAAAAAGGCTGAACTTGCAGGAAGACTGCGGGTGAAGACCGTGCAGTCTGGCTCGAAAGCTCCAGAAGGCGCCGCACCTGGAGCGCGACGCTCAAGAGTCCGTAGTACCGCTACGGGGATTCGAACCCCGGTTTCTGGCATGAGAAGCCAGCGTCCTAGTCCCCTAGACGATAGCGGCGAGGAGGAGGCGCATTTTAGCGATGTGGCGGCGGGAGGTGCGAGACGTCTGTCACAGGGCGGCTTGGCGAGGCGGGCGAGGGCGGCTGGTGCGCAATCGGTAAATTGGCTGCCCGCGCGGCTGTGGCGGAACTGGTAGACGCGCACGGTTCAGGTCCGTGTGGGCGAGAGCCCGTGAAGGTTCGACTCCTTTCAGCCGCACTAAGCGACCGATGCGGCGGGTGCGCCTTTGGGCGCCCTCGCCGCGTTGGCCGCGATCTCCTCGGCGAAGTCGGGCCAGAGCGCCCGGGGCAGGTCGTGGCCCATCCCCTCGACCATCTTCAGGCGAGCGTTGGGAATCGCCTTGGCGGTGGCGCGGCCGCCGGAGGGGTTGACGAGGAGGTCCTTCCTGCCGTGGATGACCAGGGCCGGGAGGTCGAGCTTGCGCAGAGAGGGGGTGCGGTCGCCCGAAGCCGTGATCGCGTGCAGCTGGCGGGCGATGCCCGCCTCGCTGTGGCCGCGGTCGAAGGAGCGGCCGGCGATCTTTCGCACCCGCTCCTCTTCGAACGGGTAGCCGGGTGAGCCGATCACCTCGAAAGTCTTGACGACGCGCTCGATCGCCGCCTCGCGCTCGCGCGGCGGGTTGCCGAGCAGCAGGCCGAAGGTCTTGTAGCTGGGGTGGCCGACGCGGCGGCTGCCGGTCGTCGACATGATCGAGGTCAGCGAGCGGACGCGCGCCGGGTTCTCGATCGCGGCGGTCTGGACGATCATCCCGCCCATCGAGGCGCCGACCAGGTGGGCGGACTCGATCCCGAGGTGGTCCATCAGCCCGAAGGTGTCGGCGGCCATGTCGCGCAGCAGATAGGGAGCGGTGCCGCGACGGCCGACGAAGAGGTCGACTTTGCCCGGCAGCCCGGCGGAGCGGAGCTTGGTCGAGCGGCCGATGTCGCGGTTGTCGAAGCGGACGACGCGGAAGCCGCGCTCGGCCAGCATCCCGCAGAACTCCTCGTCCCAGGCGATCATCTGCGTCGCCAGGCCCATCACCAGCAGCAGCGGCTCCCCGTCGGGGTCGCCCATCTCCTGGTAGCAGAGCTTTATCCCGTTGGCGGGCGCCAGCTGCTCGTCGGCGAAGCGGTGCATCCGTGGATCGTACCCACCCTGGCTGCCCAGCCAAACGTCATACTCGCGGCGATGCGGACGGCGATCGTCTCCGACCTGCACCTCGGCGTCGCCAGCGACGAGGACGTGCTGCGCGACCCCGCGGTGCGCCGGGTGTTGCTCGAGCAGATCGCCGGCGCCGACCGCGTCGTCCTGCTCGGCGACGTCGTCGAGCTGCGCAACCTTCCCGTCGGTCCCTCGCTCGCCCGGGCGCGACCCTTCTTCGAGGAGCTCGGCGAAGCGATCGGCGACGTCGAGGTGATCCTCGTCCCCGGCAACCACGACCACCGCCTCGCCGAGCCGCTGCTCGACAACCGCTCGATCGCCGGCGAGCCCGACCTGGGGCTCGAGCACCATCACGCCCCCAGCGGCCCGGCCGCCCTGCTCGACGAATGGCTCGGGGCGGCGCGGCTGGAGATCGCCTATCCCGGACTCTGGCTGCGCGATGACGTCTACGCGACCCACGGCCATTACATGGACGCCCACCTGAAGCTGCCCCGCGCCGAGTGCGTGGCCGCCGCCCTGGTGGCCCGCGTCGCCCGGCCGCTGCCTAACCCGGCCACCCCGGACGACTACGAACGGATCCTCCGCCCCCTCTACGGGTTCGCCTACGGCTTGGCGCAGGTGCTGCCGATCAGGCGCCGCCGAAACGGGCCCTTCGAGCGCGCCTGGGAGGTGCTCGCCGGCGAAGAGCGGAAGACGACCCTCGGCGCCCGCGCCGCCCGGGCCGGGTTCCCGCTGGCGATCCACGGCCTCAACGGCCTCTTGCGCGCCGACTTCGAAGCCGACGTGACCCCGGCGGCGATCTTTCGCACCGGCGTCGAGGCGACGGTCCAGATGGCGGCGCGCCTCGGCGTCGACGACGTCCACGTGATCACCGGCCACACCCACCGCGGCGGCCCCCTTCCGACCGAAGCCGAATGGCACCTCCCCCGCGGCGGCCGCCTCCACAACACCGGCAGCTGGGTCTTCTCCTCCGCCTTCCACCAGCCGGGAACCCCACCGAACTCCTACTGGCCAGGAACCATCACCTGGCTGGAGGACAACGACCCTCCTCGACGTGTGCAGCTCCTAAACAGCTATACGCACGAGGAGATGACTGACCTGATCGACGAAAACGGTCAGAGGGCCGGCCGGGGGTAACTCGCCGGGCCCTCCCCGCTGTTGCCCGCCGAGTTACCCCCGGCCGGCCCCGCTCAGCAGCCAGTCGGCGATGATGCCGCCGATCTCCGGCCCGGCGTCCTCCTGGAGAAAGTGCGAGGCGTCGGCGATCGGGCGCGGCGGCGGGAAGTTGAGCTGGCTCGAGACCCGCTCGCCGACCGAGAACGGCAGTACCGGGTCGGAGTCGGCCCAGAGGACCAGCGCCGGCCGCTCGTCGTCGCGCAGCGCGTCGGCGACGCGTTTGCCCTCGGCGGCCCCGGGCGCGTCGGGCTCGGTCGGCAGGATCAGCGGGAAGGCTCGGGTGCCGGCCTTCGAGGGGCCGTCTATATAAGGAGCCTCGTAGGCGGCGATCACCTCGTCGCCCGGGTCGTGCCTGCAGCCGCCGCGGACCAGCATCCCGACCGGCACCTCGTCGCTTTCGCGGACGAAGTCGCGGAAGGCGAGCCAGGCGTCGCTCATCTTCTGGTAGCCGGTGAAGGGGCCGGTCTCCATGATCACCAGCCGGCTGATCCGGTCCGGGTGCTCGACCGCCAGCCGCAGCCCGATCGGCCCGCCCCAGTCGTGGACGACGGCGGTGGCGTCGCGCAGGTCAAGTTCCTCGATCAGCGCCGCCATCAGCTCGACGTGGCGGTCGTAGGTGTACCAGCCGACGTCGGTGGGCTTGTCGGAGCGACCGAAGCCGGCGTAGTCGGGGGCGATGCAGCGATAACCGGCGTCGCACACCGGCGGGATCACCTTGCGCCAGAGGAACGACCACGTCGGCTCGCCGTGGAAGAAGACGACCGGCTTCCCCTCACCCTCGTCGAGGTGCGCCAGGCGCAGCCCGTCGACCTCGCGATAGTGGGACTCGAACGGATAGTCCGGCAGTCCCTCCAGCCGCTCGTCCGGAGTGCGGACGGCATCGACGCTCATCGCGCCCATCCTATGCACGGGCGGATTGTTGACCTCAATCCCAGGAATCCGGATCAGGATTCCAGACTTTCCCGATCGACTTTGTGCTACGGTGCCCGCCTCATTGGGCAGTAAGTTGCTCAAGAACGTAAGTTAGTCGACATAGGAAGGAAACTTTTGATGCGGAACGCTCGCACTACCCGGCGGCGCGGCGTGAAGATCGGCCTCCCGGCTGCGCTTCTCGTCCTGCTCCTCGCGGTTTTCGCCGCTGGATGTGGCGGTGGTGACGACACCACCGGCTCGGACTCCGGCTCCTCTGGGGGCGGCAAGCTCGACGTGGTCGGTTACTCGACCCCCGAAGCCGTCTACACCGAAGCCCTCGAGCCCGCCTTCGAGGACAGCTCGAAAGGCGCGGGCGTCAGCTTCAGCAACTCGTTCGGCGCCTCAGGCGACCAGAGTCGTGCCGTCGCCGCGGGTCAACCCGCGTCAGTCGTCCACTTCTCCCAGGGCGGCGACATGGAACGGCTCGTCGAAGAAGGCGAAATCGTCGCCAAGGACTGGGACCAGAACCAGTACAAGGGCATCGCCCAGAACTCGGTCGTGGTCTTCGTCGTCCGCAAGGACAACCCCGAGGGCCTCGAGAGCTTCGACGACCTGCAGAGCAAGGACGTCGAGATCATCACCCCGAACCCCTTCAGCTCGGGCTCGGCCCGCTGGAACATCATGGCCGTCTACGGCAACGCCGTCGAGGCGGGGAAGTCCCCCGACCAGGCGCTGGAGGAGGTCCGCACCGTGCTCGAAAAGACCGTTGCCCAGCCGGGCAGCGGCCGCGACGCGCTCTCGGCCTTCACCCAGGGCCAGGGAGACGTCCTCCTGAGCTACGAGAACGAGGCGATCAAGGCCGAAGAGGAGGGCGAAGACGTCGAATATGTCGTGCCCCCGGCGACGCTCCAGATCGAAACCCCGATCGCCGTCACCAAAGACGCGCCGGAGCCCGCCGCGCAGGACTTCCTCGACTTCATCTGGTCAGATGAAGGACAGGAAATCTGGGCCGAAAACGGCTACCGACCGGTCAACCCGAAGCTCGTCGACGAGAAGCAGTTCCCGACTCCCGATGACCTGTTCCACATCGCCGACTTCGGCGGCTGGGGCAAAGTCAACGACGAGTTCTTCGATGACGAAACCGGCTCGGTCGCCGAGATCGAGAAGGAACTGGGAGTCTCGACGAGCGGCTGATGGAGGCACACCCGGCAAACCTCCCCGCTCCCAGCCAGCACCGGGCAGGCATCCGCCTGCCCGGTCTCGGCGTCGGCTTCGGCGGCGGCATGGTCATGCTCTATCTGAGCCTGATGGTGCTGCTGCCGCTGGCCGCCGTCGCCAGCGAAGCTTTCACCGGCGGCATCGGTCACTTCTGGGAACAGGTGACCTCGCCGCTGGCGATCAAGAGCTTGAAGCTGACGGTCGTCTGCTCGCTGATCGTGGTCGTCATCAACGGCATCTTCGGCACGATCCTCGCCTGGCTCCTCGTCCGCGACAGGTTCCCGGGCAAGAGCATCATCAATGCGGTCATCGACCTCCCCTTCGCGCTGCCGACGATCGTCGCCAGCCTCATCCTGCTGACTCTCTACGGCGCCGACAGCCCGCTGGGGATCGACTTCGCGTTCACCCGGACCGCGATCGTCGTCGCCCTCTGCTTCGTCACCCTGCCCTTCGTCGTCCGCGCCGTGCAGCCGCTGCTGCTGGAGATGGACCGCGAGATGGAGGCCGCGGCGGCCTCGTTGGGGGCCGGCAACTTCACGATCTTCCGCCGCATCATCTTCCCCAACCTCCTGCCCGGCCTCGCCGCGGGAGTCGCGCTGGCCTTCGCCCGCGCGCTGGGCGAGTTCGGCTCGGTCCTCCTCTTCGCCGGCGGGAACCCGGACACGACCGTCTCCTCGGTCTTCATCCGCAACCAGGTCGAGTCGGGCAACGAGATCGGCGCCGCCGCCGTCTCAGTCGTGCTGCTGGTCGCCTCGCTGCTGCTGCTCGCCTCGGTCTCGCTGATCCAGCGCTGGGCGATTCGGCATGACCGCGGCGCGACGGACTTCGTCGTCACCGTCGAGAACAAGGACGTCTCGGGAGGCGGTGTCTGATGGCCGCAAATCCCGCCAGCCGCTGGGGCCTGCGGGTCCTCGGGCTGGGCTACCTGACGATGCTGCTGCTGATCCCGCTGGTGATGATCTTCTACAAGACCTTCGAAGAAGGAATCGGTCCGCCGATCGACGCCATCACCTCACCCGACGGCCTGCACGCGCTGAAGCTGAGCCTGCTGATGGTCGCGATCGCGGTGCCGCTGAACACGATCTTCGGCGTCGGCTGCGCGCTGCTGCTGGTCCGCCACAAATCGAAGCTGAACCCGGTGATCGACGCGGTCATCAATCTCCCCTTCGCGGTCTCGCCGGTCGTGATTGGCCTCTCGCTCTACCTCCTCTACGGGACCGGCGGCTGGTTCGCCTTCATCGGCGAAGAAGGTTTCAAGATCCTCTTCGCGGTACCGGGGATGGTCCTCGCCAGCATCTTCGTCTCGCTGCCCTTCGTCGTGCGGGAGACGGTGCCGGTGCTGCAGGAGATCGGCACCGACCAGGAGCAGGCCGCCTCCACCCTCGGGGCAAACGGCTGGCAGACCTTCTGGAAAGTCACCCTGCCGTCGATCCGCTGGGGCGTCGCCTACGGCATCGTCCTCACCACCGCCCGCGTGCTGGGCGAGTTCGGGGCGGTGACGATCGTCTCCGGCTCGATCAACGGCCAGACCCAGACGCTGCCGCTCTTCGTCGAGAAGCAGTACGCCAACTTCAACTCAACCGGCGCCTACGGCGCCTCCCTGGTGCTGGCGCTGCTGGCGCTGATCACCCTGTTCGCAATGAACCTGCTGAAACGAAAGGAGGACGCCTGATGGGAATCTCAGTCGAGGGAGCCAGGAAAAGCTTCGGTGACTTTCAGGCCCTCAATGACGTGTCGATCGAGGTCCCTGACGGGTCCCTTACCGCTCTGCTCGGTCCCAGTGGCTCGGGCAAGTCGACCCTGCTGAGGGCGATCGCCGGGCTCGAGGATCTCGATTCCGGCGACGTGACGATCAACGACGAGGACGCCACCCGCAAACCGCCGCAGCAGCGCGGGGTCGGGTTCGTCTTCCAGCACTACGCCGCCTTCAAGCACATGACGGTGTACGACAACGTCGCTTTCGGGCTGAAGATCCGCAAGTGGAAGAAGCCGGAGACTTCGAAGCGGGTCCACGAGCTGCTGCAGCTGGTCCAGCTCGACGGCCTCGCCGGCCGCTTCCCCTCCCAGCTCTCAGGCGGCCAGCGCCAGCGGATGGCGCTGGCCCGGGCGCTCGCGGTCGAGCCGCAGGTCCTGCTGCTCGACGAGCCGTTCGGCGCTCTCGACGCCAAGGTCCGCAAAGACCTGCGCACCTGGCTGCGCCATCTCCACGACGAGATGCACGTGACGACGATCTTCGTCACCCACGACCAGGAAGAGGCGATGGACGTCGCCGACCAGCTGGTGGTGATGAACGAAGGCCGGGTCGAGCAGACCGGCAGCGCCGACGAGCTCTACGAGCATCCGGCCAACGAGTTCGTGATGAGCTTCGTCGGCGAGGTAAACCGGCTCGGCGACGACTTCGTGCGCCCGCACGACATGGAGGTCGTCCTCGACCCCGACGATCGCACCCAGGAGGGCCTGGTGCAGCGGATCGTCACCCTCGGGTTCGAGGTCCGGGTCGAGCTGGTGCTCTCCGACGGGACCGAGGTCTGGGCGCAGCTGACCCGCGCCGAGCTGCAGCGGCTCGAGCTGCGGGAGGGGCAGATCGCCTACCTGCGCCCGATCCAGGCCAAAAGCTTCAACGGTTCGTCGTCGTCCACCGATGGGGCCTCGACTCCCCACCGGACTCCGGACGACGGCGAGGCAGAGGTTTCTGCAGCCGTCTGAAGGGGCGACGGGGTGGGGCGTCTTCTTGCCGGGTGATGCCCCACCCCAACTCGCCATGCCTTGACGCGCCGCCCAGCTTAGGATGAGCGGCGACGCTTGAACATGCGCTTCACCCAGCGCGGCGTGAGGATCCCGATCGCTTCGGCGAAGGTCAGGGACTCCTCACCCTGCATCTCGATATGCAGTTTGGGCCCTACCCGGCGTTTGGATGGATTTGTCTGCGACATGGAACGGATCTTAGAGGTCGGATGCGATGGCGGCGATCCAGAGCACGACCTCGACGGTCAACAAACCGCTGGCCGCTTGAAATAGAACGGCAAGCTCAGTGAGACCGCGATGGTTGACCGAGAAGCTTCTCTGCATGCAAAGCGAGAGAGCTCGATGAAGGTCTTCCACCCGGATCTCCTCAGCGAACTCGATGCAGCCCTCGATCACCTCGCGTGAGTTCGCCGTGAACTCCCACCTTCGCGGCCAGAGAATCGCAAGAGAGGTCGCTGCAACCGCGACGAAGGCGAGCAGGGCCAGCCACGAAAAGAAGGTCGAGCTACCACTTTGCAATGCCTGGGCTCCGAGAAACGAGGTCGTGACCGCGGCGGCCGAGAGCAACAGCCCCGCCCTGGTGCGGACGCTCTCAATCGCGGCCTGCTGCTCAGACAGGGCGCGAACAGCCTCCTCGTAAGCGATTTTGTAGAGCGCGTCGCTGGACACAACGAATCTAAGAGCCCAGATCGACGTTCTCTCCCTCCCCCATCACCCATTTTCTGGGAATTTGCTATTCTTGACTTAGTTGATCCACAAATACAGAAAGGAGACGGAATGTCCAAAAGGATCGAGACCACCACGTTCCGCTCGCGGGGTCGGCTGACCGGGCTGGTGCGGGACGAGTTTCCGGCAGGGACCGGGCAGAACCGGACCAGCCGCGGCGCGAACCGGGAGTCGGCGCTGAACGGGGCCGATGAGGCGCTTTTCTACCGAGCCCGACTGGTGCTCGGAGACTCCCTCCCCCGCCCCCAGCGCTGAGTCGTGGACGACAGCGCCGAATGTCCCGGCTGTGAAAACTGAGCCCGGATCGCACGAAGGCGATCCGGGCTCTTTCGCGTTCAGGGCGCTATTTCGAGCCTTTGCCCGAGCCGCTCGTGTCTTCGAGCTCGAGCGGTTCATCCGGCTGGGGGGTCGCCTCGACGGCGAGGTTCCAGCTTTTCAGCGAGAAGGTGACGTCTTTCGCACCGGCGTACTGGACCGCGATCGTGTGTCCGCCTTTGGTCAGGACGCCCGTCTGCACGATCGTGTTGACGATCGGCACCGGGGTCGGCGTCGCCGCGGTCGACGGCAGGAAGTTGACTTTCCCGGTCGCCTGGCCGTCGACGAGGATCTGAACCGGGCAGGCCTTGTCGGGACCCGGTTTCGCCGCCGTGCAGTTGCCCTGCCCGGAGAACGTGATCACCGCCGAGCTGACTTCGGCCTTGGTCGCGAACGAGGTGAACGCGGTCGGGATGAAGCCCGGCGTGGTCGCCGAGGCGCTGAACGCCGCGGTGCCGGCGGCGATGCCGACGACCGGCGGCTTCGGCGCGGTCGACTTCGCCACGAACAGGTTCGAGGCCGCCTTCTTCTTCAGATACAGCTTCGACGCCTTCTTGTTGCTCACGTAGACCTTCGCCGCCGTCTGGTTCGTCAGGAACGATTGGGCGACCGAGGGCACCACCGTGACCGAGACGGCGACCGCCGCCGCCAACACGACGACGGTCGCGGCTCGGGGGGTGGACAGTCTTCTCTTCAGCAATTGGTCCTCCATGTCTGCGGCCTCCGCGTGGCTGTTCTGGTGCCCTCGGATGGCCTTCTTTACTAAGTAGCTCAGGAAGGTACAGAAGCTGCTAGGGTTTTGCGACGTAGTTGGTCAACAAACTCGCTTGAACCCCGGCAGAAAGGACTCACATCGCATGAGAAGCAAGACCCTCGCCATTGCGGCGTTCTCCCTCTTGGGGCTCGCCGCGCCGGCGTCGGCCGGTGCCGTGACCCTGATCGGGTCGGGCTCCGTTGCCGCGCAGCCCGTGCTGCAGGCCCTCTTCGCCACCTACACGAAGAAGGTCAACCACAAGGTCCACTTCGTCTACACGGCGAACGGCGGCAACGCCGGCGTCAAAGACGTCCAGAACGGGACCAGCCAGTTCGCGGGACAGGCCCGCACCCCCCTCCCCTCGGACGCGGGGACGACCTACATCAAGATGTTCCTCGACGGGCTCTGCCTGGACGTCAACCCGAAGAACCCCCTCACCAACATCACGATCCAGCAGACCCACGACATCTACCGCGGGCTGATCACCAACTGGAGCCAGGTGGGATCGAGCCTCGGCACGACGATCGACCCGGTCGGCCGCGACACCAACGGAGGGACCTACAACTTCTTCCTCCAGGCGGTGCTCGGCAACGAGCCCCCCGCCTCCAACGTCAACGCCCTGACCGCCGACGGCCTCGTCGTCAACGCGGTCAAACAGGACCCCAACGCGATCGGCTACGCCGGTCTCGCCTGGCAGAAGAAGGGGCTGAAGCCGCTGAAGGTCAACGGCATCCCCTGCGCGCCGAGCAAGATCAGCGTCGAGCCGCTCGAGTACCCGCTCTCGCGCTACCTGTTCCTCGTCCTCCCCGGCGACGGCAGCACCAGCCCGAAAGCACTGGTCAAGTTCATCGACTGGGCGCGGCGCAGCAGCCTCGCCGGCTCCGTCATCTCCCAGGCCGGCGGCGTCCCCGCCTTCAACAAGAAGTAGGCCTTGGAGGAGCAGTACCCCACCGAGTACGGGCCGAAATGGTCCGACCAGCGCGTCGAGCGGATGCTCGGCGCGCTGGTCTGCGGGGTCGTCGGCCTGCTGCTGGCGCTGATCGCCACCGTCTTCGTCCGCGCCTGGCCGTCGTTCTCGCATAACGGCCTCGCCTGGTTCGGCTCTGGCGGCAACGTCGACGACCAGCTGAACGCGATCTTCCTCTCCGGCCAGAACGGCCTCGAATACGTCTACACCTTCCACGCCTGGCCGCTGATCTGGAGCACCCTGCTGATCACCGGCGGGGCGGTCCTGATCAGCCTCTTCTCGGCCCTCTTCGTCGCCGTCTTCATCGTCGAGTTCGCACCGGAGTGGATGAGCAACATCCTGCAGCCGGTTATCCGCTTCCTCGCCAGCGTCCCCTCGGTGATCTACGGCCTGATCGGGGTCGTCGTCCTCGTCCCCTTCATCGGCAACCACCTTGTCAACGAGTCGCAGAAGGCCTCGGTCGCCGGGGTCATCTCCCTCACCGGCTACAGCCTGATGGCGGCGGTGCTGGTGCTGACGGTGATGATCGCGCCGCTGATGGTCTCGATCTTCACCGACGGCCTGCGGGCGGTCAAACCCGGCTGGCTCGAGGGCTCGCTGGCGCTCGGCGTCAACCGCTGGCGCACGACCTGGAAGATCGGCGTCCGCAGCGCCCGCCCGGCGATCGTCGCCGGCACCGTGCTGGCCACCGCCCGGGCGATCGGCGAGGCGGTGATGCTGGCGATGATCTCCGGCTCGGTCGGCTTCACGCCCAACCCCGCCGACGGCCTGATCTTCATCTACGAGCCCTCGCGGCCGCTGGCGCCGACGATCGTCAAGAACATCGACCAGCTGAGCTCGCCGCCGGCCAACGCGACCCTGTTCGCGATCGCCGCCGTCCTCCTCTTCTCCGCCGCGACCTTCTCGATCACCGGCTACTTCGCCCGCCGGGCGATGCGCAAATACGGGACCGCCTGATGCTGCTGCCGACGAAAGAGCCCAAGCAGCAGGCTGTCGAGGGCACCGCCACCTGGGCCCTGGTCGACCGCGTCGGCCTGGCGGTCTGCTGGGCCCTGGGCCTGCTCTTCTGCGCGATCGCGGTGGCGATCGTCGTCTACCTGCTGGTCCAGGGGATCAAGTTCCTCCGCCCGGAGATGCTCTGGACGCCGGCCGCCGCCGGCTTCAGCGAGGGCGAAAGCGGCGGTTTCTCCGACGCCCTCTTCGGGACCCTGATCGTCGCCGTGATGGGGATCTCCCTGGCCCTGCCGAGCGGAATCGCGATCGCGGTCTGGCTGGTCGAGTACGGCCGGCCGGCGGCGCTGGCGCGCGTAACCGAGATGACGATCGAGGCGATCGCCGGCATCCCCTCGATCGTCCTCGCCCTGTTCGGCACGGTGATCTTCTCCTCCACCGCGCTCGGCTTCCTCAGCCGCACCTCGCAGGGGGTCGTCTTCGGCCGCTCCTTCTTCGCCGCCGCGGCGATGCTCTCGCTGGTGGCGCTGCCGCTGATCGTCGCCAGCGTCCGCGAGGGGCTGAACTCGATCCCGCGCCACGTCCGCGAGGCCTCCTACGCGGTCGGCAAGACCAAGGCGGCGACGACCCGCCGCATCCTCCTCCCCACCTGCCGGCCGCAGGTCGCAACCGGGGCGATGCTCGGCCTCGGCCGGATCATCGGCGACACCGCGATCATCGTCGTCCTGCTTGGCGCGACCCAGAACTTCGCCCCGGTCGAAGGCGTCGGCTTCCCGCTCAACTACCTGCGCGGCGCCGGCACCACCCTGACCAACTTCGTCTACGAGGCATCTCCCACCGGGAACCTCAACCAGCCGCAGAAAGCCTACGCGGCGGCTTTCGTCCTGCTGCTGATGGTCCTGGCCCTGAACGGGGCAGTCGACGTCGTCCACCGCCGCGCCCGAAAGGTAGGAACGTGGAGTCACTGACCCCAGACGTGTCTGAGCTTGACCGTCATATGCGACGGGAAAACTCAGACACCCCCGGGCCGCCGCCGATCCGGCGGCTGAGGCTGGATGATCCGGAGGCGGCGACGGAGGTGCTGCCGCCGGTGGCCTCGAGCAACGGGCACGCCCCGCAGCAGAGCGGCTTCACCACCGCCAAGCGCTCGGTCGGCGCGCCGCAGTTCTCGATCCGGCGGATGGAGATCGACCAGGTCTCGGTCCACTACGGCGCCAAAGAAGCGGTCAAACGGGTCTCGTTGCCGGTCCGCCAAGGCGAGGTGCTGGGCCTGATCGGCCCCTCCGGATGCGGCAAGACGACCCTGCTGCGCTCGCTCAACCGGCTCACCGAGCTGACCACCTCGGCGCGGCTCAGCGGCCGCATCCTGCTCGACGACGTCGACATCACCGCGATCGAGCCGACCCTGCTGCGGCGCCGGGTGACGATGGTCTTCCAGCAGCCGAACCCGTTCCCGATGAGCGTCTTCGACAACATCGCCTACGTCCTGCGCGAGCAGGGCTCGCGGCGGGCACGGAAGAAGACCCTGGAGCCGGCGGTCCACAGCGCCCTCGACCGCGCCGGCCTGTTCGAGGAGGTCAAGGACAACCTCGACCACCCGGCGCTGAAGCTTTCCGGCGGTCAGCAGCAGCGGCTCTGCATCGCCCGCGCCCTGGCCGCCGAGCCCGAGGTGCTGCTGCTCGACGAGCCCTGCTCGGCCCTGGACCCGAAATCGACCCAGGTGATCGAGGATCTGATCGTCAAGCTGCGCGACGACGTCGCGGTTGTGATCGTCACCCACAACCTGCAGCAGGCCTACCGGATCGCCGATCACGTCGCTTTCATGTACCTCGGGGACCTGGTCGAGTACAACAGCGCCACCGCCCTCTTCGGCTCGCCCCGCGAGCAACGGACCCAGGAGTACGTGAGCGGTGCCTTCGGCTAGGCGCGGAAACCAGCTGGCCGCCCTGGCCCTCGGCGGTGCCTTCGCGCTCGCCGGCCTCAGCGGCTGCGCGACGACGCAGGAGAAAGCCGCCGCCCAGCGGGCCGAATCGGCGCGGATCCTGAAAGCGCGCGACAAGCGCCAGGAGCGCAAGCGGCACCAACGCAAGCACGACAAGGAGAAGGGATGAGCGAGCTCGAGACCGTGCGCCGGCCGCAGGCCTTCGAGCCCTGCGAAGAGTGCGGAGCGCCGATGGATCCCCAGCAGCGCTACTGCGTCAACTGCGCGGCGCGGCGCGGCAACGGCGCCAACCCCGCCTCGCGCTACTTCGCCTCGATGAGCAAACGGGCGCGGCGCCCCCTCGCCGGCCCGGCGCCGAAGCCGAGCACGACCAGCCGCGCCGCCGCGGTCGGGTTCTTCGCCCTGCTGCCGCTGGCGGTCGGGCTCGGGGTCGTCGTCGGCCGCAGCGGCTCCGACGGCAGCGACAGCAGCGAGGCGCTGCTGCAGGCGCTGCGGGAACGGCCGGCCGCGACCGCCAGCGCCACCCCGGGGGCGACCGCCGCGACCGGGGCCAAAGCCGCCCAGAAAAAAGCCAAGGCCGGCAAAGCCAGGGGCAACAGCGAAGCCAAAGCGGTCGCCCACACCGAAAACGGCGACGTCCACACCGTCACCGACTTCGACGCCTCCCAGCAGAAGGAAGAAGAAGACACCCAGATCGTCGCCGAAAATCCCGAACAGACGGGCGAGAACTACATCAAGGCCCAGCAGAACCTGCCCGACGTGATCGTCGTCGGCGGCGAAGGCGGCGGCAGCGCCCCCGCCCCCTCGGGGGTGGAACCGTGAGGCGCCCGCGGATCCCCGAGCGGCTGCACCGGATCGCCGCCAAGCCCAAGACCAAGCCGAGCGCGAAGCCGAAAGCGCCCCCGGAGCCGCCACCCGAGAACAAGGAGCTGCGCGCCCAGCGCAATCGCCTGCTGGAGAAGTTCACGGTGATGCAGGCCGACCTCGGCGGCGCCTTCTACGAGATGGCGATCCGCGACCACGTCCGCCTCGACGTCCTCACCCGCAAGGCGGCCGAGCTGCAGCGGGTCGACGCCGAGCTGCTCGCGGTCGAGCGCCTGCTGGAGCTCGAACGCGCCGACGCCGCCGGCCTCTGCCCCAGTTGCGGCTCTCCGTATGACGCCGCCGACCGGTTCTGCCCCCAGTGCGGTCACTCGCTGACCCCGGTGGAGGCGGCTCCCCAGCAGGCCCGATCGACGGAAGCCGCCGCGTGAGGCTGCTCGCTCCGATCCTGCGGAAGGCCGCGGCCGCGGCCTCGTCCCTGACCGGCAAACGCTTCTCGCTGCTGGTCGCCTCCTCGCTGGTCGCCACCACCGGGATCGTCGCGGTGGCGCTGAGCAGCTCGGGGACGCTCAGTCCGATGGAGGCCGCCGCGGCGCGGGCGCTGCTGGAAGAAGAAAGCGTCCCCGTCGCCGTCGCCCCGGCGCCCGCGAGCACCGAAGCCAGCCCGGCCCCCGCGCCGGAACCGGCGCCGGGCCCGGAACCGTCCGCCTCCGCCCCGCTCCCCGCGCCGGCACCCGCCCCCGAACCCGCACCGGCGCCCGAACCGGAAGCGCCGGAAGCCCCGCCAGCCGAACCGGAAGCGCCCGACCCGGGGCCGATCCAGCACGTCTTCCTCGTCTCGGTCGCCAGCCCCGGCTACGACGCCGCCTTCGGCACCGCCTCGCAGATGCCCTACCTCTCCGGCGAACTGCGCCAGCAGGGCCTGCTGCTGACGAACTACTCGCTGCTCGACACCGCCGCCCTGCCGAACGGGATCGCCGCGGTCAGCGGCCAGGCCCCCGACGCGGCGACCAAGGCCGGCTGCCCCACTTACGAAGACTGCCTCCAGGACGTCGAAACCCTGACCCTCGCCGACCAGCTGGTCGCCGCCCGCCTGCGCTGGCACGGCTACTTCGAGGGGATGACCGATGCCGAAGGCAAGCCGGACGAGTGCGTCCATCCCGAACCCGAAGCCGCCGACGTGCCGACCGCGAGCGGCTACTCCTCCCTGCTCAACCCCTTCGTCTACTTCCACTCGCTGCTCGACCTCGGCGACTGCGACGAAAACGACGTGCCGCTCGACCGGCTGGGCAAGGACCTCGCCAAGACCGACTCGACGGCCAACTTCTCCTACATCTCCCCCAGCCTCTGCAATGCCGGGTTCCGCGGCCAGTGCCCGGAAGGGACCATCGACGGCCCCGCCGCGGCCGACGCCTTCCTCGCCAAAGTGGTGCCGGAAATCCTCGCCTCCCCCGCGTACAAGAAGGACGGCCTGCTGATCGTCAGCTTCGGCGCCGCCGACCCCGACCCCGCCGCGCCGCCGCCGGACCCGAAGAAGGTGGGCGCCGTGCTGCTCTCCCCCCTGCTCGCGCCCGGCGCCACCGACGCCGTCGCCTATGACCCCTACTCCCTCCTCCGCTCGGTCGAGGACCTCTTCGCGCTCGAACCCCTCGGCGCCGCCGGCGGGGCAAAGGTCCACTCCTTCGCCTCGGCCCTCAGCGCCGGCAACGGTGGCGACTGAGATATGGCACCCTGCACGGATGAATTCCCAGGAGCAGAGCGGTGAGCCGATCACCCAGGCCGGACTCGACGAGCTGAAAGCCGAACTGGCCGAGCTGGAAGGCCCGGAGCGGCTGAAAATGGCGGAGCGGATCAAGGTTGCCCGCGAGGAGGGCGACCTCAAGGAGAACGCCGAGTATCACGTCGCCAAAGAGGACCAGGCGCACCTGGAGACGCGGATCAAGCGGCTGCGGGAGCGGCAGCGAATCGCGGTCGTGGTCGAGGTCTCGAGCATCGACAGCGACTTCTTCGCTTTCGGCCGCAGCGCCGAGGTGCTGGACGAATCGAAGGACGAGACCAACGTCTGGACCCTGGTCGGATCGACCGAGGCCAACCTCGCCGAGGGACGCCTCTCGGCCGAGTCGCCGATCGGCCGGGCGCTGATGGACGCCAAGGTCGGCTCGACGGTGACCGTGGAAACGCCGAAAGGCAACCGCTCCTTCAAGGTCCTGAAGCTGGTCTCCTGAAGCGCGGATGCTGAGGCTCCGCTCCTCCGTCGCCCACCACCAGGCCGCAGAGTTCGGCGCCCTGCTGCGCGAGCTGGAAGGCGTGCGCCGCGTCGTCCAGACGGCCGAAGAGGGCGAGCCCGTCCAGTCCTTCGTCTTCGTCGCCGACGTCGAGCCGGCGGTCGCCGACCGCCTGCTCGAGGAGATCGACAGGTTGGGGATCGGGGTCGAGGACTACGTCCTCAGCAAGGTGGAGGTGATCGCTCCCCAGCACCGCCACCATCACGGGGACGGCGGCGTCGACGGCTTCGCCTGGGTCGAGGTGATGGGCCAGGCGCGGGCAAACTCGCGGCCGCTGGCACGCTACCTCGCGCTGATCAACGTCGCTGCGGTGATCGCCGCCCTCGGCGTGATCACCAACAGCTCGATCCTGATCGTCGGCGCGATGGCGGTCAGTCCCGATCTGCTGCCGATCTGCGCCACCGCCGTCGGCCTGGTCGGCGGCCGCTACGGCCTCGCGCGGCGCGCGTTCACGACCCTGGTCCTCGGCCTCGGGCTGGTAGTGGTCACGGCGACGATCCTCAGCGCGCTGCTGAAATGGGCCGGCCTGCTTCCCGACGGCTTCGAGGTCGAGGAAAGCAGCCTCGCCACCCTCGCCCACACCGACTACTCGACGGTGCTGATTGCCCTCGCCGCCGGGGTCGCCGCGATGCTCTCTTTCGAGACCCGGGCCAGCACCGCGGTCGGAGTCGCGATCTCGGTGACGACGATCCCGGCCTCCGCCTACCTCGGGGTCGCCCTCGGCGGCGGCGGCATCGAGCACGCCCTCGGAGCCGCCGTGGTGCTGGCAATCAACGTCTCGCTGCTGATCGTCTCCGCCACGCTCACGCTGGCGGTGCAGCGATGGCTTCCGAATCGCTCCGGGGCTCCGGTTTAGCCGCGGCCGCGGGAGTTGGGTCCGACCACGGCGCCGGCTCCGGCCGGCGCTCGTCGTAGACGACCCCGGTCGCCGAGAAGCGGTCTTCCCAGGCGCGGCGACGCTCGTTGAAGACGACGCCGAGGAAGCCGATGCCGAAGGTGAGGACCGAGAGGCCGAGGCCGATCAGGCGGCGGAAGCTGCGGCGCGGCGAGAGGCGCTCCTCCGCGAGACGGATCCCGACGAAGCGCATTCCCGGCGTCTGTCCGGCCAGTGACCAGAAGCCGACCAGGTAGACGGCCCCGAAGGAAAGCCAGGCGGTCGAGCCGACCGCGATCGCGAGGCCTCCCCCACCTTCGCCGTTGCCGCCGAAGGCGTTGCCCAGCAGGGTCACCAGGGCGATGAAGGCGGTGAACGCGAGGTTGACGAAGACGCCGTCGACGACCATCGCCAGGCCGCGGCTGACGAAGCCGGCGCGGTCGGTTGGCAGCACCCGCGGCGCCCGGAAGAAGACGCGGCGGACGATCCGCTCGAAGCGGTCGTCGAGCCGCCGTGCCAGGTTGCCGATCGTGCGGCCGACGTCCTCGACCAGGCCAATCCCCTGGGCGCTGATCGCGGCCCGGACCTCGGGTGCCTCGGCGATCCGCTCGACCAGCTGCTGGGCCTGGTCTGAGGCGAGCAGCCGTTTCCAGACCTCGTCGACCAGCTCGGAGTCCATCGCCTCCAGCAGGGCCTTCTTGACCGCGTCGCTCTCCAGCGCACCGTCGACCGCCTCCTGGACCACCGGCCCTTCGAGCACCCTGGCCATCGCCCGCTCGACCGCCTGGCTTTCGACCGCGGCGACGATCGCCTCCTCGGCGGCCACCTCGACGGCGCGGTCGACCCCCGTCGCCTTGGTTACCGTGCGGGCGCCGCGGACGCCGACTCCGAGCAGGCGCGCCGAGAGCGGGGCCCTACCGTTTTGGGACGCCCCGTTCTCGATCTTCCGACTCTAACCGCTCCAGCAGGCGATCCAGCAGCTCCGCCTGCGCCGGGAGGATCTTCCGGCGCGCCGCCTCCGGGTCAAACCACTCCGCCCGGTCGGCCTCGGGGAACTCCTTTTCGCTGCCGCTGCGCGGCGGCCATTCCATGCTGAAGGTGTTGCTGTCCAGCAGCGCCGGGTCGAAGTCAGCCTCGGCAGCCCAGGCCTCGACCACTTTGCCCGCCCGCTGGCGAATCGACCCCAGCTCGATCAGCGCCTCGGGGTCGAGCTCGGGGGCCGGGCCCAGCTCCTCTTCCATCTCGCGGATCGCGCAGGCGCGGGCCTCCTCGGAGTCCTCGATCTGCCCCTTCGGGATCGACCAGGCGCCCTTGTCTTTGTTGCGCCAGAACGGTCCGCCCGGGTGGATCAGCAGGAACTCGGCCCCGCCGCCGTCGCGGCGAAAGAGCAGGATCCCGGCGCTTCGCTTTGCTGCCATCGACCCGAGTCATACCGACTCGGGTCGATGGGTCGAGCCCAGAGGGCCGTTACTCGAGACGGTAGGCGACGATTTCCGGCTGCTGGCCTTCCGCGGTGGCGATCCCGGCCGGGACCAGCAGGGTGTCGCCGCTGGCCGTGACCGCGCTGTTGGAGCCGGCCGGCAGGCTCGCCGACCAGACTTCGCCGCCGCTTTTCACGTCGAGGCCGTGGACGGTGCCGTCGAAGGTGGTGAAGAAGACGACGTCGTTGACGACCACCGGCGAGCCGAACGCCGCCGAGGAGAATTCCTGGTCCCAGAGGACCTTGCCGGACTTGACGTCGAGCGCCACCATGCCGCCTTCCAGGCCAGTGCCCTGGCTCAGCTGCTGGCTCGACGTGACTTCGATCCCGCTGTTGACGATCGGCACGAAGACCGTCGTGTCGTTCGCCGCCGGCGGAGCAATCACGCCGCCAAGGTTCCCGGGCAGGACTTCGCCTTTCTTGATCTTCGAGATCTGGCCGCGCATCGCGTAGAGACCGTCGTCGTCGTGACCGTTGTGCTTGCCGACCGGAGTGCTCCAGACCGGCTTGCCGCTCTTCGTGTCGACCGCGGTGACGATCCCGTTCTTGCCCGAGCCGATCGCGACTTCACGGCCACCCGCCTGGGCCAGGATCGGCGGGTTCTGGAAGTCCCAGTCGTAGAGGTCGTGCGGGGTCTGCTGGTAGTGCCACTCGAACTTGCCGGTTTTCGCGTCCAATTTGACGATCGAGTTGGTGTAGAGGTTCGGTCCCGGCCGGCTCGCTCCCCACGGTTTGCTCGCGGTGCCCGGGTAGGGCACCGGGTTGCCGGTGCCGAAGTACATCGACCCCTTGCCGTCGAACGAGGGCGGGTACCAGAGGCCGCCGCCGGAGTTTTCCTTCTTGTTGCCCCAGAGGCTCTTGGGGACGGTGTCCCAGGTCCAGACCTCTTTGCCGGTCTTGCCGTCGAGGGCGTAGAGGGTGCCGACGGCGCCGCCCTGGTATTCGGAGTTGACGTTGACCGGGACGGTCGAGACGTAGACCAGACCGTCTTCGTAGCCGGGCGCCATGTCGATTGCCAGCGGGCTTTCGGCGATCGGGGTCGACCACAGTTCCTTGCCGGATTCCTGGTCGAGGGCGACGACTTCGGTCGCGGTCGCGGCGAAGACGCTGCCGTCGGCGACGACGACGCCGTTCGGGCCCTGGGTCGCCGATTCGGAAGCCCACGTCCAGAGGACCTCGCCGCTTTCCAGGTTGATCGCCTGCACGGCGGATTCGAGGTCCTGCATGTAGGCGACGCCGTTGGCGATCACCGGGCTGGCCGCGTAGGCGCCGTAGGTGCTCTGCGCTTTCGAGGGCAGGGTCCAGGCGACGTCGAGCCCGGAGACGTTGCCCTTGTTGATTTCGCCTTTGGCCTCGCGGGTGCTCGCCTGGTCGATGTTCGGCCAGGCGTCGCCGCTCAGTTTCACCTCTCCCGAGCTGGAGGAGTCCGATGAGGATCCGCAGCCGACCAGCGCCACCAACCCCGCTAGCAGCAGCAGCGCAGCCCAAGCCCTACCTGACTTCATCCCTGACATCCTCCGGTCCTCCCTAATCGAGTAATAGAGATTTGTCCTGCATCTTTGCGGAATCCGGCGCGACAGGCAGGCCGAGTTCCTCCAGCAGTGGTTGCAGCACCCGGTTGGCGAGCAGCCCGAGGCTGCCGAGATTGGCGAAACCGGGGCCCTGGCGGAGGCCGCCGAGGCCGGGGATGTGCAGGCGCGGCCGCACCCCCTCCAGCTCCAGGCCGCGGCCGACCGGGACCTCGCCCTGCGGCGGGCCGTCCCAGAGGGGGCCGCACTGTTCTTCGACTTCGTCGCGGACGGCGTCCGGGAAGAGGCCGCGCAGCTGGCGCAGGAGATCGAAGCCGGTGCAGTTGATGACGAAGTCGTAGGGCTCGGACATCAGTTCGGAGGTTTCCGGGCTCTCGTACTCGAGGACGGCGGCGTCGCCGCCCGCGGCGAGGGAGACGTGGACGGCGCGGCCGGTGACGAAGGAGAGATGGTCGTCGTCGGCGATCCGGGCCAGCACGGTCTGGTCGAAGACGCCGCGGTCGCAGTGCTTGACGAAGTCGCGCCGGGTTTGGAGGTCGAGGTGTTCCCAGCCGACGTTGTCGGGGTCGGCGAAGACCCGGTTCTCGAGGAAGCTCTCGCCGCGGCTCAACGGCAGCGTCGGCGTGTAGATCGTCAGCCGCGCCTGCGGGCGCAGGTCGCGGAGGAAGACGAGGGCGCTGAGGGCGCTCTCCCCGCCGCCGACGATCGCGATCTCGACCTCCTCGCGCTCCGGCACCCGGGAGAACTCCTCGCGCCGGCTGTCGCAGTGGAAGACGCGCGGCTCGACGTCGGGGTCGTGGGGGAAGTGGCGGTGGACGCCGGGACCGGTGAGGACGAGGTTCCGTCCCGAGTGCCGCTCGGGATCCTGCGGGCTCCCCCGCTCGGCGACCTCGACCTGCCAGGCGTCGTGCTCGTCGGCGAGGGTGACTTCGGTCACCCGGCCGTCGTAGACGCTGACGCCCTCGGTCGCCCGTTCCAGCACCCAGCCCAGGTACTCGCCGTAGTCGCAATGCCGGACCGAGGGCGAGCCGGAGTTGACCCAGGCCGCGTATTCGTGGCGCTCCATCGCGAAGCGCTGCCAGGTGAAGGGCAGAAGCGCGGCGTCGATCTCGTCGCCGAGCGGGCCGAACAGGCGCGAGCTCTGGTACGGGAAGCCGACGTCCTTGATCGGCGGGATCGCCAGCGGCTCCTCGCCGGAGGTCATCCCGTTGCGGCCGAGCCAGGAGGCGGCGGGCTCGGTTTTCTCGATCACCGTCATCGAGATCTCGCCCAGGCCGAGGCTGTTGATCGTGTGGATCTTGGCCGCCAGCGCCGCGGCCTTGGCGCCGGCGCCGACGACGAGGATGTCGCTCTCGCTCATCGCTTCCCCTCAGACCGGGGCCAGGGCGCGCGGCCCCGCCGGTTCGGTCTCCCTCGGTTCGGCGATGACCAGGCCCTTCTGGTCGGGGGCGAAGGAGATCGCGCTTTTGCGCGCCCGCTCGGCGTCGCTCTCGACCGCCCGCAGATCGGTCGTCTCCAGCACGATCCGCAGCACCCGCTTCATCTCCATTTCCGCGTAGCTGGCGGCGAGGCAGCGGCGGACGCCGCCGCCGAACGGGATCCAGGTGTAGGTGCCGGGCTGCTTGCCGACGAAGCGCTCGGGCAGGAAACGGTGCGCTTCGGGGTAGTGGCGCTCGTCGCGGTGGATCAGGTGAATGCAGGGCGCGACCGTCGTCCCCGCCGGCAGGTCGTAGCCGCCGAGCCGCAGCGGCTCCAGCAGGTTGCGGACGACGACCGGTACCGGCGGCCGCAGCCGCAGCGTCTCCTTGACGACCGCGTCGAGGTAGCTGCCGTCCCCGGCGAGGATGTCCTCGCGCAGCAGCTCGAGTTTGTCGGGGTTGCGCAGCAGCCGCTCGAAGGTCCAGGCGAGGGTGCTCGAGGTCGGGCCGTCGGAGAGCAGCGTCACCAGTTCGTCGCGCAGGTCGCGGTCGGACAGCGGCGTGCCGTCCTCGTAGCGCGCCTGGACCAGCATCGAGACAACCCCAAGGGTGCCGCCGTCCGCCTCAGTCTTGCGCCGCCGCACCTCCTCCATCACCGCCGCCTCGACCGCGCCCATCGCCTCGCGGTAACCGCGGCTGCGGGTCACCCAGCCCGGGCCGAGGACGGCGAGCCGGGCCAGGTTGCCCGGCTCGTTCATCCAGGTGGTCAGCTCCCGCAGGTTCTCCCGCAGCGGCCGCAGGCGCGGCGAGCTCGAGTCGGGGCCGAAGACGGCACGCATCACCACGTCGAGGGTGATGTCCTGCATCCGCGGCCAGAGCGCGAACGGCTCTCCCATCGGCCAGCGGGCGATCTCCCTCCCCGCCACCTCGGCCATCATCTCCGCGTCGGCCTGCACCGCCTTGCCGTGGAAGGAGGGCAGCATCAGTTTGCGGCGGGTCATGTGCTCGGGTTCTTCCAGCAGCATCACCGAGCGCGGGCCGAGCAGCGGCCCCAGCAGCGGGTTGGCGGTGTCGACGCCGACCGCCCGCCCGGCGGTGAAGACCGCTTTCACGTCCTCGGGGTCGCTGAGGATCACCCAGTCGCCGTAGTGGCGGATCCGCAGGGTGAAGATGTCGCCGTAGCGGCGCTGGCACTTTTCCAGCCAGGGCAGCGGCCGCTGCGTCCAGCCGACCGCCTGCAGGGCGCGCGGCAGTCGCGGCCCGGGAGGCAGCGCGCTCACGCGGCATCCCTCCCGTTCTGAGCCGCCAGCTCGTCCATCAGCTCGTCCTCGAGCCGGCAGGTGGTCGCGATCAGCAGCTCGAAGAGGTCGGAGCTGAACTGCTCCGGCAGGTCGTGTTCGGCGCCCCGCGCCAGGTAGCGCTCGCGGACGATCCTCACCCGGTCGGGCTGCATCATCGGGATCTCGTGCTCGCTCTTGTAAGCGGCGACTTCGCGGCAGATCTGCAGCCGCTCGCCGAGCAGCTTCGCGATCCCGTCGTCGATCTCGTCGAGGCGGCGGCGGAACGGCTCCAGCCCGTTGGCGCTCATCGCCCCTCCGCTCCGAGCAGGCCGGTGGCGAAGGCGTGGCTGCAGGCGGCGAGCTCGTCGAGGGCGTAGCCGCCCTCCTGGATCACGCAGATCGGCAGGCCCGAGCGCGCCAGCAGGCCGCCGATCTCGGCGAAGATCTCCGGCCGGAAGCTCCAGCCGCCGTGCGGGTCGCCGGCGACGGTGTCGTAGCCGAGCGAGACGACCAGCGCCCGGGCGATCTCGGAGAGGTCGTGGATCGAGTGGGCGACCTCGCGCAGGTAGGTGTCTTCGTCGGGGCTCTCGGCGAAGGAGACGGCGCGTTCGCCGGCCATCCGCGGTAGCGCCGTCCCCGGCGGCAGGTTGGTGACCGGCGCCGCGTGCAGCGAGTGCAGCGCGGCTTCAGGGCCCATCCGCTCGACCAGCGCCGAGGTCCCGTTCGGGTAGTGGAGGTCGAGGTCGACGATCCCGACCGGCTTCAGTCCGCCGTCGCAGAGGCGCCGCACCGCCGCGGCGGCGTTGTTGAGATAGCAGTAGCCGGCGTGGAAGGCGGGTCCGGCGTGGTGGCCGGGGGGGCGGCAGACGGCGTAGGTGAAGCGGGCGCCGGAGAGCAGTTGCTCGGCAGCGGTGATCGAGGTCCGGATCCCCTCCAGCGCCGCGGCGACGAGCGCCTTGTTGACCGGGATGTCGGGCTCGAGGCCGGGCGGGGCGAAATCGGGCATCACCACCGGCTCGGGCGAGGTCAGCTCTTCCAGCACCCGCAGGTACTCAGCCTCGTGCAGGGCCGCGAGGGTCTCGTGCACGTCGGTGTCGGCCGCGTCGGCGGCGAACGGGCGCACCCCCGAGTGGCGGATCAGCCCCGCCCGCAGCTCGACCAGGCGCTTGTTGGAGTCCTGGCCTTCGATCAGCCGTTCGCCTTCGCGCACCCAGAAGGCGGCGTCGCCGCTGCCCTGGCGCTGCTCGATCATCAACAGCTCACAAGTCCGCCGGACTTTCGTGCCGCTATGCGAATCAAAGGTCCGGCGGACTTTGTTCACGGCAGGAGCCTTCGCATCCGCGGCCCGAGGTGCTCGAACCCGGCGCGCCTGTAGAAGGACTCGGTCGAAGCGATCGCCGCGAAGGTCTCGCGCGGGAGGCCGACCTCCAGCCGGCTGACTCCGCGCGTTCGCGCCTGGGATGCGATCGCCTCGACCAGCTCCGCCCCGACTCCGCGACTGCGCCAAGCCCCATCGACCCAGAGGTCCTGGATCGTCGCGTAGACGCCGGGAACGTGTATTGCCCGCTGCCAGCTGGCGCTGAGCAGGCCGACGAGCTCGCCGTCGGCCTCCGCGATCAGCACCGAGCCCGCCGCTGGATCGTCCAGCAGGGCGCGGACCTCAGTTTCGAGCGCGGCGCGCTCCGGGCAGCGGCCGCCGAGCTCGACGAGCAGGGCTTCGACCGCGGTCGCAACCCTCTCGACGTCCGCGGCCCCCGCCTCGCGAACCGTCGGCTCCGTCGCCACCGGATCGCTCACGCCGCCTCCGCCTGCCGAACCGCCGGCTCCAGCTCGACGCTCCAGGCCTCGCCGGGCGCATCGGAGCCGGTGACCGTGCGGGCGATCGCCGCCATCGGCGCCCGCGCCTTGAGCAGGATCTCGTCGAACTCCTCCTCGGGGTCGGACTGCATCACGATCGCGCCGCCGGCGCCGATCGTCGTCCGCCCCGGCCGCATCACGATCGTGCGGATGACGATGTTGAGATCGGTCGAGCCGTCGGCGCCGAAGTAGCCGATCGAGCCCGAGTAGACGCCGCGCGCCTCCTCCTCGAGGCAGTCGATGATCTCCATCGTCCGCTCCTTCGGGGCGCCGGTCATCGAGCCGCCGGGGAAGGTCGCCCGCACGCAGTCGACCGGGGTGCGGCCGTCCTCGAGCCGACCGACGATGGTCGAGACCATCTGGTGCACGGTCGCGTAGGGCTCGACCACCATCAGGTCGGGCACCTCGACGCTGTCGACGTCGCAGACGACCCCGAGGTCGTTGCGCAGCAGGTCGACGATCATCAGGTGCTCGGCGTAGGTCTTTTCGTCTTCTTCCAGCTCCCGGCGGACCGCCGCGTCCTGCGCCGGGTCGGCGACCCGCTGCACGGTTCCCTTGATCGGCCGCGCCATCACCTGGCGCTGGCGGTCGACCGAGATGAAGCGCTCCGGCGAGGAGCTGACGATCGCGTTCTCGCCGAACTGGAGGAAGACGGAGAAGGGCGAGGCGTTGCCGCGGCGCAGCTGCCGGTAGAGCTCGAACGGCTCGGGGCTTGCGTCGGTCGAGAACTGGTCGGTGAGGCAGACCTCGTAGGACTCGCCGGCGAGCAGTTCAGCCTGCGACTTGGCGATGTCGGCGAGGTAGCGGCTGCGGCCGCGCCCCGACTGGAAGCTGACGTGGCCGCCGGGATCCATCGGCGGCGCCTGCGGCCGCACCGCCGGCGGCTCGTCGATCGCCCGCGCGACCAGGTCCTCGGCGGCGTCGAGCCAGAGCTCGGCCTCGGGGTCCTCGCTGCGGCAGAGGGCGAAGAGGTAGGTCTTGTCCTTGGTGTGGTCGACGGCGACGACGCGGTTGGCGAACATCAGCGCCGCGTCGGGCAGGTCGGAGCTGTGCACGTTCGGCGAGCCGCAGTCGGCCTTCAACTCGTAGCCGAGGTAGCCGACATAGCCGCCGATAAGGCCGCGCTCGACGCCCTCCGGCGGGTCGACCGCGATCCGGGCCATCTCCCGCTGCAGGTAGTCGAAGATCGACTTGTGCTCGACCGTCTCGACGCCGCCGCGGTTGACGACGGCCTCGCCGCTGTCGACGTCGTACTCCACGAAGCAGCGGTCACGGCCGGCGGTGGTGCCCATGTAGGAGCACTGGGCCAGCCAGGTTGGCGCGTCGGCGCTGTCGAGCCAGAAGGAGGGATCGTGATCGGCGAAGAGCCGTTCGTAGACCTGCTCGGTCGGCGCCTGGCCGTCGAGGGTCCGCATCCGCAGCTCGAGCTCGCCGCCGGCATCCTGGGCCGAGGCGCGCGGCGCCGGCTTGCCGCTGCGGGGGACGATCGTCGCCCGTCCGGCGGGGCGGCTCTCCGAGCGCTGATGGCACTCGGCCATCTCGAAGAAATTCCTGGCGATCTTCAGCCCGTACTCGGTCGAGATCGACTCGGGATGGAACTGGACGCCCCAGATCGGCCGCTTGGTGTGCTCGACCCCCATCACCACGCCGTCGTCGGACCAGGCGACGATGTGGCCTTCCGGTCCGGGCGGGCTGGTGATCGCCAGCGAGTGGTAGCGGACCACCGAGAAGCCCTGCGGCACGTCCTTGAAGAGGCCCTTGCCTTCGTGCATCACCCGGCTGAGGCGGCCGTGCATCGCCATCGGCGCCCGGTTGACCGTGCCCTCGAGCAGGTTGCCGATCCCCTGGTGGCCGAGGCAGATGCCGAAGACGGGGGTTTCGCTGTGGCGGAGGATGTCGCTGCAGACGCCGAAGTCGTGCCAGCGCGACGGGTGGCCGGGACCCGGCGAGAGCACGATCGCGTCGAAGTCCATCCTTGTCAGCACCCGCCAGGAGACGGCGTCGTTGTTGACCACCATCGGCTCCTCGCCCGAGGCCGCGGCCAGCAGGTGGAAGACGTTGTAGGTGTAGGAATCGTGGTTGTCGACCAACAGCGTTTTCACGTCACGCTCCCTCTAGTCCCAGGCCGCGCAGGCCCTGCTCCAGCACCGGCTGCACGACCGCCTCGACCTCCGGTGCTCGCTCGTCTTCTCGGTACCAGCGCGCGAAATGGGAGAGGTACTTGGAGAGCGGCGCGACGTCGAAGTCCTCGACGGCGCTGCCCAGGTGCACCCGGTAGTGCTCCGACTGGACCACGGCGAAGCGGTAGTCCGGGTCCTCGGCCGGACGCTCGCCCTGGATCTCGGTCGCGGCGTGGTGGGCCTGGGCGCGTGCCAGGTCCCAGCCGAGACTCCCTTTTCCTTCGATCAGAAGCTTCTCTTTGCCGAACTTGACCTGCTTGGTCGTCGGCTGCAGCAGGAAGTAGCCGAGCGCGACCTGGGCCGGCACCGTCTCGGGATGCGGGTGGCGGGCCATCTCCTCCGCCAGCTCGGGATTCCGCGCCAGCTCGTCCTCGATCCACTCGACCAGCTCGTCGATCAGCAGCGCCCCTTTCTTCGAGGAGCTGATCGATTCGTTCTTGCGGGCGACCATGCCGTGGAAGATGTCGTGGGTGGGCGGGCCGCCCCCTCGAGCACTGCCGTTGCCGTTGCCGTTCTGCAGCCCCATCTCGTCGATCAGCTTGCGGCGGCAGGTGACGTGGGCGACCCACTCGTTGCCGCAGACCTGCATCGAGACGACGTCGTCGAGTTCGTCGGCGGCGGCCCAGTAGGCGAGCGC
>DATFQO010000046.1:0-33645 GCA_035264245.1 Solirubrobacterales bacterium
AGCCCGGCCACCAAAGGGCTGGTCCGGGTCATGCTCGCTGCGGAAGACGATGCCTTCGCGTGATCGGTCACTCGATGCTCTCCTTGTCCCGTGGGCCCCCTGGTGGCCCGTTATCGATGTGGAGGGTCAGCCCCTGCCGGGGTCCGACTCCCTCGTCCTCATTTCCCGGAGGACGTGCACAAACTAGATGCAGGACGGTGGTGATGTCAAGGAAAGATTTTGGTTTTGAAAAAGCCAGCAATCCCTTTGCCAAGCGCAATAGAAAGGCGGGCGTACTACACCGAGGACCTTTTCCAGAATCACGGGCCAGAACACCGCGAGGGGACGGAGGTAGCTGGAAACGAACCCGTCGCGTCCCTATCGCTACCGGTTGTACCCGAACCGCCCGAAAACGAAATTGAACTTTCTTCCCGGTTGGTTCAGCGAGAGGCGACGCGGCGAGCATCGGTGGCCCCGAGGTAGGGCGTGAGGACGAATTGGGTGAGGTCGGGAAGCAGCGCTTCCAGCTCCTCCCCCCTGCCCGCCGTGGCCTGCCGCCCGACCATCGAGTTGACGGCGCCAAGGATGCCGCGCTCGGCGGTGTCGGGAAGCGGCTCTCGCCCCTCCTGGAGCTCCCTCCCCTCGCGTAGGAACGGGACCAGACCCTCGATCGCCGCTTTGTGGAGGCGGGCGAGCTCGGGGCCGGCAACGAAGGGCTCGGCGGTCAGCAGGCGGGCGAGTTCGGGGTATTCGGCGAACTCGGCGAGGAAGGCGCCGATCACCGCGCGGATGCGCAGCGGCCACTCGGCCTCACCGCGGTAGGCCGCGATAACCAGGGGTCGCAGATCCTCCACCCCTTTCTCGAAGGCGGCGACGCAGACCTCGTCAACCGTGTCGAAGTACTTGTAGAAGGTGCGGCTGGCGACGCCCGCGCCCTCGGTGACAGCGGTGATCGTCGCCCCGCTGTAGCCGACCTCGCCGACCAGCGCGGTGAAGGAGGCGATCAGCCTTTCGCGCTGGTTGCGTTCGACAAACTCCGGCGGCAGCCCGTGGCGGCCGTGTGGGAGCTGCGCCAACTCGTCGGGATGGTGCGGGTTCTCCGCCGGAATTTTGCTGGACACGGGACGACCATCTTAAGGACCGCCGCGGCTATGGCGAGGGGATCAGCTCCCGCAGACCCGCCTCGGTGCCGAAATAGGCGCTGACCGCGAGAAACATCAGCTCGGGCAGCTGCGAGGGGAGATCGGGCCCGTCGGGCGTGGCGCAGCGGCGGTAGACGCGGTCGAAGAACATCGCCGCGATCCAGGCGCTGGTGACCTTCGGTACCCGGTCCGGGTCCGGCAGCTCATCGCGAGCCGTGTCCAGCAGCGCGGCGATCCTGGAGGCGAAGGCACCCTGCAGCTCGCGGCCCAGCTCACCGGTGGCGAGGGCATCGACGGCGAGGAAGCGCGCCTCCGCCGGGTGGGCCTCGACCAGACGGGCGGTCTCGATCGCCGCGGCGCGGAACCGGTCGCGCCAGCCCGTGAGCGGCTCCGTGATCGCCGCGATCCGGTCGAAGTAGGTCGTTTCCAGACGCTCCCAGGCGGCGCGGAACCTGGCGGCGTCGGCCTCGACAAAGCCGCCTTCGGCCAGCTGCCGCAGGTATGGATCGGGGCCGCTCACCGCCGGCCCCCGATGGGCCGCGACCCGCCTATCCCGCTGCTGCCGCTGCTGCCTCGGCGCCGATGAACGGGATCAGCGAGAACTCGACCAGCTGCGGGCGCAGGCGGCCGATCCTTTTCGGCCGCTGCTCGAGCAGGGCGTGGTAGAGCAGCCAGTAGAGGCCGCCGACGACCGTCTCCTCGACAGTCTCCGGCAGCTCCGACGCGGCGTCGTCGCTGCGACCCGTGCGCAGCAGGGCGGCGAAGTCGCTGATCAACTTCTCGAAGCGATCGTTGATCGCGGGGCCGACCGCGGGACCCTCGACTACGCAGGCGCGGGCGAGTGTAAGGTCGGCTTCGATCGTGGCGAGGAGGCCGCCGATGGCGGCCGCGACCCGCTCCGGGAAGCTTTCCGTCGACTCCCCGCAGGCATCGCTGACACCCTCCAGGATCGCTTCCGCCCCCGCGTCGTAGAGAGCGAAGAAGCAGTCCTCCTTGGAGGAGAAGTTGTCGTAGAACCGCCCGCGCGCGATCGCCGCGGCCTTGACGATGTCCGCAACCGAGACCTGCCTGTAGCCGCGCTCGGCGAAGACCTGCGCCGCGCCGGCGAGGATCCGCTGCCGCTGGTGATGGGCAACGACCTCCCGCCGCAACGGATGCCCCCCGGGCTGGACCCTTCGTTTTGCTCCTGCGCCTCCTGCCATAAGGGGAGGATAAACCGAAGCGCCCTCCCGGCGCTTGAATAAACCCGACTAGTACTGAAAGGGAACGTGATCGTTCCACCAGTGACCGCCCCCCGCTCGCTTGAGACTTCTACCCTGTTCGGTCGGAACCATAGCCATTCCTTGACGTCAACGATCTTTATTTCTATTCGGACTTTTTCCGCTGCCAGGCGATACCATCGGTGACCTTGGGGATGCTGACTACAGGGAACGACGTGCTGACGGTGCCGGATCGCGAGCGGATCCTGCAGGCGATGGCCGACTGCTGCGCCGAGAACGGGTACGCGGAAACCACCGTCGACACCGTCCTGAAACGGGCGGGAGTCGAGCCGGAGAGCTTCGACAGCCACTTCGCGAGCAAGGAGGACTGCGCGCTCGCCGCCCTGAACAAGATCGTCTCCGAGACCCTGGCCCGGATCTCGATGACGAACCCCGACGCGGAGGGCGCGGTCGAACGCCGCAAGTACGAGGGGCGCGCGGTCCTCGAGCTGATGGCCGCGCGACCGACCTTCGCCAGGCTCGGCTTCATCGAGTCCCGGCAGGGAGGGACCGAGCCGATGCACAGCGCCTATGCATCGGGGGTGCGGGTGCTGGCGCTGATGATGGAACGGCTCGGCAGGTCCGGGGGCTCGGGCCTGGCCGCGCGCGCGGCCCTTGGGGGAGCCGAGGCGGTGATCCGCAGGGAACTCGCAGCCGGTCGCGCCGCCCGGCTGCCGCAGCTTTTACCTGACTTCGTCTACGCGGTGCTGGTCCCGTTCGTGGGCCAAGGGGAGGCGCTACGCCAAGCGAAGCTGGCCGCCAAGGTGGCCACGGAGGAGGGATGATGGACGCACAGCAAAGGGACACGTTGTTGCGAGCAATGCTGGAAGAGCTCGTGGGGATGGGCTACGGGGAAGCATCTGTGGAGCGCGCGCGCGAAGCTGCCGAGGTCTCCGTGGCGGAGTTCGAGGCGGAGTTCGACGGCAAGGACGAGTGCCTGTTCGCGGCCTACGACGACCTGACAGAGCGGGTCGTCGCGAGAGCGAGCGCCGATTGCGACGGATCAGATCCGTGGCCGGACCGTGTACGGGTGGGGCTCGAGAGCCTGTTGCATGCGGTCGCCGCCTATCCGGAGATGGCGCGGGCGCTGACCCGGTCCTTCCCCGGGATTCGGCCTGCGGCCTATGAGCGCTACGTGGCTCTGCTCTCCCGGTTCGTGCCGGTCATGCGTGAGGGACGGGAGTACTCCGGGGTCGAGGAGGAGCTGCCGGGTGAGGTGGAGCTGCTGGCCGTCGGGGCGGCCGAGGCGATCATCTTCGGCGAGGTCGACGCCGGTCGCGCCGAGCGGCTGCCGCAGATGATGCCGGAAATCCTCTTCTCGATCCTGGTGCCGTTCATGGGGCCGGATCGAGCCGCCGACGAGATGCGCAGCGCCGCGACCGCGGCCTGAGAATGGCGAGGAGGGGGGTGTTCCTCTCCGAGTCCGATCGGGACCGAATCATTCGAACGGCGGCGGAGCTCTGTGCCGAAGTCGGTTATGAGGAGATGCTGGTCGAGAGGGTCGCGGAGCGCGCCAATGTTTCGGCCGAGCACTTCCGTGAGCTCTTCGACGGGAAGGAGGCGGTGGTTAGGAGTGCGGTCGATGCCATCCTGGCCGCGGTGGTAGCACTTGTGGGGGAGCTGTACGAGCCCGACCGCCCCGAGCCGGAGAGCTATTTGCTGACGATCAAGGCGATCCTCGAATTGATGGCGGACAACCCTGAGTTTGCGCTGATTTCTTATGTCGGCGCGCGCCAGATGATGCCGCCCGAGTTAAAACAGCAGCTCGACAGCGGCTCGGGACTGCTTACGGCGATGCTGGAGCGGCTTTCGCCCTATTCCCGCGCCGACGTGCAACCTTCGAGAGCCGGCCGCGCCGCGCTCGGAGGTGCCGAAGCGGTGGTCCGGCAGGAGGTGACGCTCGGCCGAGCGGCGAACCTGCCGTGGCTGCTACCGGACTTCTTCTACGCAGCCACCGTGCCTTTCCTCGGCCAGCAGGAGGCCTTGCGGCTGGCCAGACGTGGTCGGGAACTACTGGTCGGTCCCACGGGAGGATCGTGAGCTTTCTCGGCGACGACCCTCGGGACCGGCTGATCGCCGCCGCTGCTGCGCTTTCTGCCGAGCGCGGCTACGACGAGCTCGCGGGCGAGGCAATCGCCACCCGGGCCGGCCTGACGGTCGCGGTGTTCGACCAGCACTTCGAGGACAAGGAGGACTGCGTCGCGGCGGCGGAGAACGCGATCCTGCTCGAGGTGGTCTCGGCGGTCTCCCGCTCCTATTCCGCCGATCGGTCCGAGTGGGAGAACGTGTTCCATGGCGTCAAGGAGATCCTCGAGCTGATGGCGGCCAATCCGACTTTCGCCTACCTCGGCTACGTCTTCTCCCGTCAGATGGCACCGGGAAGCGTGCGCGAGATCAACGAGGCCGGGCACCGGATGCTGGAAGCGATGCTGCAGCGTGGCTGGGACTACTCCGACAGCCCGCATCAGCCCGCATGCGCGGCACTCGGAGTTCTCGGCGGTGCTCAGGCAGTCGTCCGGCGCGAGCTGGTCGCGGGTCGCGCCTGGCGACTGCCGCAGCTGCTGCCCGACTTCGTCTACATCGCCACGGTGCCCTTCCTCGGCCAAGAACAGGCCCAACGCCTGGCGCGTGAGGCGGCTTCTATCCTCTAGAGTGTGTTTTTCTAGGAAAGATTAAGGTTTCCAAGCCATAAGGGACTCCCGATCTCCAGCCGCCAGCGACTCTCCCAGGACTTCATCGACGACTTCAAGCGCGAGCGGATTGCTCTCGCGCTCTGCGCAGTGGTCCCGGAAGCTGGCCTCGACGGAGTGACCGTTTCGGCAGTTATCAAGCAGGCGAAGATGGCCCGCAACACCTTCTACGAACTTTTCGCCAACCGCCAGGACGCGATTCGCTTCGCCCTCGAGCTGGGCAACGCGAGACTGAAGCAGGCGATCAAGGAAGGGGCCGCGAGCGGCGAGCGGTGGCCGCGGCGAATGGGAGCCATAATCGAGAGCTTGCTCGACACGGTCGTTGGAGACCCCCGGCTCGCCGAGCTTTGCCTGGTGCATGGGCGCGGTTTCAACGACGCAGGGGCACCGTTTGACCCGGGGCTGGTCGAGACTCTCGCCGGCGTCATCCGGCCGGCTCGCCGAAGCAGCCCGAAACCTGGACCCGGCCCGCGCACAGAGGAGCTGATCGCCTACGGGGTGCTCTCGGTCATAGCCGAACGCCTGAGGCGGGAAGAAGCCGGGCCGTCGCGGGTGCTGGCCGGGGAACTGTCAGAACTCGCGGTGCTGCCCTTCAGGAGTCGAAGGGCCGCAGGCCGAGGCGGCGGCAGATCTCCGGGCCCTCACCGGGAAACACATAAGTGACCGCCGGATATTCGCCGACGCAGGCGACGAGGGCCGGCGTCTTGTCCCGGCGTTCGGCGATCTTGCCTTCCCGTTCCTGGCGCTCGAGAACCGTGCCCACGACACCTTCGCGCCAGAGCTTGGCGCAGCTCGCCAAAGGATCCGGCCCGTGGAGGATCGCCGCGCTGGCGTGCAGTGACGGCCGTTCGTAACAACCGAAGCTCGGCCGCAGGTGCCCCGCGCCGGCCGGCGCTCCCCTTCCGAGCGAGTCGACCACTTTCGATTCGAGGTAGGCGGTCGAGCTGATTTCGGTTCCGGCTGGAGCCTGGAACTCGGGCATTTGCCGGGCCGCGACGTCGCGCTCGCCGAGCAGGGCAGAGGTCTTCGGGTCGAAGATCAGCTGGTGGGTGACGCTGCCTTTCGTGAAGGCGACACCGGTGCCCATTCGACCGACCGGGTCCCGCGCCTCGCCCATCAGCTCGACCTCGGGCAGTTCCGCCACCACCCGGTAGAGAGCGGCGCGGAAGGCCGGCGGCAGGTAGGTGTTGCGAAGCATGTCGCCGATCAGGGTGAAGGTCTCCGCTTCGCCCGGGGGACCGTCGACGAGTGGGATCTCGCGAGCTTCGATCAGCTTGCGCAGCGCCCCGGGCCGGGTCGGCAGCTCGGAGGTGTCGAGAAAGGGCTGGCCCGTGAGCGCGGAGTCTTCGACCTGACCGGAAGTGACCACCCGCGCCCGCCCGGCGCCGTTGGCGCCGATCCACGTCTGGCGAAGGTGGACCGTCATCGCGGCCGGCTCCCCAGTCGCGTCCAAAACCGCTTCCCTGGATCGGGTGTAGAAGTACTGCCCCGGGCCAGGGGGCGGTTCGGCGGGTTCGGTCGCCGCTACGGCCGCCGCCGCGCGAAGCACCTGGCCAACCGCGGGCTGAACCTCTCCACCGCCCCCAAGGATCAGGGTCGGCAGGGCGACCAACAGGGCAGCGACTGCCGTGATCGCGAGGACGAGACGGACCCTGGACCGCCGCCAGGCCGGCGCCCGCGCCGGAGGCCGCTCGGAACCCTCGATCCGCGCGACCAGCGCGCCTCGGGCCAAGGCGCGGCTCTCCGGTGAGGGTCCGGGCAGATCTGCTCGCAGCTCCTGGAGCAGCTCGATCTCGTTCACAGCGATCCCTCCTCTGGAACAGGCTGGGGACATGGTTGATCGGCGTCCAGCGCCATACGGACTCTCCGTCGAGCGCGGGAGAGTCGCGAGCGAACGGTCCCTGTCGGAATCCCAAGCGCGCCGGCGATCTCCGGATAGGAGAACTCGGCCCAGGCGTAGAGCAACAGGGCGTCGAGCTCCTCCGCCGGCAGGCCGGCCAGAGCGTCGACGAGCTCGCGCCGCATCTTCGAGGCGTCGAGCCTGGTCTCGACGCCGTCGAAGGCGTCCATCACCGGATCGACCGCGCTCCGCGCGTAGGCCCGAAACTGGCGCACCTCGTCGCGATGGTGGCGCCGCAGGAGATTGGTGGCGATTCCGAAGAGCCAGGGCTTGGCGTCGGCCTGAGAGCGGTCATAGCCCTCGCGTTTGTCGAAGGCGACGAGGAAAGTCTGCGCCGACAGCTCGTCGGCCAGGTCCGCACCGACCCGGCGCCGCAGGTAGCCATGGACCGCGTCGAAGTGGCGATCGAAGATCGTCGCGAAGCCGACGGGCGAGCGAATCGAGGCTGAGATCGCGTCGCTGTCGAGGGTCGCTTGGGCCATCGGTACTTATTGCCCGAAGGCGTCCAAGTGGTTCCCGGGGATCTTGCCGCCTCTCGGCGGCTTCCCGTTAGGGGTGTGCTTTTGCGTAAACGGATCCGAGCTTCAGGTCGACCTTGCTACCGGTCGGCAGGACCTTCCCCGCGGAGGGCCTGGACGACTTGACGACGAGCGGACCTAACTTCTTGCCTTTTTTGTGTTTCGGCTTGTGGATTTTGCCGACGCCGCAGTGGGCGGCTCTGAGCGCGATCTTGGCCCCGCGCAGGGACTTGCCCTTGACTTTGGGAACGACGCACGCTCGGGGTGGCCGAGGCGGGTCGCCCTGCAGGCGCGTGTAGGAGATGGACGACGAGCAGGCTGAGGTATTCCCAGCCGCGTCGGTCGCGGTTGCCGAAAAGGCGGCGGTGCTTCCCTCCGCGACCGAGACCGCGAGGCCGGGAGAGCCGAGTTCGGCCGCGCTTCCGGTGACGACCGGCGCCCCCGCGCAATCGGTCCCGGTGTAGACGCGCACCGTTGCCCCAGGCTCGGCGGCGCCGAGGATCCGCGGGGTGCCGCTGGCGCCGGGAGAAGCCGGACTCGTGCTGGTGAGCTTTGGTGCCGGCGGCGGCAGGACGTCGCCTTTCTGCTTCAGCCAGATGCCTCCCGGACCTCCGATGCGATCTTCGACGTCTTCGCAGAAGACGGTGTCCCCACCGGGCTCCGGGTCGACCGGCGTCGCCTGCATGTCGGTCCATTGCCCGGCGATCGCACCCGGTCCGGTGAGCCCCGCGCTGAACGGCACCCCGGAGCGCGGGTTCGCGCCTCCGGAGTTCCCCGTCGTCGAGAGGGCCAGGACAGCAGGAACCGTCGAAACGGTGCATCCGTGTTCTTCGGTCGTCAGCGTCCCGCCCGCTTCGCCCTGCAGGGTGAGTGCGCCGTTCGCCGCGGTGAAGCTGCCGGTGATGATCCCGATGTCGAAGTCGACGGCGACGTCGGCATCGATCGGCGCGGTGATGTGGGTGGTGAACTCGGGAACCTGCAGATGCCCCGCGGTGATCGAACCGCTCTCGGAATCGAGCTCGGCCGCGAACGCGGCGATGTCGGGGGCTTCGAAGAGAGCGGCGTCGGAGAGCTGGACGCCGACGTTGGCGCGGCTTTCGGTGAACGTCATCGAGAGGGGCGCGGCGTTTGCGGTCGCGGTGCAGACAGCCAGCGCCAAGAACAGGAGCAGCGCAGCCGCCCCCGTCGCTCGCGCTCCGAGGCTCTCTGCCCTACCGAGATCTCCCAAGCTCTTCATGCCCACCCGCTCCTCCTTCGATCTGACGCTTCCCAATATGGCGTTAGTTCTATCAAGGATGAAGCATGGTTTCCACGAAGGACGAAATAAGACATTGGTTTCGGCACCTGCGGGGAATCACCGGGGATCGCTTCCATAGGAATTAGAGCGATGGCGGATGGCGGCAACTCGGACGGTCTTTTTTCCGTCGGTCAACTGGTAGAGGATCCGATAAGCGCCGACTCGCAGTGAATACAGACCACGAAGCTTGCCGCGCAACGCATAGCCGGCGAACGGGTCGCGCTCGAGCAGGGCAAGAGCGTCCTCGATTCCGTCGATCAGCGGCCAGGCCAAATCGAGCAGGTCGCGACGGGCTCGCCGGGCAAGGACGAGTCGCGCCAACGGTCAGTCGGCAGCCCGGCGGCGTTCGGCCAGTTCGCCTCGAAGCTCAGCGAGGGTGACCGTTTCTCCTCGCTCGATCTCGACCAGCCCCTCCTCCAGCGCCGAAAGGGCATGCGGGTCGGAGAGGATCTCAGCGGTCTCCTCCAGCGCCTCGTACTCGTCGATCGGAACCAGCGCCGCCGCGGGAGCCCCATTGCGGGTCACTACTACGTGGTCACGGCGATTGCTGACGTGATCGAGCAGACTGCTGAGGTTGGCACGGAGCTCGCGAACGGGAACGGTTTTGGCCACACAGGGAGTGTACCTATTCATGTACACGAGCAGATCCATTCTCTCCCTAAGCTCAGGCGCGCGTGATCTCTCTCCCCTGAAAGTAATTTTGGAGCAGAGAGACCAGGAAACTGCGACGAAGGAGCGTGACTCGATGGCAGGCAGCAGCGGCGATTCCCCCTCCCAGCTGATCGACGCGAGGATCGCGGAGCTGGGCGACTGGCGCGGCGAGACGCTCGCCCGGGTCCGGGAGCTGATCAAGCAGGCCGACCCCGAGGTGGTCGAGGAGTGGAAATGGAAGAACCCCGTCTGGTCGCACGACGGCATCATCTGCACCGGCGAGACCTACAAGGACAAGGTGAAGATGACCTTCGCCAAGGGCGCCTCGCTGGACGATCCCTCCGGCCTCTTCAACTCCAGCCTCGGGGGCAACACCCGGCGCGCGGTCGACGTCCACGAGGGCGAGGAGATCGACGCGGAGGCGCTGAAAGCGCTGATCCGCGCCGCCGTCGCCCTGAACGAGTCCTAGGGCGCCAGGGTGACGGATGCGCCGCTCGGTCCACTTCTCCAACTCGCGGTCTTTGAACCCCGCAGGCAGCGACAGCTCGGGGAAGAACGCGCGGGAGCCGGACGCGGCTCGGACATGGACGGCGTCGAAAAGAGCCTTCTCGGGCGTCGCCAGGTAGCCGCTTTTTCAGAGCCGGTAAAGCCGTTGCGCGTTACGCAGCAGGAGGCGATCTGAGGCGACGAGAGGAGGGCTTCGATCTTCTCGTTGAGGCGCCAGGCAGGCACGCCTTCCACATCAAGATCGATGGCCTGCGAGTAGCGCACGCTGTCGAAGAAGCAGCGCAGGTTGGCGCCTCCCTCGAGGACATATCGTTCGTAAGGACAGTTTTTGCCTCTAACTTGTCCTCTTGAATATGGGTAGAGGAGTTTGAAGGAACCCGAGTTCAGAGGAGAGTTGAGATGGGAAAGCTGATCGCGAGCACGCAGGCCACCGTCGACGGCGTCATCGACCCGGTCGGCGAGTGGGTCCAGCCCGACGGAGACCACGGCGACTACTCGTTCGAGCGGCAGGCGGAATCGAGCGGGATGGTGCTGGGTCGCAAGACCTTCGAGGGCTTGGCCGGCTACTGGCCGAGCAAATCCGGCAAGTGGGCAGACATGGTCAACGCGATGCCGAAGTACGTCGGGTCCACCACTCTGTCCGGTGAACTTCCATGGAACGGGACCCTGCTCGACGGCGACCTCGAGGACTCGATCCCGAAGCTGAAGGAGGAGACCGATGGCGACCTGTTCATGCACGGCAGCGGCGAGTTCGCCTACGCCCTCGCCGAAAAGGGCCTGATCGACGAGTGCGAGGTCTACCTCAACCCGCTCGTCTGGGGCGAGGGCAACCTCCACGTGCTCGGCGACAGGGGAACCGTGCGGCTGCGACTGGCCGACGTGAGGCGGTTCGAGTCCGGAGTGGTGCTGCTCACCTACCTGCCCGCCTGAGGCTGCCGAGACTTTGGCGGGTTCGCAATCTGAGAGCCTGCCGCGGTGGCGCTGCTGGCGGCAAAGATCCTGCTCTCCCCTGCCTGCGTGGTCGCCGTCTCCCTCGCCGGCCGCCGCTGGGGGATGGCGGTCGCCGGGGTGCTCGGCGGCCTGCCGGTCGTCGCCGGTCCGATCCTGCTGGTCGAGACGCTGCTCCACGGCCGCGATTTCGGCGCCGAGGCCGCCGCCGGCACCCTGCTCGCGCTCGCCGCGCTGGCCGCCTTCGTCGTGGTCTACGGTCGGGTCGCGGCGGCGGCGGCCCCGGTCCCGACCGTGCTCTGCGGCTGGGCGGCGTTCCTGCTCGCGGTCGCGATCCTGTATCCGGTCCAACCCCCGCCGGTGGTCTCGCTCGTGTTCGTCTGCGCCTGCTTCGCGCTCGGCCTGAGGTTGCTGCCGCCCGCGCCCCAGCTGACTGCGGCCTCCCCCACGCCGCCCCGATGGGACCTTCCCGCCCGCGCCCTCGCCGCCCTCGGGCTCGTGCTCGCCTTGACCGCCGTCTCCGGCGCCCTCGGCCCGCATCTCAGCGGGTTGCTGGCGCCGTTTCCGATCATCACCAGCGTCCTCGCCGTCTTCACCCACGCCCACGGCAGCGTCGCCCAGGTCATCGTCCTGCTGCGGAGCTTCCTCCTCGGCTTCTACGGCTTCGCCGCCTTCTGCTTCACCCTTACCGTCGCGCTGCCGGACCTGGACACCGCCGCCGCCTTCGGCCTGGCGACGGCGGCGGCGCTCGCGGTTCAGGCGGTGAGCCTGAATCTCGTCAGAATGCGCCGGTGACCGCAAGCGAGGGATCGTCGGCGATTTCGCCGACGGCCCATTACACCGGCGAGACCTGGGTCCGCAACGGCCTCTCTCATCCCCAGCTGGGAACCTGGCAGGGACGGATGCTCCACTACGGGAGCGCGCTCCCCTTCGCGGTGAGCAGGACGCTCGGCGGGCCCACGCTCGAAGGTCCGCTCCTCGCCCGCCACCGGATCATCGACTCGATCCTCGACGACCGGATCCGCGGCGGCGTCAGCCAGGTGATCGAGATCGCCTGCGGGATGTCACCCAGGGGTTGGCGGTTCAGCGAGCGCTACGGCGAGCGGCTCACCTACGTCGAGGCGGACCTGCCGGGGATGGCCCGGCGGAAGCGCGACGCGCTGGCCCGGATCGGGTCGCTGAGCGACCGGCACCGGGTGGTCGAGCTGGATGCCCTCCGGGAGGGCGGGCTGGGGAGCCTCGAGGCTCTGGTCGAAACGCTGGACCCGGCCGCGGGGCTGGCGATCGTCACCGAGGGCCTGCTGGTCTACCTGGATGACGAGACCGTCGACGCGCTCTGGGCCCGGATCGCGATGGCGCTGGGGCGATTCGACCAGGGCGCCTACCTCTCGGACCTCCGCCTCGCGGAAGAGGACCGAGGGCTGCCCGAGCGCGCCTTCGAGGTGGTCCTCAGCGCGCTCGTTCGCGGCAGGGTCCGCCCCTATCGCGGTGACGCAGTCGAAGCCGAGACCTCCCTGCGCGGCGCCGGCTTCGCCGGGGTCCAGCTGCATCGAGGGGACGAGCACCCGGCGGCGGGCGACGCCCGCCGCGACCCGGCCGCGGGCCTGATCTACGTCGTCGAGGCCACCGACAACTAGTCGCCGACCCGCTCCCGCAGGCGCGCCGTCCATCGCGCATGGCGTCGCCGCAGCTCGTCCTGATCGAGGTCGGCGCGGCCCAGCGGCAGATAGTTCGGGACCCAGGACGCGACCCCCTCGTGCGAGCGCGCCGCGGCCCAGCAGTCCCAGAGGCCCATCCCGCCGACCGGCTGGCTGACCCCTGCCTCGTAGGCCGCAAGGAACTCGTCGGCGATCGGCTCGTCGAAGAGGAGGACGAGGTCGAGGCGGCACCAGCCCAGGTCGAAGCCGCGCGGACCGCGCGACGCGCCCGACCAGTCGACGATCCCCGTCAGCTTTCCGTCCCGCCAAACGACGTTGCCCGACCAGTAGTCGCCGTGGGTCAGCACCTCCGGCGCAGCGATCACCTGCGGCCAGTGGGACCGAACCTCCGCCGCCAGCGGGCCGGCCAGCATCTCCTCGGATCCGCCGCCGCGGTCGAAGACGCTCGGCAGCTCCGCCAACCGCTCGGTCGGCACCGCGTGCACCGCGGCCAGAGCGCGACCCAGTTCGCGTGCCCACTCCCCGGGGTCGGCGGGAGTGATGTCCGGCTGACCGTCGAGCCAGCTGATCAGGGAGGTCGGCTGGTCCGACCATCGCCCGTCGAGGTCGCCGCCGAGCAGCAGCGGGGCGAGACCGCCGAGCCCGTCGAGGGCCCGCAGCACCTGCCACTCATACCTAGGGGCGTCGTCGCCAGCCGGAAACCGGCGAACGACGACGCTGGTCGCGGGATTCTCCGTGTCGACCCGCCAGGTGTCCGCGTGCTGCCCGCCCGCGAGGCGCTCGGCTCCGGCGACCACGGCCGCCGGTCCCGCCAGGCGCCGAACCTCCTCCAATGTCCCGGAACAGGGCAGCTCCTCGCGTCGGCTCATCGCTGCCATCATGACCCGATGAGCAACGGGCAAGTCCCCGGCGGCGTCGTGCACGAGCTCCCCGCCGATCTCCGCGAGACGCTGAGCGCCAGCGCCACGGTCCTCGACGCCTGGAAGGACATCACCCCCCTGGCCCGCAACGAGTTCATCTGCTGGGTCGAGGACGCCAAGCAGGAGAAGACCCGTGAGCGCCGCATCCGCCGGACCCGGGAAGAGCTGGAAGAAGGTCAGCGCCGCCCCTGCTGCTGGCCGGGCTGCAAGCACCGCGAGCGCAACGGCAGGTAGCGGCGGTCGGGGCGCCCCTTCGCTCAGCGCTGAGGCGGATCGGGTTCCAGGTGAAACACCTCCACCGAGACGTCGTTGTGGGTATCGATGCTGCTGTTGAAGGCGCGCACCTTGCGGTTGAGGATTCTCTCGATGATCCCGATGAACTCGCTCTTCGTCGCGTGCTGGAAGTACAGCCGCGTGTCGCGAAGGCGCTGGTGCTCCTCCATGTCCGCAAGCCGTTTCTCAGCCGGCGTGAAGCTGTCTTCGAGCGTGCAGACGACTATGTCGGGGCCGGCGAACTCGGTTCTGGACTTGGTCGGGCCGCGGCCGAACTGTTCTTTGTAGAGGCGGACCATCTCGCGCGAGATCTCCGCCCGTACTGAGGAGTGGTGATCCGTCGCCTCAGTCGATTCCGGTAGATGCTGGTTCATCTGGTTTAAATCCTCCCTGCTGGTTTGGAACCACATAGGGCAGAGAAGGTTTGAGCCCAATGTGCGGGTGGCGGTGCACGGGTTCCAGAAGGACGCGACGTCCGGTGGGCGCCGAATCCCGACGACCCGACCCCGCCTTCAAAGCAGGCGCGCCGTGCAGCTCCGGACCAGATGTCGCGCTTCGATTGCCTCGTGTCGACATTTACGCCGCCCGCTGCTACCGCAACACACCTCCAGACTACCCACCCGCGAATGGGCGTAACCCTCAGGCCGGCGGGCGACCAGGATCTGAACGCCCGACCTACGGGCCGGGTGCTAACTTACAACCAGATGGTTGTAGATCAAAACCCGATCAACGACGAGGAGAGGGCCACTGACCTGCTGTTCCGGGCGCTGGCCGATCCGATCCGCCGCGACATCCTCCGCCGCGCTCACGAGGGCCGGCTCTCGGTCTCGGCCCTGGCCCGTGAACACCCGGTCAGCGTGACGGCGATGCAGAAGCACGTCGCCGTGCTGGAGCGGGCCGAGCTGGTGAGCAAGCACCGGGTCGGGCGCGAGTCGATCGTCCGCACCGAGACCGACGCCCTCGCCCGCGCCCGCGCCGCGCTCGACCAGATCGACGCGGACTGGCGCGGCCGGGTCGAGCGGATGGAGCAGATCCTCGAAACCGACAAAGGAGACACTTGATGCCCGTCACCGACGTAGACAAGAACATCGACGCTCTGACCATGACGATCACGGCGGAGTTCGACGCCGATGCCGAGCGACTCTGGGAGCTGTGGTCCGATCCGCGCCAGCTGGAGCGCTGGTGGAGCCCGCCGTCCCATTCCTCGACCTTTGTCGACCACGAGCTAACTGTCGGCGCGCGCACCACCTACTTCATGACCGGCCCGGACGGCGAGAAGCACCACGGCCGCTGGCGCATCGAGGAAGTCGAGCCGCCCCACCGGCTGCACATGACCGACGACGATGTCGACGCCGAGGGCAAGCCGGAGGACGGGGGCCCGACGGGGATGACGGTGACGATCACCGAGGCCGATGGCAAAGCGACGATGTCGATCCAGACCCACTTCGCCGACCGCGCCTCGATGGAACAGACGATCGAGATGGGGTTCGAGCAGGGCATGACCGAAACCCTCAACCAGGTCGACCCCCTCCTCGGCGCGGCGAGGGCGTGACGTCAGGCGACCTCGTCGAGGCCCCGCGCGACCCAGACCCGGAGGCCCTCGTCGGCCACGAAGGGCGCGCCGTCAACCTCCGCGCACGCCAGCACGTCGTCGGCGCCGGCGCCCGCTTCGAGACCGGCATGGAGGTAGACGAGGGCCGAGGAACGGGGGCCCCTTCGTTATGGATAGCTGCTCTGGAGAGGGGCCTTCTCCTCACGTAGTCAAAGCTACTCGGAAAGCGCTCTTTACAGCGCTTTTTCAGGGAGCGTCAACACTAGTTGCCCACACGGGCGGAACGTCAACTTTTACGGGATATAGTTGACGCGTGGACTTTAAGCAGCTAGAAGGAAGCCCCATCGGACATCTTGTTCCGATCTTGGCTCCAGACCCGGCGAGCCATGAGCTAGTCGAAGGAACGGCCTTTCTTCCCGATTCCCTTCCTAGAACTCTAGACCTGTCGACCGAGACCTGGACGACGGTGAGCAACGCTTCCGCGGCGCTTGCTCGCCTTGATGGGGCCGCTCGGCGCATTCCGACTCCAGCACTTCTGCGGCGTCCCGCCCTCCGTCGCGAGGCTCAAAGTACGAGCGCTTTGGAGGGAACGTACGCGCCCTTTGCGGACGTTTTGGCAGCGGATCGAGACGATGAGCAGCACTTGAGCGCAGAGGTCCGGGAGATCCTTAACTTCGAGCGCATGGCCGAACTCGCCTTTTCCTGGCCAGAGGAGCGACCTATGACTCTAGGGATGCTGGGCGAACTCCAGCGGATCCTTGTGCGGGGCACGGCGGGGGAGTTGAGCGATGCCGGCGGTCTCCGCGACCGCATCGTTGTCATAGGCGCACCCGGGCGCGGCTTTGATGAAGCGCGCTTCGTCCCGCCTCCTAACGGCGACCAGTTGAGAGCAGGTGTCGAGGGCTTGCTTGAGTGGATCAATGACCCGCCCCGCATCCCAACGGTTGTTCAAGCCGCCATGGCTCACTACCAGTTTGAGACCCTTCATCCCTACTCCGATGGAAACGGGCGACTTGGTCGCTTGCTCGTGATAGTGCAGCTCCTACGCGGTGCCCTCATCCGAGAGCCACTGCTTGTTGTATCGCCCTGGTTCGAGCAACGGCGTACGCAGTATCAGGATGCACTGCTGAAGCTGAGCCTTACCGGCGAGTGGGACGGTTGGATTGCTTTCTTCGCAGAAGGTGTAGCTGCCTCGGCGACCGAATCACAGACGAAGGTGGAGCGCTTAGTTGCACTTCAAGAGGATCTACGTTCGCGCGTTCAGAGCGCCGGAAAGCGAGGACTAGCTGAGCGACTCGCCGCTGATCTCGTCGGGCGCCCATATTTGACGCCCCCCGAGGTCGCCATTCGATACATGGTCTCAAAGCAAGGTGCGCACAACGCAATCAAGACGTTGGTGGAGCTGGGAATCTTGAGGGAGACGCCGCATCGCGCTTTTAGCAACTCAAAGCGCTATGTCGCACCCGAGGTTGTTGATGTTGCCTCCTCATAGGAGTTAAGCGAGAGCCGCCTGCCGCTTTGCAGGCACCCAGAGTCAGATAGCCGCCGATCTGATTGGCGAGACCACAGACAGCTTTCCGGATCGAATCCGGCCCATGCGTGGATCGCTCATCGTCGGCCTTGGCCTCCCAAGTAATTCCCTCTTTGTCGGGCCTCGCGGAGGAACGCCTCCAGATCCAGTAGCCGCGAGCATCGTCACGCCTGCACGCTGTTGACCTGAGCGTTGATCCGGAAACGAAAAACGCCCCTCTGCGGGGGCGCTTTTAGCTCTACATCTGGGATAGCGGGGGCAGGATTCGAACCTGCGACCTTCGGGTTATGAGCCCGACGAGCTACCTGGCTGCTCCACCCCGCGGCGGACTGCTGATGGTAGCAATGTGGCGGCTGGGCGGGGCTCTCTGGGGCAGCTGAGGGGACGATTGCGCAGAGGTCTTCGGGAGGGCGGCGGGCTCTAGAGTGGCCGGGTGACTGACGGGGAAAAGCGAGTCGCGGTGATCGACATCGGGACGAACTCGACGCGGCTGCTGGTCGCCGACGTGGAGGGCGGCCGGGTCTCGCCGCTGGAGCGGCGCAGCACGGTGACGCGGCTGGGCCGGGGCGTCGACTTGTCCGGGCACCTGGCCGGTGAGGCGATCGAGGACGTCTGCGGTGCGATCGGCGACTACATCGGAATGCTCGAGGAGCTCGGCGCCGAGACGACCGACGCGATCGCGACCAGCGCCGTGCGCGACGCCGACAACGGCAGCGCCTTCATCGCCGAGCTGCGCGAGCGGTTCGCGCTCTCGGCCCGCGTCCTCGATGGCGAGGAGGAGGCGCGCCTCACCTACCTGGGCGCCACCTCGGAGTCCGCGCCCAGCGAGCCGACGCTGGTGATCGACATCGGCGGTGGCTCGACCGAGCTGATCGTCGGCACCGGCACCGAGATCTCCTTCCACGACTCCCTGCAGGCGGGCGTCGTCCGCCACAGCGAGCGCTGCATCTCCAGCGACCCGCCCACCGCGGGCGAGCTGGAAGCCCTGGCCGCCGACGTCCGCGGCCTGATCGAGGAGTCGCTCGGCGCCGGTGTGCAGGCGCGTCATGGGATCGCCGTCGCCGGCACCCCGACCTCGCTGGCCGCGGTCGAGCTCGGGCTCGAGCCCTACGACCCCTCCCGCGTCCACGGTCACGTGCTCGAACTTCCCTCGATCCAGCGGATGCTCTCCCAGCTCGCCTCGGCCCCGCTGGTCGAGCGGGTCGAGATTCCCGGCCTGCATCCCGACCGCGCCCCGACGATCGTCGCCGGGGTGGTGATCCTGGTCGAGGCGATGCGCGCCTTCGGCCTGGAGCGGATCACCGTCTCCGAGCACGACATCCTCTACGGATCCGCCCTCGCCGCCACTCGAAACCCCTCTCCGTACTAGCTGGACAGCCTGTCTTGTCCAGAACGGACAGAATGGTCAGCCTTCCTGCGGAAGATCTAGAAATGGGTACGTCAGTCTAATCGCTTTTAAGTAACTTCGTCCAGCCCTGGTGGAAGTGAAGGACGGACGGGTACATACTGGATGAACCGGGGACGAGGTGGGGTTCGCTCCACCTTGCGACCGGCATATAGGGCTTAGGCGACTGCCGCATCATGGCGCCTCCCGCCGTCTGGGCCCACTAAATAAAGGTCCCTGAAGACGTACCCCTGCCCGTCCTGAGGGGCCGATTGGATCGGCCGCCAGAAATGGCGGCCGATTCTCTTTCTGGGCCAGGCCCTAAGCCAGGTTCGACTTGCGCGGGTAGGCGACGCCGGGATCGGTGAGGACGTTGACCAGGGTCGGGCGACCGGAGGCGAAGGCCCGCTCGAGCGCCGGCTTCAGCTCACCCGGCTCGCGGACCAGGATCCCGTCGCAGCCGAGCGATTCGACCAGCTGGTCGTAGCGGGTCTCCGGCCGCAGCTCGGCGGCAACCGAGTAGCCGTAGAGGAACTTCATCGGGTGGTGCTCGAGCCCCCAGATGCCGTTGTTGCCCATCACCCCGACGACGCCCAAACCGTGACGCGACATCGTGTCGAACTCCATGCCGGCGAAGCCGAAGGCGCCGTCGCCCAGCAGCAGGCAGACCTGGCGGTCGGGATGGGCGACTTTGGCGCCGATCGCCTGCCCCGGCCCCGCCCCCAGGCAGCCGAACGGGCCGGGGTCCATCCAGCAGCCGGGCTCGAAGGTTTCGATCAGCCGCCCAGCGTAGGAGACGAAGTCGCCGCCGTCGCCGATGACGATCGCGTCGCGGTCGAGGACTTCGTTCAGCTCCTTGTAGACGCGCACCGGGTGCAGCGGCGAGCGCTCGTCGTTCAGCTCGGCCTGCTCGGCGGCCCGCTTCTCGCCCTCGACGTTGCGCAGCTGCTCGAGCCAGGGCCGGGTCCTCTCGCCTGGGTCCGCCGCCTCGCGCAGCGCCGCCAGCGTCGCGCGGACGTCGCCGACCAGGTCGGCCTCGGGCGCGCGGTTGGCGACCAGCTCGTTCGGCGCGACGTCGAGGCGGACGATCTTCGTCTCGGCGCCGAAGCTGCCGCCGAAGCCGAGGCGGAAGTCCATCGGCACGCCGACGACCAGCGCCACGTCGGCGCCCTGCAGCGCCGTGCCCCGCGCCCGGCTGAAGGCAAGCTCGTGATCGGCGGGCAGGCAGCCGCGGCCGAGGCCGTTGAGGAAGACGGGGATGCCGAGCGCCTCGGCCAGCACCCGCAGCTCCATCTCGCCACGGCCCCAGTAGAGGCCGGTGCCGGCCATGATCGCCGGCCGCTCGGCCCCGGCCAGCAGCGCCGCCGCCTCCTCGACTCCTGCCGCCGGCTGCGCCGAGCCCTCCTGCGGAAGCCCCGGGATCTCGACCTCGGCCTCGGTGAAGACGACGTCGAGCGGATAGTCGACGAAGGTCGGCCCGCTCGGGGCCGCAGCGGCACGGTCGAGCGCGGCAGCGGTCACCGTGGCGATCAGCGCCGGGTCCTTGACCGTCTCCGCCGACTTGACCAGCGGCGAGACGAAGGGCAGGTGGTCGATCTCCTGCAGAGAGCCCGAACCCCAGCGCATCTCCGGGGCGCGCCCGCCGAGGACGCAGACCGGCGAATAGTTCGCCTGCGCGCCGGCGATCGCGCTCAGCCCGTTGGTCACGCCCGGCCCGGCGGTCAGCGCCGCGACGCCAACGCCGCGGGTCGCCTTCGCGATCCCCTCGGCGGCGAAGGCGGCCGTCTGCTCGTGGCGGACGTCGACGAGGGAGATCCCCTCCTCCTTGCAGCCGTCGTAGATCGAGAACAGGTGGCCGCCCGAGAGCGTGAAGAGATGCTCCACCCCGCGCGACCTCAAAGCCTTCGCGACCAGCCTGCCGCCATGCTCAGCCATGGGCGCAGACTATTGGCTGACCGGCCATGTCGGGTTACCATCGCCGAGCCCGGGTGGCGAAACTGGCAAAAGCGGCGGCCTTAAAAGCCGCTGCCCCGAAAGGGGCTTGCGGGTTCGAGTCCCGCCCCGGGCATTATCGATTTTCCCTGCTCCTGCCGTTTTCTCCCGGCCTAAAAGGGGGATAAATGTTCCAGGCGCGCAACTCCGCCCCTGTTAGCGTGTCTTTAGACCCGGAACCGTCCTTCCACGGGAGAGAGTCTTGGAGGCATCAGCCCTAACTCATGCCAGTCGCCGCGGGCTTCTCGCCCGCCGCTCGCCGCTGCTGAAACTGCAGGGCGACGAGAAGCTGATCGCGATGTGTCGCGCCGGCAATCCGGGCGCCTTCGAGACGATCGTCGACCGCTACCAGGGCCGCCTGCTCGGCTTCTGTCGCCAGATGCTGAGCTCCACCGAGGACGCCGAAGACGTCCTGCAGGAGGTCTTCGTCAACGCCTACAAAGCGATGCTGGCCGACGAGCGTGAGATCAACCTCCGCCCCTGGCTCTACCGGATCGCCCGCAACCGCTGCCTCAACTACCTGCGCAAGCCGAAGGCCGACGCGCAGGAATCGATGGACATGGTCCCCGAAGTCGACGCCGCCTCGACCGCGGAGATGGTCCACAACCGCGAGGAGTTCCGCCAGATCCTCAGCGACGTCAACAAGCTTCCCGAGACCCAGCGCAGCGCCCTGCTGCTGCGCGAGATGGACGCCCTCAGCTACGAGGAAATCGCCGCCGCGATGGACACCACGGTGCCGTCGGTGAAGTCGCTGCTGGTGCGGGCGCGGATCTCCCTGACCGAGGCGAGCCAGGCGCGGCTGCTGACCTGCGGCGAGGTCCGGATCGAGCTCTCCGAAGCGGCCGAGGGCCTGCGCAAGGCCTCGGCGCCGGTCCGCCGCCACGTGCGCGAGTGCGACGAGTGCGCCGACTTCCGCTCCCAGCTGCGCTCCAACGAGAAGGCGCTGGCGGCGCTCTTCCCGGTCGGGCCGCTGATCGCCTTCAAGGGCCTCATCCTCTCCAAGCTCGGGCTCGGCGGCGCCGGTGGCGCCGGAACGAGTGCGGGCGCTGGCGGCGCTGGCATGGCCGGCGCCGGAGCGGGCGCCGGCGCGGTCGGTGGAGTCGGCGCCGCGGCGGCGATCGGCGGCGGCTCGGCCGCCGGAGGGATCGGCGCGATCGGCGGCGCGATCGGCACCAAGGCCGTCGCCGGGGTGATCACCGCCGCCGTCCTCACCGCCGGCGCGGTCGAGGTGAAGCAGGACACGCATCCGACGCCGGTCAGCCACGCGGCGGCGGCTTCGCCGAACGTCCGCGAGCACTCGACCGCCTACCTCTCCACCGCCCAGGCCGCTCCGGTCGTCCACGCCAAGCCGGCCACGATCACGCCGGTCGAAGCGGTGGAAGCGCCGCCGGTCCCGGCCCCCGCCGAAGAGCCGGCCGAAGTCACGCCGCCGGTCGCCGAAGTCGAGGAAGAAGCCGCGGGCGAGTCCGCCGCCGGCGAGGAAGTGACGATCGGCGATTCCGAGAAGGAAGGAATCGGCAGCGCCGAAGCCTCCGAAGAAGTCGCCGGCGCCCACGGCGGCGACGGCACCGTCGTCGTCACCGTCACCCCGCCGCCACCGCCGCCGAGCGAATCGACTCCGCCGCCGAGCGAACCTCCTCCTCCCCCGCCACCGAGCGAATCGGCACCGCCGCTGGTCGAAGTCACCCCGCCGGTGGTCGAACTTCCGACCCCGGTCGAATAGACCGGCCTAACCGAGCCCGATCACTTTGAGCCGGCGCAGCAGCGCCGTGCCGGCGAACTGGCGGGTTTCCTCCAGCGAGTAGCCGAACAGCTCGAAGTCCTCGCCCGCGTTCTCGGCCCAGGGCGGCTGCAGGACGCCGTCGGCGACCGGCAACGCTTCCTCCAGCGTGCGCTGGATCGCCTGCTTGTAGCGATCGTCCTCGCGCGCCTTCTCGCGCAGGAAGACCGAGCCGAAGGCGACGTGGCGGTGCTCGTCGCGGGCGACGTTGGAGAAGCCCTCGACGAAGGCCGGCAGCGTCCCTTCGCGTTCGTTGAAGTCCATGATGAAGTGCTGTCCGGTGAGGGCCAGCATCCCCTCGACGACCATGTGGTAGAGCGTCACCGCCTCGACCAGCGCCTCGGTGTCCTCCGGTTCGGCCGAGAGCCGGTCGGTCCGCTGCTTCAGCATCCCGTCGAAGAGGCGGCCGAAGTTCTCGTTCAGGTGGGTGGAGGTCTCGGCCAGCATCTCGCTCAGCTGGTCTGACTCCAGCACCCCGACCTCGCGGTAGAAGCGCTCGAAAAAGCGGACGTGGCGCGCCTCATCAGCGATCTGGGTGCAGAGGAAGACTTTCTGGTCCTCGGTCGGGGCCGCCCGCATGATCGGCCCCAGCTCCTCGGCGACTTTCTGCTCGCCGAGGAAGAACGAGGAGAGCCCGTACATCCGCTGGAAGCGCTCCTCCTCGCTGATCCGCTCGTGCCAATCCTCGCGGTCGCGGCTGAAGTCGAGCTCCTGCCCAGTTTGCCGAGACCGCAAAAACCCTCCTTCAAGAAGGGTTTTTGCGGTCTCGGCGGGGTTAGACGCTGTGCGTCTCGCCCGGCGCGAGTACGGCGACCTGCGATGACGTCTGGGACTCGACCTCGGACTTGAAGGCGTCGGTGTCGGTCTCGATCGCGGGGAAGGTGTTGAAGTGGATCGGGATCACCGTCTCGGCGCCGATGAACTCGCAGGCGACCACCCCGTCGTGGCGATCCATCGTGTAGTGACCGCCGATCGGCAGCAGGGCGACGTCGACCGGGTTGCGTTCGGCGATCAGCCTCATGTCGCTGAACAGGCAGGTGTCGCCGGCGTGGTAGACGGTCTTTCCGCCGATGTTGATCAGCAGGCCCGTCGCGGTCCCGATCACGGTCCCGTGCTCGGCGCTGAACAGAGCCTCTTCGTGCCCGGGCAGGGTGCTGGTGTGCCAGGCGGGTACGAGCTTGATCCAGCCCCAGTCGAACTCGACGGTCCCGCCGAGGTTGGGGTCGCTGAGCGCCTCGATCCCCCGCGCTTTCAGGTATTCGGCGATCTCGACGATGGCGACGCAGTGGGCGCCGGTGCGCTTGGCGACCGGGACGGCGTCGGCCATGTGATCGGCGTGGCCGTGGGTGATCGCGATGACGGTCGGCTCGACCTGCTCGGCGCTCGCCACCGCGGTCGGGTTGTTCGGCTTCAGGAACGGATCGACGAGGACGGTCGTCTCCCCCTCGCTCAGCTCGAAGCAAGAATGCCCGTGGTACTTGATCTCCATCAGCTCTCTCCTCCCGGATCCGCGGATTCGACTTGGTTGCTCGTACTCAGCTCTTCCTTCAGTGCCCAGCCGACGGCAACGCCAACCATCATCCCCATCCTCGCCTCCTCGGCGAGCAGCGCGCGGACGGCGCCGACCCGCTCCTCGGGGTCGGGCATGGTCGCCGCCTTGAGCGTCTCGTTCTCGTGCGGCTCGCCGAACCAGCCGCCCTCGGCGAGGGCGGCTGCGAGGACCTTCTGCAACCGCGGGGCCGCCTGGGCGACGATCCGCTCTGCCTCGGAGAACCGCTGCGGGTCCAGCAACCGCTCGATCGCGGCCTCGAGCTCGGTTTCGTCAGGCACGCAGAGAGCCTAGCCGCGCGGCGCTAATCGCCGCGATGCAGGGCGCTGGCGGCGAGGCCGGCGAGAGCGCCGACAACGCCCCCGGCGAGGCCGGCGACCCAGTCGGCGGTGGGGGCGAAGAGCGGCAGGAGGATGATCACGACCGCGCAGACCGCGGCCCCGATCACGTCGAAGTCCTCGCCGATCTCCCCGCGCACTTCGGCACGGCGGATCACGAACCAGGCGGCAAGGGCGCCGAGCGCCATCCCGTTGCCGCCGGCGATGACGGTGACCGAGTCGGGATCGGCGACCGCCGCGGCGGTGACCGACCCCAGCGAGCCGCAGGCGATCAGCAGGACCGCCGTCCGCACCGTCCCCAGCCGCCGCTCGACCCCGGTCGCGAAGATCGCCAGGGCCAGCGAGACGGCGAAGAGGAAGCCGACGTCGAGGTAGGCGAAGGGGGCGGTGAAGTAGCGCCACCAGTCTTCCTCGAAGGGGACGACGATGCCGCCGAAGCTGCCGAGCGCGTACCCGGTCGCCTTCTGGACGATCAGCAGGATCGCCGAGGCGAGGATCACCGTGATCGTCGCGTAGGGACGCTCGGCGGAGATCGCGAAGCTGGGCCTGCCCGGCCGGCGCACCCTTCGGCGGCGCTTGCGCGGCTGCTGCGCCTCGAGCCCGTCCCCACGTCGCTCCAGCTTCGGCGCCCGCTTGCGCAACCGGGCGCCGCAGTAGGGGCACTCCGTCACGTAGGGACTGACCTCGGAGCCGCAGTTCTTGCAGATGACGCTGAGCTCAGTCTCGCTCATCTTTCGAGGATACCCGCCGGCGCTCGATTCCCAATTGGAATGCGATACTGCCAGGGCAACCATCTTCGAGGAGGAACTGACGTGGAGCTGAAGAGTCTGACCGAGCAGAAATCGCTGCTGGAGGTGCTGCCGCCCGGAAAAAGGGCCCGCCTGCACCGCCTTCTGTTCGAGTTCGGCCCCGGCAACGGCACCCTGATGCTGCTGCCGATCGACCAGGGAATCGAGCACGGCCCGCGTGACTTCTTCCCCAACCCGGCTTCCAAGGACCCCGATTACCAGTTCCGCCTCGCCGCCGAGGCGGGGTATTCGGCGCTTGCCTGCCAGATCGGGATGGCCGAGAAGTACTACCCCGACTACGCCGGCCGGGTGCCGCTGATCCTCAAGGTCAACGGCAAGACCGACCTCCCCTCCTCCGCCAAGGCCTTCTCCAGCTGCAACGCCAGCGTCGAGGACGGCGTCCGCCTCGGCGCCGACGCGATCGGCTACACGCTCTACGTCGGCTCCCCGCGCCAGGACGAGGACCTCGCCCAGCTGCGCCGCGTCCGCGAGGAATGTGACCGCTTCGGGATGCCGCTGGTCGTCTGGTCCTACCCGCGCGGCGAAGCGGTCGAGGCCAAGGGCGGGCAGAACTCCTTCTACGCGATCGACTACGCCGCCCGGATGGCGATGGAGATGGGCGCCGACGTGGTCAAGCTCAACATGCCGAAGATCGACTCCTCCAAGGACAAGGACGCCCCGGCGCCCTACGACGAGATGGAGGTCGACCAGACCGAGGCGATCCGCCAGTGCGTCGAATCGGCCGGCCGCGCCCTCGTCGTCCTCTCCGGCGGCTCCAAGACCGATGACGACACCGTGCTGCAGAACACCCGCGACGTGATGGCCGCCGGCGGCTCCGGCGTCATCTTCGGGCGCAACGTCTGGCAGCGCGAGTGGAACGAGGCGATCTCCATAGTCGAGCAGATCAAAGAGAGCTTGCTCTCGAACGTTCGTCGCACCCCGTAAGCACGCGGGGGAGAACTTCGGCCCGCCTCCGCTTATGCGGGGGTGGGCCTTTTTAATGCGCCGATGAGGTCGAAGGGAAGCGCGATCTTGCTGATTCTCGCCGCGCTGGTGCTCCTGCGACCTTGGGAAAGCCTCGATTTCCGGGCCGAGCCGCCGGCTGCCGCCACGGCCTACGTGACGCGGGTGGTCGACGGTGACACGGTCGAGGTCGACCTCGGCGGTACGGAGGAGGACGTCCGCTACATCGGCGTCGACACGCCGGAGACGGTGAAGCCGGACACGCCGGTGCAGTGCTTCGGTCCGCAGGCCTCCGATTTCAACCACCGCTTGGTCGAGGGCCGGCGGGTGCGGCTGGTCTTCGGCGAGGAGCGGCGCGACGTCTACGGCCGGCTGCTCGCCTACGTCTACCTCGACGGGCGCTTCGTCAACGCGGAGCTGATCCGCCGCGGCCTGGCGCGGACGCTGACGATCCCCCCCAACGACCGCTTCGCGACGCGGCTGAAACGGCTCGAGATCGCGGCGGCGCGGGCCGGCAGGGGGCTTTGGGGCGCCTGCTGATTGTGAGCGGATTGCAAGCCCTGCAAGATCTTTTGCTACGGTGCCGCCTGGCCCTCAGGGGCCCTTCCCTATGAGAATGCGACAGAGCATCTCCCAGTTCGAGACCGCGTTCGAGCAGGAGACCTACCTCGAGCGCCGCCGGCGCGAGCAGCTGCGCCGCCGGGCGGCGAACCGCTCCCGTGCGCGGAAAATCACCCGCGTCGAGCAGGAGGGGAAGGTCCGTTTCAGCGTTCTTGCCGTCTGCCTCACCGCCACCGTGATCGTCGTCGTCGTCGCGATGTTCGAGGCGCTCGCCTTCCTGATGGCCTAAGTCACCACCTCTCTCCGCGAACCGATGCCTTCCTTCAATAGACTCGCGCGCCGATGGCTCGACGCTCACTGAAGCCGCAGCTGAACCAGATCCGCGCCTGGGTCCACCAGGGGCGGACCGATGCATGGATCGCCCACCAGCTCGAGATCACCACGACCGAGCTGCGCGAGTTCCGCAAGCAGTACGACCTCTCCGCCGACGACGAGAACGCCGGCTCGAGCGAGATCGACCTGCGCGACGAGATCGAAGCCGAGATCGAGGCGGCCACCGAGGCCGAGGAGGCCGAACAGGCCGACGAGAGCGAGGACGAGGACGACGAGGAGCGCGAGGAGAGCGGTGAGGGCACCGAGGGCGGTGCCGGCGCCGGTCGCCGCCGCCGCCGTCGTCGCGGACGCCGCGGCGGTCGCAGCCGTCGCAAAGAGCTCGAGGCAAGCTTCGACCACGGCGAGACCGACGGCTACGGCCTCTGGCTCGACGCCGCGATCAAGGACAACCCGGTCTACAACGAGCATTGGGCCGGCAAGCGCGACGTCACCGTCCGCATCGAGGCCGACCAGATCGTCATCCGCCGCGCCGGCGAGCCGCAGGGCTCCAACGGCAACGGTGAGTCCGAGTCCGACGACTCGGACGAGTAGCTCTTAAGTAGCTCTCAAACGGGCAGCTGCCTGCCGCCGGCGAAATCGGTGGCGCCCCTGAGGTAGAGCCAGAAGGCGGCGTCGGCGAGCATCTGGGAATCGCCGTCGAGCGATGGCGCGACGTCGAGGGCGACCTGCTGGGCCCAATCGGTCCCCTGGCCGTAGAGGTCGGCCAGCTCGGTGGCGCTGAAGGTCGGACCGATCCGCCGCCGCAGCTCTTCGCGCAGCGCGTCGACGACCCGATCGGCGAGGCGGCGCTGGCGCGGTTCCTCGATCGCCTGCAACGAACGTCGTCCCTCCTCCCACTGGAAGAGAGCATTCTCGAGTGGATAGCTCACTGGCGCGAGGTTACCCAGCTGCCTGTGCCGGCAATCAGGAGGCCGGCGTCCGGGGAACTTCGCGCATTGGCGCGTTGGCGCGGCCACAGGCGCCAGGGGTCAGGTCCCCCTCGACCTTCCAGACGGTCACCGGTCCGCTGCGCAGGACCGGGCGCACGGCGTCCTCGCCGCGTAGCCAGCGCGCCTCCGGTGAGGCGATCGGGTCGCCGGGGTGGAGGAAGTTCAGGAATGGGGAGGTGACGAGGTAGTCGAGGTCGGCGGCGTTGACCCCGGCGCGGAAGGCGGCGCAGGTCGGGATCGCGTTGAAGGCGCCGTGGGGGCCGCCTTCGCCGAGGTAACGGACGCGGTTGCTGAGGTCGGTGCCGTAGAAGCCGTAGCCGGCGAAGCCGGCGGTGCTGCCGGCGAGGCCGATGCGGCTGTCCTCGACCCCGCGGGCCCAGCGGTAGGCGCTGTCGAGATGCATGCCGGGGATCCGTTCCTCCGCGGTCCCCTCGTTGGCGTAGCGGTTCCCCAGGTAGTGGCGCTGGAGCGGGTAGCCGATCGCGACCAGACAGATCAGCAGGCCGGCCGCGACAGCGAACGCAAGCGCGGCGCCGGTGCCGCACGATCGCAGATGGATCAGCAGCGCCGGCAGCAGGACGACGAGGACGACCAGGAAGAAGGCGAAGATGCGAGCCTTGTCGTGGAGGGCGTCATCGGGGCGGTTGGTGACGAGGAAGACCAGCACCAGCACCCCGATCAGGCCCCACTGGCGCCGCTCGCCGTCGAGCCAGCGGTCGAGCGGCAGGAGGACGATTCCCGCCAGCAGCGCCGGGATGACGTAGCGGATGTTGATCCCGAAGCCGACCGGTTCCCCCTCCGCCCCGGCGGCGCTGAGCGGGGTGAAGAGATAGGCGAGGGCGCCGAAGAGGGCGACGACGCCGACCCAGCGCAGGATCCGGTCGCGGCCGCGCAGGACGGCGAGCAGCGCCGCCGCGAGGGCGCCGAAGACCACCAGCGGCCAGAGCGCCCCAAACGCCTCGTGCAGCCCAGGCGAGAAGTAGTCGCGCCAGACGCCAGTGTCGGTCGCGTAGTGGGCGATGGTGAAGTCCGGCCGCCCCTCCTGCAGGCGCTCGGGATGCGGCAGCGAGATCGGCCCCAGCGAGTGCACCTCGGGAATCGGGTTGCCGGCAACGACCAGGTTCCGCAGATACCAGAACGCCCCACCCGCAAGCGCCGCCAGGAACCACCACCCGGCAGCCACCCAACGCCGCCCCAGTCCCGCAAGCACGACGACCGCAACGGTAAGAGCAGCCGCCATCGCCAGCCCAGTAACCCGCGTCCCAGCCGCCAGCCCGGTCGCAAGCCCCGCAGCGGCAAGAGCCCACCGATCGCATCGATCCCGAGGATTCAAAGAAAGTCCGCCGGACTTTGGTTCCGCATAGCGCGACAAACGTCCGGCGGACTTCGTGTGTGACCAGGTCTCGACGAGGATTGCGATCGAGGCGAGGAGGAGCGCGGCGGCCATCAGATCGTTCTTGGCCGCTCCCGGATCCCTGACAACAAGCGTGTGGCACTCGAGCAGGATCGCGGCAGCAATCACCGTTACGGTTCCGCGCCCATACGGCCTCCCGACGCAGTAGGCAGCCAGGAACGCCACGCCCAGCCACCCGAGGTTCAGGAACAGCGACAGCGTGTCCCGCCCCGTCAGCAGAATCCCAACGCCGTGGAGCAGCTCCGAGTTCTGCGGGTAGAACCAGTTGCTGAACACCGTGTCGACGTGGTGCATCCCGACGACGCTGTGCGTCTGCACCATGTCGATAGCAAACGGCAGGTGGTACCAGAGCGAATCGAAGTTGAAGACCCCCCGGTCCAGTGCGTGCTTCGTAGTCACGGCATAGCTGAACACCGTGGCCGAGATCACCGCGACCATCACGAGCAGCGACCAATACCCTCCTCCGGTGGGTGACGTCGTAGGGGGGACCCCCTCCTGCCGCGCAGGAGGGGGTGGGTCCCCTGCGGCGGCAGGACCCGCCGGCCAGAGCACCGTGGTCCCTGCAACCAAGAGAGCCGCAACGATCAGCGTCCCTGCGTAAAACAGGCCGAACGTCCCGAGGATCTCCGAAATCCAAATGACGATGGCTACTCCAACAATCGCCTCGACGAGCCGCGCCGGCGCCCCCTCCCAAGCCGGCAGCAACCGCTGCCGCAGCCTGTAGGAGCTGAAGCCGATCGGGGCGACGACCAGGGCCAACTGGACGGCTCCCAGGACATAGCCGCCAAGATCAACCATGGGTCTCCCCCAGGCGCCGGGTCAGCCGCCGAGATTGCCGCGCATGACGACCGGGGTCTCGCCTTCGGCGACCATCCCCTGGGCGCGCGCTTCGTGGTCGACGACGAGCGGGTCGTCGGCGGACTGGATGCGGTCGTGGAGGCGCCGGTTCTCCTTCAGCAGGACGTGCAGCTCTGCTTTGGCGGCGGTCGTCCCGGTGTAGGTCTTGAAGAAGTCGACCGAGGGGCCCAGGTAGGAGTAGAGCACCGCGACGAGGACGAGGGTGAGGGCGACTCGGCCGACGCGGTCCCACTTGATCCGGCTGGCGCCGCCGCGGGCGGCGGGACGGCGTTTGCGGGCGGCCGGACGGCGGCGGGTAGCCGTGCGGGAGCGTCCGGCCTGCGCGAGCGATGCCATACCCGGTGCTACGCGGCCGGGCCCCGCATTCCTGCATCTAGGGCCGCTGCTGGGTGAACGCCTGCAGACCGGGGAACCGCGCGGCGTCGCCCAGCTCCTCCTCGATCCGCAGCAGCCGGTTGTACTTGGCGACGCGGTCCGAACGCGAGGGCGCGCCGGTCTTGATCTGGCCAGCGCCGGTGGCGACGGCGAGGTCGGCGATCGTCGTGTCCTCGGTCTCGCCGGAGCGGTGCGAGACCACAGCCGTGTAGCCAGCCTCGCGGGCCATGCGGATCGCCTCGAGCGTCTCGCTCAGGGTCCCGATCTGATTGACCTTGACGAGGATCGAGTTGCCGACGCCGAGCTCGATGCCGCGACGCAGCCGCTCGGGGTTGGTGACGAAGAGGTCGTCGCCGACCAGTTGCACCCGCTCGCCGAGGCGCTCGGTCAGCAGCTTCCAGCCGTCCCAGTCCTCCTCGTCCATCCCGTCCTCGATCGAGACGATCGGGTAGCGCTCGCAAGCGTCCTGCCAGTAGCTGGCCATCTCCTCGGAGGAGAGCGAGCGGCCCTCGTGCTCGAGCTTGTAGGAACCGCCCTCGAAGACCTCGCTGGTGGCCGGGTCGAGGGCGATGAAGACGTCCTTGCCGGGCTCGTAGCCGGCGGCCTCGACCCCGGCAAGAACCGCCTGCAAAGCGGCCTCGTTGGAATCGAGGTCGGGGGCGAAACCGCCCTCGTCGCCGCCCGCGGTCGAGAGACCCTGCGAGGAGAGCGACTTCTTCAGCGCGTGGAAGACCTCGGCCCCGACCCGCAGGCACTCGGAGAAGCTCTCGGCGCCGGCCGGGACGATCATGAACTCCTGGAAGTCGACCGAGTTGTCGGCGTGGGCGCCACCGTTGAGGACGTTCATCATCGGCACCGGCAGCAGGGTCGGCTCGCCGCCGCCGTAGAGCTCGGCCAGGTAGCGGTAGAGCGGCTGCTCGGAGTCCGCGGCGGCGGCCTTGGCGGCGGCCAGGGAGACGCCCAGCAGGGCGTTGGCGCCGAGCCGGCCCTTGTTTGGGGTGCCGTCGAGCTCGATCATCGTCCGATCCAGGGCGCCCTGCTCGGAGGCGCGCGCCCCGGTCAGCGCCGCGGCGATCTCGCCATTGACGTTGGCGACCGCGCGGCCGACGCCCTTGCCGGCCCAGGCCTCGCCGCCGTCGCGCAGCTCGACCGCCTCGAACTCGCCGGTCGAGGCGCCCGAGGGCACCGCCGCCAAGCCGCGGGCGCCCGACTCCAGCACGACCTCCACCTCGACGGTGGGGTTGCCGCGGGAATCGAGAATCTGGCGCGCGTGGATCGAGGAGATCGTGCTCACGGGCGCGCCAGTCTAGTACTCGTCACCGCCACCGGCGGTACGCGGTGACCTCGGCCGGCTTATTCGGCCGGGGGAGCGGCGGCGGGCGGTACGCCGGCCGGGACTTCTTCGCCCGATTCCGCCGCGGCTTCCGGCAGCGGCCGCTGCGGGAACGGTTCGCCTTCGGGTTTGGACACCGTGACGGTGCCGGGCAGGGCCGGTTTGATCGGCGTCACCGGCGAGGGGCATTCTTTCGCCGGGGTTTTCGGGTCGGCTTCGTAGCAGGCGGGCGAGGCGCCGGACGGGTGGCCGTCCCCCTTGTAGTTGCCGCATTTTTCCATCACGAAGTCGTCGGCGCAGGTGGTGCGCGAGAGCCACGTGCTGCTGAATCCAGCGACGAAATCGGAGAGGGCTTTCTGTTGCGTCTGCTGCCCCAGCGTCGATTCGATCTGCGATTTGACTTCGGGCAGGGTCTGGACTTTTTCCGGCGTCAGTTTCACGACTTCGACCAGGACCCAGTTTTTTTCGAATTTGACCGGCCCGACGAGTTCGCCGGTCGGGCTGTCGAAGATCGCGGCTTTCAGCGGGCCTTTGAGGAATTCTTCGGTGATGCCTTCCTGCAGGCCGCCTTTGGCCTTGCTGGTCGGGTCGCTCGAGTACTTGCCGGCGGCCTTTTTCCAGCTGGCTGGCGAATTGTCTTTTTCGAGCGCCGTCTTCGCCGCTTCGACTTCAGCTTTGTCTTCGTTCAGGATGAGGCGAACGTCGCGGCTTTCTTTGGTCGTGAACTGGGTCGCCTTTTCGGCTTCGTAGTAAGCCTCGACTTCTTCGCTGGAGGGCGCCGGGGCCTGCTGGCTGATCTGCGCCTGGATTTCTTTGGTGAAGATCTGCAGTTCGACCAGTTCGTTCACTTCCTGCTGGGTGAAGTGCGATTCCTCGAGGAATTTGTCGTAGGCGCCCTTGCTCGGGAAGTTCTGTTTTTTGATCGTCTCGAGTTCGTCTTCGACCTGTTTTTCGGTCACCGAAACGCCGAGTTCTTCAGCCTGACCCCGGATCCAGACGCCTTCGATCAATTCCGACATCGCTTTTTCCTGAAGTTCTTCGTATTTGTCGGACCCCGGCTTCGGCGGTTTTTTCGCTTTTTCTTCGCCGGAGACAGCAAGCCGGGCTATCGAGCGCTTGAGCTTGTCTTCGCTGACGTTCGTGAACTCGCTGGGGACGGAGGAGACCTGGGCGACGTCGCCGGAGGGGACGCTGGTGGAGCCGAGCCCCTCGGTGACCGCGAGGATCACGAAGAGGACGACGAACAGGGCGCCGAAGAGGATCAGCGCCAGGCGCTGACGACCGGCCCCCCGGTCATTCCCTCGACTCGACCTGCCTCTCTGGCCTGCTTTCGCTCCCACGAGCCCGGCAGCATAGTCAAATCGCCCGCCTTAAGCAGCGGTCGGCTCGGTTGCCCGCTGCGCCTCGCGCAATCCCTCGGCCATCGCGAGCACCGCGGCGAGGCGTTCCTCCGGGTCGCCGGCGACCCGCACCGCCGCCACCCGCTCGCGCCATTCGTAAACCGCGCCCTCGACCTGCTCGGCGAGGACGCCGGCCGCCTCGGAGTCGAGTTCGACCCCGGTGACGCTGAGCCGGCCGCCGCGGAACTCGATGCTGCGGGCGCCCGCCAGGCCCAGCTCGATCCGCGCCTTCTGCAGCTTCAGCAGGTTCTCCGCCTGCGGCGGCAGCGGCCCGAAGCGGTCGTCGAGCTCGTCGCGGATCGCCCGCAGCTGGCCCGGCTCGCGGGCGGCGACGATGCGGCGGTGGATGTCGATCTTCGCGGCCTCGAAGGGGACGAAGCTCGCCGGCAGGTAGGCGTCGACGGGGACGTCGAGACGGACGGGCTCGGGTGCCTCCTCGCGCTCCTCTCCCTCAGCCCCGGCGGCCTCGGCGACCGCCTCGTCGATCATCTGGCAGTAGAGCTCGAAGCCGACCGCGGCGACGTGGCCGGACTGCTCGTCGCCGAGCAGGTTGCCGGCACCGCGAATGTCGAGGTCGCGCATCGCGATCCGAAAGCCGGAGCCGAGCTCGGTGTGGTCGGCAAGGGTCGAGAGCCGCGCCGCCGCCTCCTCGGTCAGCGCCTCGGCCGAGGGGTAGAGCAGGTAGGCGAAGGCGCGCTCGCGAGAGCGGCCGACGCGGCCGCGGATCTGGTAGGCCTGCGAGAGCCCGAGCTGGTCGGCGCGC
>DATFQO010000047.1:0-6955 GCA_035264245.1 Solirubrobacterales bacterium
GGCAACTCGATCGTCCTGATGGGCGCCTCGACCGGGCGCGACGGGATCGGCGGCGCCTCGGTGCTGGCCTCGGCCGAGCTCGGCGAGGGCGACGAGGCGAAGCGGCCGACGGTGCAGATCGGCGACCCCTTCGAGGAGTCGAAGCTGCTCGAGTGCTGCCTGGAGCTGCTGGAGAAGGGCCTGCTGGTCTCGCTGCAGGACCTCGGGGCGGCCGGGCTGACCTCCTCGGCCGGGGAGATGGCGAGCGCCGGCGGAGTTGGGATCGACATCGAGGTCGCCGCGGTGCCGCTGCGCGAGGCCGACATGGAGCCCTTCGAGATCATGGTCTCCGAGTCCCAGGAGCGGATGCTGGCGGTGGTCGAGCCGGCGCGGGTCGAGGAGGTGCGGGCGATCTGCGAGAAGTGGCAGACCGGCTCGGCGGTGATCGGCACCGTGACCGAGGGTGGTCAGATCCGGATCCTGCGCGAAGGCGACGTCGTCGGCGAGATGCCGGTGGAGGCGCTGGTCGACGGCTGCCCCCTCTACGACCTCGACCCGGCCGAGCCGAGCGGGTGGATCTACGGCAATCGCGAGACGCTGGCGGCCGGGGCCAGCCCCGAGGAGGAGCTGCTGTCGCTGCTGGGCGCGCCGAGCATCGCCTCCAAGCGCTGGGCCTTCGAGCAGTACGACTCGATCGTCGGCTCCCGCACCGTGCGCCGGCCCGAGCAGGCCGACGCCGCGGTCCTGCAGCTGCCCGAGGCCGGCAACGCGATCGCGGTCTCGATCGACGGCAACGGCCGCCGCGTCGCCTGCGACCCCTACGAGGGGACGATCGAGGCGGTGCTCGAGTGCGCCCAGAACCTCGCCTGCGTCGGCGCCGAGCCGCTCGGGCTGACCAACTGCCTCAACTTCGGCAATCCGGAGAAGCCGGCCGGCGCCTGGCAGCTCGACCGCGCGGTCAGCGGCCTCGCCGACGCCTGCAACGCCCTCGGCGTCCCCGTGGTCGGCGGCAACGTCTCCCTCTACAACGAGGGGCCCGACGGCCCGATCTACCCGACCCCGGTGGTGGCGATGGTCGGCGAGCTGCCCGACCCGGCCCAGGTCGCCGGCGACGCCTTCGTCCGCGCGGGCGACGCGATCGGCCTGATCGGCCCGTTCGAACCGAGCCTCGCCGGATCGGAGCTGGCGAAGCAGCGGGGGGGCCTGAAGATGGGCCTGCCCCGTCCCGACGTCGCCGCCGCCATCGCCGCCTGCGAGACCGTCCGCGACGCGATCCGCGCCGGCAAGCTCTCCTCCGCCCACGACGTCTCCGACGGCGGCCTCGCAGTCGCCCTAGCCGAGTCGGCGATCGCCGGCGGCATCGGCTGCGACGTCAACATCGAACACCTGCGCGAGCGCGGCGCCCAGCCCGAGGAAGCCCTCTTCGGCGAGGGCCCCGGTGGCTTCGTCGTCAGCGGCAACCGCGCGACGCTCGAGGAGCTCGGCGCTGTCCTGTTAGGCGAGGTCGGCGGCGACGCGGTCAAGATCGGCGCCGGCGACCGCAGCCTCACCGTCAGCCTCGCCGAGGCCGAGCGCGCCTGGCGCTCGCTCGACCTGGCCTGACAAGAAATACGTTTAGGTCCCTTATCCGATCCGGAACCCGCCTATATGCTCGGCGCGGCTGACAGATCGAAAAGGGAGAGACAATGAGAAAACGTATTTGGATGGTGGCTTTGCTGGTCGTCGGTTTGGTATCCGCGATTGGGACCAGCAGCGCCTCGGCTGCTACTGAATTTGGCGACAACTGCATCGGAAACGAGGGGCTTGAATCGCCGGTGTCGCTCTTCGAGTTTTCGGCCACCGGTAATCCGCTACCGCCCACTGCACCCACTGCCGGCGTGATCACTAAGTGGAAGGTCAACCTTGTTCCCGCTCCGGTCACCATCCCAGTGACCATGAAGGTTCTGCGACAGACCGGGGCCACCACGGCCCTCGTGGTTGGCGAGGCCAACGGCAGCATCACGGGCGGCACCAATAGCTTCGATACCCGTATCCCTGTCGCCGCGGGCGATCATCTCTCCAGCTTCAGCTCTAGCGAAATCGGCACGATCATCTGCAAAGACCCCAGCGAAGCCCCAAGCCTGCTCGGGGGATTTGCGGGAAGCGGAGGTCCAGCGGGGTCGACCGTCGACTTCGTCACCGTTCCCGGGAAAGGAATTCGGGTTCCGCTTTACGCAACGTTGGAGCCCGACGCCGACAATGACGGCTTCGGCGACGAGACCCAGGACCAGTGCCCGCAGAACGCTGCCGTTCAGACCGCCTGCCCCCTGCCGGTGACCCTCTCGACCTTCAAGCAGGTTAAAAAGGGGTCGGTGACTGTGGTGGTCACGCCAAGCGCGGCGTCGACGGTTTCGGTCAAAGGCGTCGCCAACCTGGGCAAAGGCAAGAAAGCCAAGCTCAACGCCGGCACCCAGATCCTCAGCCCCGGCCTCCAGGGCAAATTCAAGCTCTTCTTCACGAAAAAGCTGAAGACGAAGCTGAAGGAATTGAGCCCTAAACAGAAGCTGACGCTGACGGTGACCGTCTCCGGAACCAATGTGACCGGTCCGCCGACGACGAAAACTCTGAAATTGAAACTCAAGGGCCAGGCAAAACCCTGAGCTTCTTTGGTTAGCAGCGTTGAAAGAGGCGGGCCTTCGGCCCGCCTCTTTTCGTCTCAGCGCTCCGCGTAGCTGACCGGCGCAGCCTCGCCGAGCTGGATAGACGCATCCGCCTGCGGCCGGCGCAGGGCGAGCGCGGCGACGCCTGAAACGACTGAGGCGAGTGCCGCGAAGAGGTAGGCGCTGTTGGAGACGTCGAGCGCCTCGGCAAGGCCGCCCGGTTCGCCGACGATGGCGATCAGGATCGCGGTGCCGAGGACGGCGCCGACCTGGCGGAAGGCGGCGTTGACGGCGCTTGCGGTGGCGAAGCGGTCGTCGGCGACGTCGCGGACGGCGGCCGAGCCGAGGGTCGGGAAGGCGAGGCCGATGCCGATTCCGGTGAGGATCGAGCCGGGCAGCCAGAGGCCGAGATAGTCGGGCTCGGCACCGGCTGAGCGGAGGACCAATGCGCCGGCGGCGAAGACGAGCGTCCCGGGGACGATCACCGCGCGGTGGCCGAAGCGGTCGGCGAGGCGGCCGGCCGGACCGGAGACGAGAGTCGTGGTTGCCGGGCCCGGCAAGGTGGCTAGTCCGGCGCTGATGATGCTGTAGCCCCAGACCGTGGTGAGGAAGAGGACGTTGCCGAGGATCAGCGAGAAGAAGGCGGCGGCGAAGAGCAGGGTGCCGAGGTTGCCGAGGCCGAAGGAGCGGTGGGCGAAGAGCGCCGGCTCGACGATCGGCCGGGGGTGGCGCAGGCTGCGGGCGACCACGACGCCGAGCAGGATCGCGGCGGCGACGAAGGCGGTGAGCGTGCCGGCGCCGGTCCAGCCCCAGTCATTGCCCTCGACGATCCCCAGCGTCACCGACGCCAGGCCGAGCGCCAGCATCAGCGCTCCCGGCAGGTCGGGAAGGCGGGTGTCGCGGAGTGCCTCGTGCGGCAGCAGTCGCCGGCCGGCGAGCAGCAGCGCGGCGCCGAGCGGCAGGTTGACGAGGAAGACCAGCCGCCAGCTCTCGAGTTCGACCAGGGCGGCGCCGAGGGTCGGGCCGGTTGCCGCCGCCGCGGCCGCCGCGGCGCCCCAGAGGCCGACTCCGGTCGCGCGCTTCTCGGACGGGAAGCTGTCGAGGACGATCGCCAGCGAGGTCGGCGCGATCGCCGCCGCCCCCGCCCCCTGCAGGACGCGGAAGCCGATCAGCGCCTCCAGCGAGGGCGCGACCGCGCAGAGCAGGCTGGCGAGGGTGAAGAGGCCGAGGCCCCAGAGGAAGACGCGCTTGTGGCCGAAGCGGTCGGCGAGGCCGCCGGCCGGGACCAGCAGCGCGGCGATGACGACGAAGTAGCCGTCGAGCACCCAGGAGAGCAGTCCCCGGCTCGCCTCCGGAAAGGAGGCGGAGATGTCCGGAAAGGCGATGTTGACGATCGTCGTGTCGAGGAAGACGAGGAAGGCGCCGGTGCAGGCGATGAGGACGCTCGCTCTATGACTCCGGTCATACATGACGGCGGCGACTATACTATGACCATGGGCATAACGCGAATTGCCAATGCCGAAACGGTCGTGCCGACGCGCCGCGATGGCCGCGACCGGCTGCTGAACGGCGCTCGCCGGCTGCTCGCCGAGAAGGGCTACGCCGGGATGGAGCTGCGCGACGTCGCCGCGCGCGGCAAGGCCCCCCGCGGCTCGATCTACCACCACTTCCCCGGCGGCAAGCGCCAGTTGGCGATCGAGGCGGCCGAACTCGAGGGGCGGGAGATCCGCGCCGCGATCGAAAGCTCACTCGCCGAGCTCGGCCTCGCCGAGACGCTCAGCACCTTCGGCGAGATGTTCCGCCGCCGGTTCGAGGACAAGCCCGAGCGGCTGGGGTGTCCCGTCGCCGCCGCCGCCCTGGCCCGCCCCGAGGACCCGGCGCTGGCCGCCGCCGCGACCGCCGCCTTCGAAAGCTGGGAAGCGCCGATCGCCGCCGCCCTGCGTGAGGAAGGCGTCGGCGAGGCGGAGGCGGAGTCCTTCGCCGGGCTCGTCGTCTCGACGATCGAGGGCGCCCTGATCCGCGCCCGCGCCGCCGGCGACCAGGCGCCGCTCGACTCCGCCGTCGCCGGCCTGCACCGGGCGCTCGAAGCGCTGCTCGCCGACGTTTAGACAAGACGCCTCGCGGGCAGCTTCTTCATGCACCCTGGGAGGTGGACGATGGAGGAGCGACTTTGACACCGGGCCGAGCGAAGCGAGCGTTGATCTGCCTCGCTGCCACGGTGCTGGCCGGGGTGGGCTTGGCCGCCTGCGGCGGCGGCTCGGACTCGTCGGGGACGCCCGAGCTCACCTTCTTCGTCGCGATCCAGCCGGGTGGGACGATCGAAAAAGTCTCCGAACGCTGCTCGGAAGAATCGAACGGCAAGTACACGATCACGCCGGAATTCCTCCCCACCGACGCCAGCCAGCAGCGCGAACAGCTGGTCCGCCGACTCGGCGCCGAGGACTCCTCGATCGACATCGTCGGCATGGACGTGATCTGGACCGGCGAGTTCGCCAATGCCGGTTGGGTCGAAGAGTGGACCGGGCCGCTGAAGAAGCAGGTCACCGAAAAGGTCTTCCCCAACGTGATCGAGACCGCCTCGTTCGAAAAGAAGCTCTACGCGGCGCCGTTCAACACCAACACCCAGCTGCTCTGGTATCGCAAAGACCTGGTCAAACAGCCGCCGAAAACGTGGGACGAAATGATCGAGATGGCGGAAGGACTGAAAGAAGCCGGCTCGATCCAGGTCCAGGCCAACCGCTATGAGGGCTACATGGTCTTCATCAATGCGCTGATCGAGAGCGCCGGCACCGAAATCCTCTCCGGGACCGAAGAAGTCGATCTCGAACAGGGGCCGACGGAAAATGCGCTGCAGGTGATCGGCAGGCTCGCGAACGGGGGCGCGGCTCCGCCGAGCCTCTCGACCTCCGACGAGGACACCGCCCGGCTCGGCTTCGAGGCCGGCGAATCGGCCTTCATGACCAACTACACCTTCGCCTACGGCAGCGCCCAGGAAGAAGCGCCGGAGATCGGCAAAGTGATGGGCTTCGCCCGCTTCCCACGGGTCGATGCCAGCAAGCCGAGCAAGCCGCCGCTCGGTGGCTTCAACCTCGCGGTCAGCTCCTACTCCAAGCACAAGGACGTCGCCTTCGAAGCGGCCGCCTGCCTGGCCAACGACACCAGCCAGAAAACCGCGGTCGAACTCGACGGGCTGCCCCCCTCGCGCTCCGACCTCTACAGCGACAAAGCCGTGACCAAGGCCTACCCCGGCTTCGCCGGGCTGGTCAAAGAATCGATCGAAGCCTCGGGCCCGCGGCCGACCACCCCCGCCTACCAGGACGTCACGCTCGCGGTCCAGCGTGCGCTGCACCCGCCGGACAAGATCGACGCCGAAGACACCGAATCGATCTATGACGAACTGAAGTCGAACGTCGAAGACGCCGTCAAGCGGGAAGGGCTGCTCTGATGACGGTCAACGCCCCGGCCAATCCCAACCCGCCGGAGGCCGCCCCCACCAAGGCGTCTTCGCGCACCCGCTCGGAGCGCAAACTGGCCTGGATGCTCTGCGCGCCGGCGGTTGTGGCGATGCTGCTCGTCACCGCCTACCCGATCGCCTACGCCGTCGTCCTCTCGCTGCAGAACGTCGATCTCCGCTTCCCCGAGGAAAACAGCTTCGCCGGGCTCTCCAACTACGCCACCGTCCTCACCTCGAGCCTCTGGTGGACCGACGTCTTCAACACCGTCTTCCTGATGGTCACCACGGTCGCGATCGAGCTGGTGCTGGGGATGGCGATCGCGCTGGTCATGCACCGGGCGATCTTCGGCCGCGGCGTCGTCCGCACCTCCGTCCTGATCCCCTACGGGATCATCACCGTGGTCGCCGCCTTCGCCTGGCAGTTCGCCTTCGCGCCGGAAACCGGGTTCGTCAACAACCTGCCGCTGATCTCCGACGAAATGGACTGGTTCGGCGGCCGCTTCAGCTCCTTCGCGGTGATCATCATGGCCGAGGTCTGGAAGACCACCCCGTTCATGGCGCTGCTGCTGCTGGCCGGGCTGGTGACGATCGACAGCCAGCTCTACGAGGCGGCAAAGGTCGACGGCGCCAGCGCCTGGCAGCGCTTCACCCGCATCACCCTGCCGCTGATGAAGCCGGCGATCCTCGTCGCGCTGCTCTTCCGCACCCTCGACGCCTTCCGCGTCTTCGACACGATCTTCGTCATGACCCGCGGTGCGCTGGACACCGAATCGGTCTCGATCCTCGGCTACAACCAGCTGATCAGCCGCCTCAACCTCGGGCTCGGCTCGGCGGTCTCGGTGCTGATCTTCCTCTGCGTCTTCCTCATCGCCTTCGTCTTCGT
>DATFQO010000048.1:0-16082 GCA_035264245.1 Solirubrobacterales bacterium
GGAGAGCGCCCGCAGCATCCGCCGGGTCGCCTTCTCGCGGTCGACGTCCCAGACGATCAGCTTGGCCACCATCGGGTCGTACATCGGCGTCACCTCGGAGCCGCCCTCGACGCCGGAGTCGACGCGGACGCCCGGGCCGGAAGGCTCACGGTAGGAGTCGCCGATCGGGCCGGGGGCGGGGGCGAATTTCTTGTGCGCGGCCTCGGCGTTGATCCGGCACTCGATCGACCAGCCGTTGAGTATCACGTCCTGCTGGACGACCGAGAGCGGCTCGCCGGCGGCGATGAGGATCTGCTCGCGGACGATGTCGATGCCGGTGACCATCTCGGTCACGCAGTGCTCGACCTGGACGCGGGTGTTCATCTCGAGGAAGAAGTACTCGTCGCCGACCTGCATGCCCTCGATCGTGCCGGCGCCGCGGTAGCCGACAGCGGCGGCCGCGTCGGTGGCGATCTTGCCGATCCGCGCGCGCATCTCCTCGTCGACGTGCGGTCCCGGGGCCTCCTCGATCACCTTCTGGTGGCGCCGCTGGATCGAGCAGTCGCGCTCGCCGAGGTGGACCACGTTGCCATGCGAGTCGGCCAGCACCTGGACCTCGACGTGGCGCGGGTCCTCGAGGTAGCGCTCGATGTAGACGCGGTCGTCGGAGAAGAACTTCTCACCTTCGCGGGCCGAGCCCTCATAGGCCTCCTGCAGGTCGTCGGGCGTCATCGCCACCCGGAAGCCCTTGCCGCCGCCGCCGCCCGCCGCCTTGCAGGCGACCGGGTAGCCGGCTTCCTCGGCCTGCTTGCGCGCGGCCTCCAGGTCCGCGGCGACCTCGGTCGAGCCGGGGACGATCGGCACCCCGGCCTGCTCCATGATCTCGCGCGCCCTGGTCTTCGAGCCCATCGCTTCGATCGCCTCCGGCGGCGGCCCGATCCAGGTGATCCCCGCCTCGGCGCAGGCACGCGCCATCTCGGCGTTCTCGGCGAGGAAGCCGTAGCCGGGATGGATCCCTTCGGCGCCGGCCTCCTTCGCGGTCTCGATGATCTTCGCGATGTTCAGGTAGCTCTCGGCCGGGACCGCGGGGCCGATCAGGAAGGCCTCGTCGGCCTCGCGCACATGGGGAGCGTCACGGTCGATCTCCGAGTAGACGGCGACCGAGGTGATGCCCATCTCCTTCAGGGTGCGGGCGACGCGGATCGCGATCTCTCCGCGGTTGGCGATTAGGACCTTCTGGAACACGGCGGCGCAGTCTATTTATTTGGGCGGTGGAAGGGGGTCGTGTGCCCCCTCTCCAAACTCGCTCGCTTAGCTCGCTCTGGGGAGTGTTTGGAGAGGGGGCACACGACCCTCACCTGGGCCGCAGTAGGGTGCGCCGATGCTGATTGAGCTGCAGAGCCATTCGACTGTCTCTGATGGGCAGCTGGAGCCGGCCGAGGTGGTGGCTGAAGCTGCGAAGGCTGGGGTGACGACGCTGGCGCTCACCGACCATGACGCCATCGCTGGCGTGCCCGCGGCGCTCGAGGCAGCCAAGACGCTTGGGGTCGAGCTGGTGCCGGCGATCGAGATGTCCTGCGTCCACGAGTACGCGGAAGACCTGCACGTCTGCGGCTACTGGATCGACCTGGAGAAGATCGCGCCGGCCTGCGACCGGGCGCAGCAGGAGCGGCGCAACCGGGCTGGCGAGATCGTCGAGAACCTGCGGCGCGAGGGCTTCGAGCTGACGCTCGAGGACGCGATCCGGGAGGCCGGCGCAGCCGACTCGATCGGCCGCCCACATATCGCCCGCGCCGCCGGCGCGACCGGTGACCTCGGCCCCTTCTTCGAGGAGTATCTGGTGCCCGGCGCCAAGGCGTTCGTCCCGCGGGCCTGGCCCAGCGCCGAGCAGGCTGTGCATCTGATTCGCGACTCAGGCGGGGTCGCCGTCGTCGCCCACCCCTACTGGGACGTCAAGGACCCCGAGCAGGTAGAGGACCTCGTCCGCTCGCTGCGACCCGACGGGATCGAGGCCTACTACCCCAGTCACAGCAAGGAGCAGACCCAACACCTCCTCGAGCTCTGTGCCGAGCTGGACCTGGTCCCGACCGCCAGCTCCGACTACCACGGCCCGACCCACAAGACGTTCGCCAAGTTCGGCGCCTACGACACCTACGGGCTCGGCGAGCCCCGGGTGCCGGCCAGGCCCTGAGGTTCGCGGAAGTCCGACGGCCGGGCTACCGGCTACCCGGCCGCCGGATTCCGCTCCGACTCGCGTAGTGACCGGAGACCACCTCCGGCCTGCGTCGAGTTGGGTGCACGGGGTGTCAACAGTTGCTGTCGACCCGTATACGGCAGGGATACCCTAACACGATGGCAGACCGTTTACAGACAAAACATCGCATTTTTACCTATCGTCTACAAACGTCGTGACTACCAAAGTCCTCAGCTTGCGTCTTCCCGAGGAGATAGCGGCGCAGATTGCTGCCGTCGCCCGCGCCAACGGCGTCTCGGTGTCGCGAGCCATCCGCGTCGCGATCGAAGACTACGTCGCCGCTGAACTGTCTGACCAAGCCTTCAAAGCACGCCTGAAAAAGCGCCTCGAGGAAGATCGCGAGATCTTCGAGCGCTTCACGAAATGAAAAGGGGGAGAGGCTTTCGCCCCTCCCCCGAAAACTTCGACCGCTGACCGCGACTAAGCCGCGGCAGCCTCCTTCGCCGACACGAAACCCCGCTCTTCGAGGTAGGCCAGCAGCTTCTCGGCCGACTCCTCGGGGGACTCGCTCTCGGTGTGGCAGACGAACTCAGGGTTCTCCGGGGCCTCGTAGGGATCGGAGACGCCGGTGAATTCCTTGATCTCGCCGGAGAAGGCTTTCGCGTAGAGACCCTTGACGTCGCGCTCGGCGCAGGTGTCGACCGAAGCCTCGACGTAGACCTCGACGAAGCGGTCGCCCATCAGCTCGCGAGCCTCGTCGCGGATCTCCTTGTAGGGAGAGATCGCCGCGGTGATCACCGGCACGCCGTTGCGGCTCAGCAGGTCGGCGACGAAGGCGATGCGGCGGATGTTCGTGTCGCGATCCTCCTTCGAGAAGCCAAGCCCCTTCGAGAGGTTTTCGCGGACGACGTCGCCGTCGAGGATCTCCAGCTTCGAGCCGCGCTCGCGCAGGTGTCCCTCCAGCACTCGGGAAATCGTCGTCTTGCCGGCTCCGGAGAGTCCGGTGAACCAGAGGGTGAAGCCCTTCTCACCAGCCATACGTCGTCAGTCCTCCTTGTAAGCGTCGATCAGGATGTCGGCAACCTCGTCGCGCGAGAACTCGTGCGGCGGCCGTTCGCCGTTGCCGAGCATCTCGCGCACCTTGGTGCCGGAAAGGAACAAGCGTGCGTCAGCGTCATGAGGGCAGGTCTTGTTCGAGGCCAGTCCCTCGCACTCGTTGCACCAGAAGGTGTGCTCGAACATCAGTGGCTCGATCCCGAGCTCCTCGATGTCGATCGTCTCGAAGATCTTCTGCGCGTCGTAGGTGCCGTAGTAGTCGCCGGCGCCCGCGTGGTCGCGGCCGACGATGAAGTGCGTCGCCCCGTAGTTGCGGCGGACGATCGCGTGCAGGACGGCCTCGCGAGGGCCGGCGTAGTGCATCTTCGCCGGCTTGACGCCGAGCACGACCCGGTCCTGCGGGTAGTAGTTCTCCATCAGCACCTCGTAGCAGCGCATCCGCACCTCGGCGGGGATGTCGCCGGCCTTGGTCTTGCCGATCAGCGGGTGGATGAAGAGCCCGTCGCAGGTCTCCAGCGCGGCCTTGGTCAGGTACTCGTGGGCGCGGTGGATCGGATTGCGGGTCTGGAAGGCGACGATTTTCTTCCAGCCGCGCGCCTCGAAGTCGGCCTTGTGCTCGGCCGGCGTCTTGTAGCGGCGCATGAAGGCCTCGTCGTGGTCGGGCAGGGCGTCGACCTCGATCGGGCCCGCCAGCATGCGGTTGCCCTCCTCGTAGATCGCCGCGACGCCCGGGTGGGCCTCGTCGGTGGTCCCGTAGACCTGCTCGGCCTCGCGCTTGACGTCGCGCTCCCAGATCTCCTCGACGGTGAGGCGACCCAGCACCTTGCCTTCGTCGGAGGAGAGCTCGACGACGTCGCCGACCTCGCACTCGAGGTCGCTCGCCAGGGTGATCGGGATCGGCCAGTAGTCGCCGTCGACGGTCCGCATCTCGCTGCAGACGCGCTCCCAGTCGGCGGACCCCTGGAAGCCGGTCAGCGGCGCGAACCCGCCGTTGCCGATCATCTCGAAGTCCGCCGTGTGGCGCTCGGAAAGTGTCAGGGACAGCTCAGCCATCGTCTCGCTCATCTCACCTATCGGGTCGGGGGAAGGGGTCGTTCAGGAGTAAAGGGTTAAAGGGCGGCGTGCCGGCGCCGCTAGTTGATCCCGCACTCGGTCTTCGAGAGGCCGCTCCAGCGACCGTCTCGCAGATCCCCACCCGGGTCGACCGGGCGGGTGCAGTGGGTGCAGCCGATCGACGGGTAGCCGTGATCGTGAAGCGGGTTGTACGGGAGGTGGTGCTCACGGATGTAGTTCCAAACGTCGCGCTCGGTCCAGTCCGCAAGCGGGTTCAGCTTCCAGAGGTTGAAGCGCTTGTCCCAGCCGAACTTCGGAGTCTTGGAACGGGAGCTGGAATCTGCCCGGCGGACGCCGGCGGCCCAGCAGTCTACGGAAGACAGGGCGCGGCGCATCGGCTCGACCTTGCGGATCCCGCAGCAGGAGTCGGGATCGCGGTTCCAGAGCTCCGGCCCGTGCTCGGCCTCCTGCTCGTCCAGGCTCATGTTGTGGAAGCGGTCGAACTCGATCCCCAGTGCCTCGGCGAGGCGGTCGCGGGTCTCGTAGGTCTCCTCGAAGAGGACGTCGGTGTCGAGGTAGAAGAAGCGCGCCTCGGGGTTGACCGTGCTCGCCAGGTGGGCGGTCACCGAGCTCGTTTTCTGGAACGAGCAGGCGATGTAGTGGCGGGCGCCAAAGTTCTCGAACATCCACTCCAGCGCCTCCTGGGCGGTGCTCCCGTCCAGGTCAGCGGCAATTGCCTCGTGATCGAGGTCGGCCGGTGTAGGCACGGTGCCGGAGAGAGTGACGGGAGGCGGCTTCATCGCGCGGGCGCGCGCTAGATCGCGCACTCCCCCTCTCCCCGCACTACCTCGTACGGGCTCGATCGGTTCCAGTCGATGAACTGCTCCATCGTCTCCAGGCTGAACTCAGCCGGCAGGGTCAGCTCCTTGGCGGCGGCTTCGAAGGGCTCGGCGCCGACGCGCTCGGCGAAGGCGTTGAACTCCTCGCCCTCGTTGCGCTCCGCCTCGTAGAGGTGGATCCAGCGCTCGACGGCCTCGGGGACGCGTTTCGCCGGCAGTCGCGATTTCAGCCGCGTGCCGAAGACGACCTCACCGCCCTCGAAGTTGCCGCCGATGTGCGGGATGTAGGCCGGCATCTGGCGGCCGTTGACTTTCAGCGAGGCGCCGTAGAAACCGATGTTGGCGATGTGGTGCTGGCTGCAGCCGTTGGGGCAGCCGCTCATTTTGATGTGGATGCGCTTGGTCAGCTCGTCGCTGATCTGCATCGAGGTGACCCGCTCCTTGATCGCCCGGTTGAGGCCCATCGAGGCGGTGATCCCGAGTTTGCAGCTGTCGGTGCCGGGGCAGGAGACGACGTCGGTGATCTCGCGGGCGCCGGCCTCGCCGAGGCCGAGCTCGTTGAGCCGCTCCCAGACGTCGTAGAGAGCCTCGTCGCGGATCCAGCGCAGGACGAAGTTCTGCTGCACCGTGCTGCGGGCGGAGCCGCCGGTGAACTCGCGCATGATCTGGGCGAGGCCGCGGAACTGCTCGGGGGTGAGGTCGCCGCGGGTGACCTTCACCTCGACGGACGAGAAGCCCTCCTGGCGCTGCGGCTCGACGTTGCCGGCGAGGAAGCGCTCGAACTCGGTGCGGTCGCCGTTCGGCGAGGCGGCCTGGGGCGGCGGCTCGGGGGCGTTTGCCTCCTCGTCGACGCTGAAGCTGAGACGCTCGACCAGCTCGGGGCCGAATTCACGCTCCCCGACCCAGTCGCCCTGGAGCTCCTCGTCGACGAGCTCGCGGAAGGCGTCCATGCCGATCTTGTCGACCAGGACCTTGATCCGGGCGCGGGCGCGGTTGACGCGCAGCCAGTCCTGGCGGTCGAAGATGCGGAAGACGGCCTCGGCGACCTTGAGGTAGTCGCCGTTGTCGGCCTCGACGAACTCGTAGAGGGTCGGGGCGACGCGGGCCATGATCGAGGTGCCGCCGCCGACCCGGACCTCGAAGCCCTTGACGCCGTCCCTTTCGACGGAGAGGAAGGCGATGTCGTGGATGCCGCTGATCGCCCGGTCCTCGGCGGAGCCGGTGAACGAGGTCTTGATCTTGCGCGGCATCAGCTGGGTCGTCGGGTGGCGGACGAAGTAGCGGACGTAGGCGGTGCCGTAGGCGGTCGGGTCGAAGACCTCGTCGGCGGCGACGCCGGCCCAGGGATCGCCGGTGACGTTGCGGACCGTGTTGCCGCAGCCCTCGCGCGAGGAGAGGCCGGTTTCGGCGATCTCCCGCAGCAGCAGCTCGGTGTCGCGCAGCGGCACGTGATGGATCTGGATGTTCTGGCGGGTGGTGATGTGCCCCTTGTTCAGCGGCGCGTACTTCTCGACGACGCTGGCGAAGACGTCCATCTGCTCGGGCGTGACCCCGCCGAAGGGAAGCTTGATCCGGATCATCTGGACGTCGGGCTGGCGCTGCCCGTAGACGCCCTGTTTGAGGCGGAAGCCGATGAACTGGTTCTCTTCCAGCTGGCCGGAGAGGAACTGCTCGGCTTCGTTGTCGAAGTCGTCGAACTCGCGCTCGATGATCGGGATGACGTAGCCGGGGACGTTCTCGTAGGTCTCCGGGTTCGTCAGGGTCCCGACCCGGCCCTTGCCCCGCTGCTCCTTGTTCTCTGCGACGGCTACCTCCATGGGGAGAAAGGTAGCAAACCCGATTGGGATTCAGGTATTTAATTTCCTGACCGGTTGGCGAGGTGGCGGACCGCCGCCTATGGAGCCAAATCCGGTCAGCTGTGCGACGGTTTTTTCTGCGCCTGGAGGATTGCGGAGGCCTCACCCGAGTCGGCCACATAACCGCCCTCCGGCTCGAGCGGCAGGTCGTCCTCGCTCCAGCCGACGATCCCCTCGCTGAGCTTGACGGCGTCGTAGCCGGCATCGGTCAGGGCATCGGTGGCCATCGTCGAGCGGTTGCCGCCGCGGCAGTAGACGACGACGGGGCGGTCCTTGTCGATCTCCTCGAGGCGCCGCGGCAGCTCCGGCAGCGGCACGTGGTCGGCGCCGGCGATCCGGCCCACCTCCCACTCGTGGTCGGCGCGGACGTCGATCAGCTGCGCGCCCTCGTCGACGAGCTTGCGGGCCTCGCCGCGTGAGACCTCGCGGGTCTCCCCCTGCGGTGCGTCGGCCATCAGTCGACCTCCGTCCCCTCGATCAGGAAGGCGACGCGGACGTGGGCGCGGTACTCGTCGAGGTTCTCGCCGCGGATGCCGGTCGAGACGATGTCGACGGCGCGGATATTGCGCAGCGATCCCTGCGCCTGCTGCAGCGCCTGTTTGGCGGCGTCGTCGGTCGACGTCTTGGAGCTGCCAACCAGCTCGATGATTTTCACGACAGCCATGCGGAACCTCCTCGTAGGTGCTCGATGGTCTCCTTGGCGCTGACGCCCTCGAGCAGAGCCGCGCGCTGCCAGGCGGGCGCCTGTGGGTGCTCGGGGGCGGGGGCGGGGGCGAACTCGGCCTCGAACTGCGCGATCGCGGCGGCGACAGCCGCGGCCTCGTCCCCGTGGGCGGTCTTCTGTGCCACGGACCTAGCCTAGATCAAGGAAGGCGTAACTCGCGGCGGCGGCGCTCGAGCAGGGTGGCGAGGTTGCGCATCACCGCCTCTGGTTCCCGTTGAAAGCGCGGCCGGGTCACCCGGATCATCTCCACCCCCAGCAGCTTCAACTCCTCCTGGCGGAGGTGGTCGCGCTCGAAGGCGCCGCGGGTGCCGTGGGTCTCGAAGAGGTCGAGTTCGACCGCGAAGCGGAGCTCCGGCCAGTAGGCGTCGAGCTCGTAGCCCTCGGCGTTGAAGTTCATCGAGGGGGTCGGCAGACCGGCGGTGATCACCCGCCGGCGGAAGCTCTTCTCGAACCGCGAGCGGGTGAAGCTGGGGTCGGGTTGATAGAGGGCGAGCGCCCCACGGAGACGCCCCCGGCCGCGATGTCCGCCAGCGCGATCGAGCACGTCTTCGACCGCGTGAAGGTCGAGGAGCTCCAGTTCTTCCGCCCGCTCGAGGAGCCGATCCAGCTGGTCCGCCCTGGCGCGAATCGCCAGATCGAGCAGCACTCGCGGCAGCGAGGTCACCGGGATCCCTCCTCGTTCGTCCCGGTCCTCCGGAGCGAGGATCGACGAGAAGTGGACCCGAAACTCCCGCGTCGCCCGCCGCCGAATCGGCGCCGTCACATCGATCGTTTCCGGCGAATAGCGATAGAGCCCCCAGAGGTAGGCCGCGGACCCATGACTAGCCACCGCCGGCCAAATCACCCCGTCCACCTCATTAGCTTCCGCCCCCAGAACAGCGGCCCAACAGCGCCCATGCCAAGTAACCCGTCGATGTCCCACGGCGTAGACGCCTTGGTGGACTCGATACATCCGTCCCGCCATACATGCATCGGAGATGGAATCGAGCGAATAGCCGAGCACCAGGAGCTGCTTCGTCGAAGCGACCCCGTGCTGACACGTGGCAAGTTCTCTCAGCGGCCGGTGTATTGCCGGCGTTCGTCCTTTATCGGCCATATCCCGATAAAGGACGAACGCCACTCGGGTTCTCCCCCCGCGGCCCCGTTTCGCCGGGGCGGTTTGTCGGCTATTGCGGCTTCAGCCGTTTAGGCCCGGGACGGGGGTGCCGTGTTTTACGAAGGCGCAGTTGTAGGGGCCTGGGTCGAAGGAGTCGGTGATTGCGCGACCTGCTGGTTGACCGGTGCCCTGCGTTTCTTTGATCCGCGTCTTGCCGCCTTTGCCGCGCACCTTGATCTTGCGCGGCGGTTCACCGCGGCCGCACTGGATCGAGAAGTCCTTGACTCCGTCGCGGGCGTCGATGATGTCGTCGCCGCCCATGCCGTAGAAGCGGTCCGCACCCGGTTGGCCGAGCATCGCGTTGGGGCCGCCGTCGCCGATCAGGACGTCCCAGTCGAAGGAGCCCTCCATGTCCTCGTTCGTCTTCGAGAGGTGGACGTGGTCGCAGCCCTTGACGGTCGTCACCCAGGCCGCGTGGGCGAGGAAGGAGACGATCAGCAGGCCGGGGTGGGCCTGGGTCTCGGCGAAGGAGGCGTCGTCGCGACCGGGGCCGCCGACCAGCGCCCCGCCGGCGCAGCCGCCGCCGGCGGCCAGCAGGTCGCCGCTGCCTTCGCCGTAGAGATAGGTCGGTCCCGGCAGGCCGCCGACGAGGCCGTCGGCTCCGTCGCCGCCGTAGAGCTTGTCCGCTCCCGGCCCGGACTCGATCAAGTCGTCCTCGGGCCCGGCTTTGATCGTGTCGTTGCCGAAGCCACCGGCAAAGCGGACGCTGCCGATCGACTCCAGCGACCCACCGACCTGCAGGCTGTCGTTGCCGGGGCCGAGGTCGGCCATCAGCCAGCGACCTGGGCCGTGGGCCTTGCAGACGATGAAACCCGGGGTGCCGGTGGGACGCTCACAGCCTGGCCCTATCGCCAGCCCTTTATTGCCGCTGACGCCGAAGGTCTGGGTCGTTTCGTCGAAGCCGACGACGAAATGGTCGCTACCGCCGCCGCCGACGATCTGCAGCCCGGCGCCGCCGCCCGGCGTCGGGTTCAGCTGTATGTAGGCGTTGGCTTTCGGCAGCGGCTCCTTGCCGCAGGAGGTCGTCCGACCTTTGGCGCCCTCGCAGCCATCCGTGCCCTGGCCGCCTTCGATCACGTCGTCGCCGCCGCCGCCGACGAGGTGATCGTCGCCGAGACCGCCGGCGATCACGTTCGCCTGCGGGCTGCCGATCAGGGTGTCGCGGAAGGCCGAGCCTTCGAGGCTCTCGAAGCCGAAGAGCTTGTCGTGCCCGTCGCCGTAGGCTCGGTGCTTGCGCAGCGAGACCCAGACGCCGGTGCCCTTGCCGCCCGCCCGCGCGGTCGCGAATGAGGCGATGTCGCCCGGTCCCGCTCCCCCGGACATGCGGTCATAGCCGTAGTCGCCGTGGACGAGGTCTTCGGCGCCGGGGCCACCGTTGACGATGTCGATGCCGAGGTCGCCGGCGACCTCGTCGCGGGCGCCGGGGCCGCCGACGACCTTGTCGTCGCCGAGCGCGCCGCTCACCTGGTCCTCGTCGCCGGCGCCGCCGTCGACCTCGTCGTTGCCGCGGCCGCCGTGCATCTCGTCGGTCCCAGGCCCGCCGCAGATCAGGTCGTTGCCGAGACTGCTGAAGATGACGTCGTCACCCTCGCCGCCCCAGATGACGTCGCGTTCCGGCGTCCCCCGGATCACGTCGTCGCCGTCGGTCCCGACGATCTCCGCCTTGCGCCCGTGGCAGTGCTGCACGTCTTCTTCGTCAGCGGCGGCGCCCGCCGCGGTGCCGATTATGAGCAGCGCGGTCAGCGCCGCCAGAACCCAGAGCGTTCTCATCCCCCGCCTGTTCGTCGTTTGACCCGGTAACCCTCGCGGAGCCTAAAAGGCGCGGGCCCGCTCAGGCGCTGCGGATCAACTTCTTGTTGACGAACTCATCGACGCCGTAGCGGCCGAGCTCGCGGCCGAAGCCGGAGCGCTTGAAGCCGCCGAACGGCAGCTCGGGACTGTCGGCGCCGACCAGGTTGACGTAGACCATCCCGGCTTCGATCTTGTCGGCGACCCGCTCGCCCTGCTCCTTGTCGGTGGTCATCACGTAGGAGCCGAGCCCGAACGGAGTCTGGTTGGCGAGGTCGACGGCCTCCTCCTCGGAGCCGACCCGGTAGACCTGCGCGACCGGACCGAAGAACTCTTCCTGGGATGCCTCGTCGCCCGGCCTGATCCCGGTGAGGATCGTCGGTTCGAAGAAGTTGCCGTCGCGCTGGCCGCCGACCAGCACCTCGGCGCCGTTGGCGACCGCCCGCTTGACCTGGTCCTCGAGCCGGTCGGCCGCGGTCTGGGAGGAGAGGGGGCCGACCGCGGTGTCCTCGGCGGTCGGGTCGCCCGGCTTGGCGCCGCCCAGCTCCTGCTTGAACTTCTCGAGGAAGTCGTCGTAGAGCTCGTCGACGACGATGAACCGCTTCGCCGCGTTGCAGCTCTGGCCGGTGTTGTCGAGCCGCGCTTCGGCGGCCGCGGTGACCGCCTCGTCGAGGTCGTCGGTGCCGAGCAGGATGAAGGGGTCTGAGCCGCCCATCTCGAGCACGACCTTCTTCAGGTTGCGGCCGGCGATCTCGGCGACGGCGGCGCCGGCGCGCTCGGAACCGGTGACCGAGACACCGTGCACGCGCGGGTCGGCGATCACCCACTCGATCTGCTCGTTGCTCGCGTAGATGTTCTCGTACGCGCCCTCGGGGAAGCCGGCGTCGTCGAAGATCTGCTGCATCGCCTCGGCCGATTCCGGGCACTGCGGCGCGTGCTTGAGCAGGATCGTGTTGCCGATCACCAGGTTCGGCCCGGCGAAGCGCGCCACCTGGTAGTAGGGGAAGTTCCAGGGCATGATCCCGAGCAGCACGCCATAGGGACTGCGGCGGATGATCGCCGTGCCCTCGCCGCCCATCAGCTCGATCGGCTCGTCGGCCATCAGGCTCTCGGCCTGGTCGGCGTAGAAGCCGTAGATCATCGCCGCGAAGTCGACCTCCATCAGCGCCTGCTCGATTGGCTTGCCCATCTCCCGGACGATGATCTCGGCCAGCTGCTGGCGGCGCTCGGAATGCAACTCGGAGACCTTGCGCACCAGCGCGGCGCGGTCGCCCACCGAGGTCGAGACGGGGAAGGTCCGGGAGGCCTCGTCGGCGCGGCCGATCGCGGCGCGGAGCTCGTCGTCGGAGATCTCCTCGTACTCCTTGATCGTCTCGCCGGTGGCTGGATTGACTACCGCGTAGCTGCTCATCTCGAGTTCCCCCCGTGGGTGCTGTTTTCCAAGTTGGTCCTACCCCTTCAAAGTCGATTTCAGGCCGAGCGCATCCTCGACCGCTACGTAGTCCATACCCACTCCCTCGGCGACCGCCGGGTGGGTGACCTTGCCGGCGGCGACGTTGACCCCCGGGCGCAGGCCGGGATCGCGACGGATCGCCTCGGCGACACCGTGGTCGGCGAGCGCCAGCGCGTAGGGCAGGGTCGCGTTGGTCAGCGCGTGGGTCGAGGTGATCGGCACCGCGCCGGGCATGTTGGCGACGCAGTAGTGGGTGATCCCGTCGACCTCGAAGGTCGGATCGCGATGGGTGGTCGGGCGCGAGGTCTCGAAGCAGCCGCCCTGGTCGATCGCGACGTCGACCAGCACCGCGCCGGGCTTCATCAGCGCCAGCTGCTCGCGGCGGATCACGTACGGCGCCCGGGCCCCGTGGACGAGCACGGCGCCGATCACCAGGTCCGCGCTCGGCAGCATCTGCTCGATCGCCAGGGTCGTCGAGTAGACCGTCGAGCAGCGCCCGCCGAAGTCGACTTCGAGTTCGCGCAGGCGGTCGATCGAGCGGTCGTAGACGAAGACGTCGGCTTCCATCCCGATCGCGATGAAGGCGGCGTTCATCCCGACCACGCCGCCGCCGATCACCATCACATTGGCGGCGGCGACTCCCGGCACTCCTCCCAGCAAGATCCCGCGGCCGCCCATCGGCTTCTCCAGCATGAAGGCGCCGGCCTGGGTGGCGATCTTCCCCGCCACCTCGCTCATCGGCGCCAGCAACGGCAGCCGCCCGTGGGCGTCCTCGACCGTCTCGTAAGCGATCGCCGTGACCCCAGATCCGCAGAGCCCGCGCGTCTGCTCGGGGTCGGGCGCCAGGTGCAGGTAGGTGAAGAGCAGCTGCCCCGGTCGCAGCATCTCGATCTCAGTCGGCTGCAGCTCCTTGACGTGGAGGATCATCTCGGCCGCCTCGAAGACGGCGGCGGCGTCGGCGACGATCGTCGCGCCCTGCGCCTCGTACTCGGCGTCGGCGATCGCGCTGCCCTCGCCGGCGCCGGCCTGGACCAGCACATCGTGGCCGTGCTCGGAGAGTTCGCGCACCCCCGCGGGAGTGACCGCGACGCGGTACTCGTCGGACTTGATCTCGGTCGGGACTCCGATCTTCATCCGACAAGCTCCCTCGCTCGCAGGGCCAGCCAGAACTCGATCCGGTCGTGGGCGCGGGAGAGGTCGCGCCCGGTCAGCTCTTCCACCTTGCGCATCCGGTAGCGGAGCGTGTGGCGGTGGCAGTAGACCTGGCGGGCCGCCCGCTCCCACTGGCCGTTCTGCTCGATGAAGGCCTCCAGCGAGCGCAGCAGCTCGCCGCCGTACTCCTCGTCGCCGCGCTCGATCGGGCCGAGGACGCTGTCGCAGTAGAGATCGAGCGCGTCGTCGTCCTGGATCGAGAGCAGCAGGGTGAAGGCGCCCAGGTCCTGCCAGGAGGCGACCTCCGGGGCCGAGCCGTTGTCGAAGGCGGTCGCCTCCAGGGCGCAGCGGGCCTCGTGGAAGGAGTGGCGCAGGCGCTCCGGCGGCGCCGGGCGGCTGGCGGCGGCACGGACCGCGCCGCGGTCGCGGGCGAGCTGGCGGCGCACCTCGGTGGCGACGTCGATCGGGTCGCGGTCGGCGCAGTCGACCACCGCGCAGAGCAGCTCGCGGCCGCCGGTGCTGTGCGGGGCGACGACGGAGGGACAGGCGTAGGCGGCCAGGGCGGCTTCCAAGGCGGTAGCTGCCTCGGCGGGGTCGTCGAGGGCGAAGACGACGACGGCCGCCTCCTCGCCGATCCCGAAGGGCTCCAGCCGGCGCCGCAGCTCGGTCGCCTCCATCCGCCCGCCGAGCGCGGCCGCGACCACGTCGCCGGCGAGGCGGCGCTCGGTCTCCTGCGCCACGCGGCGGCGCATCAGCTCCAGCGCCACCACCGCCACCGACTGCTGCAGGATCAGCCGCTCGAAGTCGCCGAGGCCGCCGGAGTCGCGGACGATCACCACCCAGGCCTGCGGCGGCCCGCCTCCGGGCGAGATCACCGGGTGGGCCAGCGCCCGGCCGGCGACGTTGGGATGCGAGGGGACGAACGGGTGGCCGTCGCCGGCGTGGCTCAGCGCTTCCTTGCGGATCGCGGCGATCGCCTCGGCCGAGAGCTGGCGGCGGAAGCCCTTGCCGGCGAGCCGCTCGCCGCGGTTGTCGAGCACGGCGACGGTGCCGCCAACGGCAGAGGCGACGGTAGCGGCGATTTCCTCCAGACCGCGCTCCTCCAAGACCAGCCGCTCGAGCCGGCGCTGGACCGCGATCCCGCGCTGCAGGACCTCGTACTGCTCGTTGACCAGCCGGGCGAAGGCCTTCTCGGTTATGGCTATGAACGGAACGGAATAGGGCACCTCGAAGAGCGGGAAGTCGTGCTTCTCGGCCTCGGCGACCAGCGCCTTCGGCAGCGATTTGTGGTTGAAGCCGGTGCCGAAGCCGAGCCCAGCGAGGTTGCGGTCGGCGAGGATGCGGATGAAGGCGCGCTGCTTGGCGGCCGTCTCCAGCGGGATCCCGGTGGTCAGCATCAGCTCGCCCCCGGAGAGCCACGGGGTCGGGTCCTCGAGCTCGGAGATGTGGACCCAGCGCACGGGCGCCGCGGCCGCGTCCGTGCCGGCCGCCAGCTCGAGGTCGAGCTCGTCAAGCAGGCTCTGGACGGTGAGCACCGTGGCCCCTCAGTTTCGGCGGAGCCGATCAGCCTGCGCAGGTTGCGCGGCTGCCCCACCGACTACCTGGTCCCAGGCCTCCGACAGCACCGAATGGAGGACGTCGTGGATTTCCTCGAACTGCTCGGTGTCGGCGATCAGGGGCGGCGCCAGCTGCACGACCGGGTCGCCGCGATCGTCGGCGCGGCAGATCAGGCCGCGCTTGTAGAGCTCGCCGGAGAGGAAGCCGCGCAGCAACCGCTCGGACTCCTCGTCGTTGAAGCTCTCCTTCGTCTCCTTGTCTTTGACCAGCTCGACCGCGTGGAAGTAGCCGGCGCCGCGCACGTCGCCGACGATCGGCAGGTCGTGCAGGCTCTCCAGCATCTGTCGGAACTCGCCCTCCTTGGCCAGCACGTGGCCGCAGAGGTCCTCGCGCTCGTAGACGTCGAGGTTGGCCATCGCGATCGCGGCGGCGATCGGGTGGCCGGCGAAGGTGAAGCCGTGGGCGAAGGAGGCGTCGCCCTGCATGAACGGCTCGGCGACCCTGTCGGATGCGATCACCCCGCCCATCGGCGCGTAGGCCGAGGTCAGCGCCTTGGCGACGGTGATCATGTCCGGGACGTAGTCGAAGCGTTCGCAGCCGAAGTAGTGGCCGAGGCGGCCCCAGGCGCAGATCACCTCGTCGGAGATCATCAGCACGTCGTAGGTGTCGCAGATCTCGCGCACCCGCTGGAAGTAGCCGTCGGGCGGGACGAAGCAGCCGCCGGCGTTCTGGACCGGCTCGAGGATCACCGCGGCGACGGTCTCGGGGCCCTCGAAGACGATCCGCTCCTCGATCGCGTCGGCCGCCCAGAGCGGGTCGCGCTCCTCGGGCCAGCGGTAGATGTTGGTGTTGGGGACGTGGCAGCCGCCCGGGGTCAGCGGCTCGAACTGGCTGCGCAGCTCGGTGATCCCGGTCGCCGAGAGCGCCCCGAGGGAGGTGCCGTGGTAGGCGACCTCGCGAGCGATCACCTTGTGCTTCTGGCCTTTGCCGTGGACGCGGTGGTAGTTGCGCGCCAGCTTCAGCGCCGACTCGACCGCCTCTGAGCCGCCGGAGGTGAAGAAGACGCGGTTGAGGTCGCCGGGGGTCATCGAGGCGATCCGAGCCGCCAGTTCGATTGCCTTCGGATGGGCGTAGCTCCAGAGCGTGTAGAAGTCGAGCTCGTCGACCTGCCGGGCGGCGGCTTCGCCGAGCTCCGAGCGGCCGTGCCCGGAGTTGACGCAGAAGAGGCCGGAGAGACCGTCGAGGTAGCGGTTGCCGTGCTCGTCGAAGACGTAG